>JADJNH010000007.1:0-374112 GCA_016714365.1 Candidatus Vicinibacter affinis | reverse complement strand
AATACTCTTATAGTATGTGGAAGAGTATCTGATGGGAGTGAAGAAGTGATTAAGGGATGGCTGCTACATCTTGACTCAGAAGGCTGTCTTGTTCCGGGTTGTGATAAAGTCGTAAGTAATACAGACATTCAATCTGGCAAAGAAAAAGCTTTTGCCATATACCCTAATCCATCAATATCAAACCATTTGTATTTACTCTCAAGAATTGGGGATCAATCAAAAGTCACTCTAGAATTAATTGACCTTTCTGGTAAAGTACTACATACCTCTCATTTTAATCCACAACTGGGGACACAATATTTATTGCAATTTCCAAGTGATCTATTAAATGGTGAGTACTTACTAAAGATTCAAGGAAAAGCGTATCATCAGATAGAGAAAATTGTTGTTATTAGATAGAGAGTTTAGAATGAACTTTGGTATTATCATTACTCCCCAACATTTTAAACTTTCTTTGGATGAAAATATTACATATATTATTAATATTGAGTTTCGCAACACAAGAGATAATATCTCAAGAACGCACATTCTTTAACTTAACTCCGGATGTTGGAGCAGTCAAAGGGCAATGTGTTTTTGGTTCGATAGAATGTGATTCCCAATATATTTATATAGTAGGTGATCAAGTCGTCAGTCAGGATACGACAGGAGGTTATAAGAAAGTCAAGCCAAATCTCACAAAATTTGATTACCAGGGTAATCTTATTCATTCTAAGCTAATAACGGAAGATGATTTCACAAAACCCTATGTTCGGCAAAATTACCCACTCTTCAAAAGAAATGATTCTATTTATTATTACAACATGATCAACTGGGATGATACAACACTTCAGTATGTTAAAAACTATATTGTCGCCATCAATATGAGGTCGGGAAAGATTATAAATAAAGTTAAAGTAGAGCAACCAGTCAGTGGTGATATTATATTTAGTACACATTCTGAAATGGATTCTGATTCCAAAGAATTGATCTATGTATTTAGACATCAATATTCCAGACAATATACTATGGAGAATTATATATATACCTACAATGACAGTTTGGAACAATTGTCAAGAATAAGGATCAAAAATATTCAAAGAACAATAACGATTAGATACATCACATTCAAAGAAGGATTCTATCATCTCATTGGAGATGAATTTGAAGTTAAAAATAATCAATTTACACATAAAGGATGGCTTATCTATCTTAAGGTGGATACATTAGGTAATCTAATAAGAGAGAATAAACTTATAACTCCCGGTAATATTTATACAAATGGAGGATTTACTTACACAATTAAAGATGATGGGAGTGGCGGTTATTTCATTATTACAAATGACAATATTGATGTTTTGAATGATAAGTCAATACCTTATGTCTTTCATGTATCTTCTGAATTGGATACTGTGTATTGGAGAACTAGATTCCAGCAACCATTAATCATGGTTGGTAATAATTTTCAATGGATTAATAATATGAGTTTACTTCATGATGGTTCTGGAATGGTTACATGTGGATCTCTTCTAACGCCTCCTGTTGCAGAGCCTGGTTATGGATGTCTTTTTAAATGTTCTATTCTAGGTGATAGCTTATGGACAAGGTTATATCAACCTTTAGGCTGGGATAGCCTTCGGGCAACATCCATGGTAATGGAAAGCATAGTAACCACACCTTATAATTCTTTAGTTGTATGCGGGAGGGTTTCTGACCGTAGAGATTTAGTGTGGAGAGGCTGGCTTCTACACCTTGACTCAGAAGGCTGTCTTGTTCCGGGTTGTGATAAAGTCGTAAGTAATACAGACATTCAATCTGGCAAAGAAAAAGCTTTTGCCATATACCCTAATCCATCAGTATCAAACCATTTGTATTTACTCTAAAGAATTGGGGATCAATCAAAAGTCACTCTAGAATTAATTGACCTTTCTGGTAAAGTACTACGTACCTCTCATTTTAATCCACAACTGGGGACACAATATTTATTGCAATTTCCTAGTGATCTATTAAATGGAGAGTACTTACTAAAGATTCAAGGAAAAGCGTATCATCAGATAGAGAAAATAGTTGTTATTAGGTAAAGAGTTTAGAACTTAGAGGCAACTAGCAATAATTAATTGGGTCATATTTTCTGTACATCAATTTCTTTTCCGAATTGCAGGATGTAGCCATTGATGTCCAGGATTCCGAATTCGCGCATGCCAAATTCAAAATCATCTATCGGATAATAAATGTGAACCTCATCCTTTAATTGCGCCCATAAGGTATCTACATCGTCCACCTGAAAATAGAAACTGCCGGAAAAATAGCAACCCTCAAAAGGAGTATGCTCATTGGGGCTTGCCAGCATCAGATAGGCCTCATCCTTGTGTAGGGAGGCCCATTTCCAGTCTGGATTGTACTCATCACAGGAGAAGCCAAGCAACTCTGTATAAAACTTAATGGATTCTTCTAATTTGTCCGTCCAGATCATGGGACGCAGCGAATGAAACTTCATAATTATATTTTATTAATTCCTACCTAACAATCAACAAAGAAACTGAAGAAAACCAATTTCGCAAAACAAAATTAGAACGGCAGGATTGAATCCTTTATCCGTCTCGATGAGGCTGATGATTTAGACAGAAGTACGCTGGTATCTTGGATAACATTCAGAAATTCATTAAATGCCCTTAACCAAATTTCATTGTACAATCCGCAAACATCCCCGGAGGACAAATTCAAATTTATAGAATGGGTTAAAAAGATTCCAATACTTCATTATATAGTTATCGAATGAGAAATTCAGCCCGGCCTTTTTCATTTTAGCTAAAACTGATTTAAAAAGCGTTCAAAACAAAATACTGTTTGAGCCCCCATGCAGATAAGCTAACAAATAGATTACAGTAAGGCCTGGAGCTATTGCTGCTGCTTAATGCGAGTTTATTTGGTTTAGCTTTTTAAGTTAGTTTTAGCGTTAAGAAATGAAAACAGCCTTGATTTTTTTTTGGTTCTTTTTTGTATTATGAAAAAAAAGAACAATCATAATGGAATGGAATTTAGGACAACTTTAGTGAATGACGGGGTCCACAAAACTGGTTTCTCCCCAAATTTTTGGCTTGACCCAATTTATATCCTCCATCATCAACCCATGGACCCATGGTCTGACAACATGATTTCATTTTAGGCTTATTTCAATCTATATTTGTAAAAAAATAAGAAAAATGAAATTCATTGCATTTACCTTGTTAAGCTTGTTTTGTTTGAACCTGGCGTCTGCTCAGAATTGGTCCTTGAAAGCTTCCGTCCTGTTGTCCACTACGCTGGACGAATCAAAGCGTTCCATTACCATCAGGTGGAACCAGGAACCTTTGGCAACAAGGTACATGATTTTCAGAAAGACAAAAGAAGCCAAGGCCTGGGGTGTTGCCATCGGAAATTTACCCGGGGATGCACTGTTTTTTACAGATACTTCCATTCAGATTGGCCAAGCCTATGAATACCGTGTAAGCCGGTCAGCTTCAGATATAGGTGCCAATGGCTACCTATACGGTGGAATTAAAGTTCCTGCTGTTGAACCAAAGAAAACTATTTTACTGCTGGTGGACAACCGGGTGAAAGACAGCCTTACTGCTGAAATCAGTCGTTTGAAATCTGCATTGGAAAATGAATCCTGGCATGTGTTACAATCCAATATCCCAACGACCATGACGGTGTTGGAGGTGAAGAATCTGATAAAGACCCAAAGAACCAGTTACCCCTCGTTGAGCACTGTTTTCATTATAGGCCATGTTGCGGTACCATACTCCGGAAACTTCGCCTGGGATGGACATACAGATCATGCCGGGGCCTGGCCGTCAGACACCTATTATGCAGACATGGACGGGGGCTGGACAGATGTAAGCGTCAACAACGTTACAGGATCCAGGGCAGAGACTAAAAATATTCCCGGTGATGGAAAATTTGATCAGAGCCAGATACCCAATGACGTTGAACTGGAAGTAGGCCGTGTAGATTTCTACAACATGCCTGATATTAAAAAGTCAGAAATCACCCTTCTTCGTAATTACCTCAATAAAAATTACCTTTTCAGAACCGGTAAAATTAAGGCCAAGAGGAAAGCAGTGGTGCAAGACAATTTTAATTTCATGGGTGAATTTTTTGGATCTACCGGATACCGCAATGCTTCCGCATTTTTTGGCCCGGACAGCGTTATTTCCGGCAGCTACAGAGATTTATTGTTGGCTGACTCTTATTTGTGGTCCTATGGCGCCGGAGGTGGAAGCTATACCTCGGCAGGAGGTATCAGCAATACTACTCTAATGGGTACGGATTCGCTCCAAGGCATTTTTACAGTTTTGTTTGGTTCATATTTTGGAGATTGGGACAGCCCGAATAATTTTTTGAGATCTCCTTTGGCAAGTGGTACCATGCTGACCTGTGTATGGGCTGGAAGACCGGGTTGGCAATTTCATCACATGGCCATGGGCGAACACATAGGATACAGTCACCGACTCAGCACCAACAACAATGGCGCCCTTTACAATGTAAGTCCTACCGCACTCAGAGGAACGCACATGGGGTTGATGGGCGACCCAAGTCTGAACATGTATCCAATGCAAGCTCCTTCCGGATTGTTGGTGAAAGAAAACAAAGAGAACATAGACTTGAGCTGGCAGGCATCCCCGGATGCTACGGCAGGCTATACCATCCTGCGTAAATTTAAATCAGAGACACAATATAAAATTGTAGCCAGAAATCTGAATGCTTTGACTTACAATGAAAAATGTCTGACAAAGGACTCTACCTATGAATATCTCGTCTGTGCAAGCAAGCTAGAAACCAATGCAAGTGGATCATTTTATATGTTGTCACCCGGCGTCAAAGGAAGTGTCACCATAAAAGACAACCATGTGGCAAAAGCAGATTTTCAATATGTAAGTGATTATGAATTTTTCAGCGCAAAAGCTACCAGCCTGAATGCTTTGGGAAATACCTGGATTGCAGATGGAAAGACATTTAACAGAGACAGTTTGAATCTTGTATTGGATTGCAAAACCAATCCACTTAATCTTACACTCATTGCCAATTCAGCGTGTAATGTAGATACCGTAAAACGCCTGATCAGCTATGTATGCAGTGTTCCGGAAATTGTAAAAACCAGGATCACTCCTGATATTAAATGTTTTGGTGAAGTGACCAATATTTATCTGGACAGCATCAGAGGAGCGGCTCCATTTACTTTTGCATGGAGTAATGGCAGTACAAAATCTTCCGCGGAAGGCGTGTCCGGAAAAGTTACCGTGATTATAAAATCTAAAAAGGCTACCGCCGATACCATGACGTTTAATCTGCCACAATTCGCCGAATTGATCATCGACAGCATTCATGTCAAAGGGGTAAATACGGGGTTCAATAAGGGCAAGATACTCAAAGTCGATATTCAGGGTGGAACACCTCCATATATTCAGGAAATTGTAGGCAATTTTGATCCTGATTTTTTGGAGCCCGGAGAATATACTTTAAAAGTGATCGATGACAACGGATGTGTGACCGTACGAAGATTTATCATAAAATTAAATGTCGGTCAATACGAGGCGGGTGAATCGCATGCCGTTATTTATCCTTCACCGGCAAAAGATTATGTGCTGATCCAATTTTCAAAGTGGACGACCTTGCCAAAGGATTGCCGATTACAGGATGTGCATGGCAGAGAATTTCATCCGGAGATTACTTCACCTTCAGTGGATGTGATGAGGTTAGATCTGCGCAATCTACCTTCTGGATGGTATCAGATCCTGAGCCCTTCTACCGGCCTTAGACGGGGCTTTATGAAGATTTAGTGTTAAATTAGTCTTAAAATACGAATTACTTCGTAGGAATAAATCTTCTTTATTATATTTGCTATACGAAACTATTCGTACAAGCGTATGGCAAAGACAGGAATAAGACCCACAGAAGCGGAATTGGACATTCTCCAGATATTATGGAAGCATGGTCCTTCAACGGTAAAGCAAGTAAATGAACTGATCAACGAAAAGAGAGAATCAGGTTATACCACGACCTTAAAGATCATGCAGATCATGGCAGAAAAAAATTATTGCAGCCGTGAAATGGATGGAAAAACACACATCTACAGTGCATTGGTAAAAGAACATCACGTTAAGAAAAGTGCTGTGAAGGAATTGGTGGATGAAGTGTTTGAAGGTGCAGCCATGGAACTGGTTATCCAGACATTGGGGCATTATAAAGCTACCGACAAGGAACTTAAAGAACTCAAGCATTTGATCAGGGAGCTTGAGAAAACGCAACAAGCAAAATAAATCGTCATTGAGTTGAATATTCGTCTTGATTAAATTCACTGACATACAAATATTAAGGGGCTATGAATTTTAAATTGTAAAGGATATTTTTCATTCTTAAAATCTAAATGATGGGTAGTGGTCAAGTACAGTTCTGGTCAGATGTGCAAAGTTCCTTCGCATGGATGTTGGTTCATTCTCTTTGGCAGGGGACTGTACTTGTTTTTCTGGTTTTGTTGGCAGAGAAGTTTCTAAATGCCCGCAAACCTCAATTGATCAATGCAATTTACAGATTCAGCCTGATTGCATTCCTCTTGATCACTTTGGGTACTTTTATTTATCACTTTTTTATCGGCGTGGACATATTTAAATTGTCTCAATCCTGGTGGTCCGGATTTTCGGACAATTGGGTGCTTTGGGTAAATCGTTCCTGGGCTGTAGGAGGCTTCATTTTATTTGTGCGCTATGTGTTCTCTTATTATTTTTTAGAGCGCATTCGATGGCAATCAAATGCAAAATTCCCGGATGAATGGAATCGTATTTTTTTACAAATCAAGCAGAATTTGCAAATCCGGCAATCCATTGTTTTTATCCACTCTGAAAAAATCACTTCCGCTTTTGTTACCGGCTTTTTTAAGCCTATGCTGGTACTGCCAACTTCCTGGGTGAATAACCTGAGTTATGAAGAAGCAGAATGTGTGATTGCACATGAGCTGGCTCATATTCTTGCAAAAGATCACCTGTACAATGTGATTTGCAATTTTTGTGAATTGATATTTTTCTTTAATCCTGCTGCTCATTTTATCATCAAACGTATAAGATTTCAAAGAGAAATTTGTGCGGATTGGCTCACCCTCAGAATGATCCCAAAGACTTTGGAATATGCATCCCTGATTCTTAAGTTGGGAGAGAATCCAACATTCATTCCTGAATCAGACCAAATTGGTTTTAGTTCTGAAAAAAATCAGCTGTGCAGAAGAGTGAAACATATTCTGAACATTAATTATTCCAGAGAGAAAAATTACAAAACATGGATGAACATGTTTTTCACCTTTGGGTTTACTTTGTTGTTGGGATACTTGGTAGCCGATAGGGAAATACAGCTGCCCGTCAGCATTTCCGGCAGGTTGGATTGGGCTTGTCTTCCAGAGAACGATGAAGTGGCCACACCGGAAAAGAAGACCAGCCATAAAGTCATTCCGACAAGAAGGGTAACACCTTCTGCTTTAAAATTAAGCCAAACAAAAATTAAAAAACCAAATCCGAACGGAATTCATCCTGCACAAAATATCAATGAAGAGACTGAGTTGCTGACAGAAAAGTCTGCGGCTGATCATCTCGACGAAACAATTGTAGAAACTGAGGAATTGGAAGTGATGGATACAGACGAATCAACACATGAACATGAAGTCAGAATGTCTGAAATAAGAGAATTGGCGAGGACGCTGAGACAAGGGGCTGCTGAAACAAAAGATAAAGTGATAAGGGCCATGTCCCAGGCAATTAAATCATCCGGCCAAAAGGAGCAAAGCTATAAAATCATTATTTTGCAGAATCAGGGGGATCTTAAAATCAATGTTTCTGATTATAATACCAAAGAGGCAGGGATAGAAATTAATTAATTATTTTTAAATAAATTACGTGGTTATGAAAAAAATAAGTTCATCAATTTTAGCAATGCTGTTCTGTACAGGATGGCTTTTGGCCCAGGGTTCAGATACGGGCGTTACCAAAGAATCTGAAGTAAAAAAAGAGAAAAGAGTAATCGTAAAGAAAGTAATTCGTTCAGGATCTCCTTCTTCTGAGGAAGCACAGATCGAAGTAATAGTGGATTCGGTCCTCGGTGAGTTAAAGGGAAATGAAGAGGGTCGTAAAGTAAAAGTTTTCATACACAAAGACGGCAAGACCAAAGAAATCAACGGAAACAATGTGGAAGTTATAGTAGAAGAGGGCAGTGATGAGGATGGTCCGATGATGTTCCATTGGAATGAAGACGGTGGATCCAACATGGCAAAATGTGATGCACCCAATAAAGCTGTTTTGGGTGTGCAACTCAGAGATGCGGGGGGTGATAACGGAGCTACCATTGATCAGGTTTATGAAGGAAGTGGTGCAGAAAAAGCCGGCCTTAAAGAAGGAGATATGATCATGAAAATTGATGGCAAAAAAGTTTCCGGTTTTGAAAGTGTAGTAGACCTGATGTCCGGTAAAAAAGTAGATGATAAAGTAAAAGTAGTTTACTTGAGGAATGGCGAAGAACATAAAGCAACAGTGGTGCTCGGCAAGTGCAGTCCTGAAATGTGCCAACCAAAATGCAAAGCCGGAAATATGAAAAATTTTCATTGGAATGAGCAGGGAATGAATGAAGAGCAAAAGCAAATTCTTAGGGAACACATCAGGGAAGGAGCTGATGAATTGAGAGAAGAGGCCTTTAGACTTAAAGATTTGGGTCGCGAAATAAGTGAAGAGTTGAATGCAGAGTTAAGAAATCTGGAAACAAAAAATAAGGTGCAGGATGAATCACTGGAGATCACGTATCTCTCCGGCTCCCCGAACCCAAGTCAGGGGCAACTCAAAATAAAGTACCAGGGAACCAAAGGTCCAATGATGTTACAGGTTTTGGATCTCAATGGAAAGGAGCTTTATAAGGAAGACCTGAAAGAATTCAATGGCAGCTATGATAAAGAGATCAACATTGATCATGTGAAAGGAACCGTAATTCTAAAAATTACACAGGGTAAAAAGGTTTTGTCTGAAAAAATTATTGTGGAATAGATTTTTTTATTCACCTTTGCCTTCAGATAATTTAATAACCAAAATTCAACACAACCCGGAGTCCAAAAACTCTGGGTTTTGTTTTTAATCCCTGTTTCAACCTACAATTTTTCGATGAATGTCAAGGACTTTGGATTGGATGTTGTTGATTTTTTCTTCCATCCAGCTGTCGTAGGATTGCTTTGGTTCCATAAAGCTGATGTGGGCTTTGTATTGCCACAATTCATCTATTTCTTCTAAGCCCAGATTAAACGGAGGGTACATTGGATTGTCAGAAAGCAAACTGAGGGTGTTTTTGTTGAAGTCAGGGTATAATCTTTTGTAAACAATACCATTTTGACGCGAGATTAATATGTATGTTTTACCGGCTATTATTTCCTTCAGTTGCTCAACAAAAGAGCATACGACTATGGATCCAGATTCCATGGGCGGCATGCTGTCTCCGCTGATTTCAAAAGCACGATAATATTTACCCTTTAGGGAGGGCAAATTGATCTTGGGAAGTTCTTTTACATATTCCGGATTGTCAAAACCTTCCAGATACCCCGCGTATGCCTTGTTCTGGATCAGTTCAATGTTGGGATTCCCTTTTTGGTCCATGGTAAGACTGAGTACTTGTCTCCCATGAATTTCATTTAATTCGGTTTTGTCATGACTCAGATCATATTTCAACAATACCTCTGCCGGAATGCCATATAGATTGCAAATGTTTAAAAGTGTGGCCAAATTCGGTTCGGTGTGACCACGCTCATAATCGCCCAAGGTGGTTCGTGAAATACCCAATTTATCGGATATTTGTTGTTGTGACAATTGATCTCTTTGGCGAAGGAATTTGATATTTTCAGCAAAGTACATATTTCAGTTTATCTTGCAAAGATAATCATTGTCGAATATTTCGACACCAATGTCGGATTTATTGATATAGCGAAATGAGTAAGCTAGAAAAGTTGAAGACGCAATTTTATCACTTTTTAAGTCCGATCAGGGATTTTAAAAGAAGGCAGACTTTTGTTTTTTATTCATTAATCTGTTTTGGTATAATTCTTTTTTTTATACAATTCATAGTGGCACCTCATCCTTTTCTATGCAGATTTAAAGGAGAAAATTACAGCATGTTGTGGCAGGTAGCGCCACCGGATGGATCACCTTTGAAGTCAGAAATGCTGGCGGTAGGCAATGATTGGAAAAAAATTCAATTTGAATTTGCCATGTGGCCCTTGTTTGTATATGATCCTTACCAAAACAATCAGGAGGATTCCTGGAAGAAACCATTTACCGGTTCTGATGGATCAGTTTGGTTGTTGGGAACTTATGAACTCGGGAAAGATGTCTTGTCCAATTGTTTATACGGGTTGAGAAAATCTCTGCTGATTGCACTTATGAGTGTTTTGTTTGCACTCGTCATTGGATTGCCCGTAGGATTAGGCTTGAGTTATTATCATTCCAATGGGTTAAAAGTTTCTTTTGTCACCTGGTTGTTTGGATGCATTTTACTTTTGTTACTGGGTTACCTCTTTTTAGTTTTCATTGAATACCGGATACTTTCATTTCAGTTGGTATTGATATTCTTTTTACTGTCGGCCATTTTTATTTTTTTATTCAGGAGAGGTGAAAAAAATAGGCATGGCATAAAGTTGTTTCCGGATAGGATTTTGTTGAATTGGATAAGTCTTATGAAATCATTTCCCATCATGCTGGTTTTGCTGTTGTGTGTTCAATGGGTTCAAAAGCCGGGAGTTGTATTTTTGAGTATGATCATGGGGATATTTTTCTCAGTGAGTGTGAGCAAATATGTGAGATACCTCAGCATCAGTGAATCTCAGGAAACTTATATAAAATCCATGAAAGCCTTTGGATATTCGGATGCAAGAATCATTTGGGTGCACCTGATGCCTAAGATACTGCTGGATATTTTTCCATTGCTGGCCTTGGGAATGGGCAGTAGTATTCTTGCAGAAGCATCACTTTCATTTCTTGGATTGGGACTTCCGGTTGAGGAAATTAGCTTGGGAAATATGATGCACAGTGCAAGAAATTATCCCAGTGCATGGTGGGTCGTTTTATTTCCCGGGCTCTGTGTATTTTGGTTGGTATACACTTTTCAAATGTTGGGAAAAGCCTTTGATGCTGAGGAACACCGCTAAGCTTGGAACATTATTATGCCTCCTTCTGGAGATCATATTTGGAAGAATGGAGGATTTATTCTCTGAACAATTCTGTCCATAGAAAATTTAAATAAGGGGACCTTGGAATGTACTTTCCTGAAATAGGTTTATCATTACGTTAATATTGTAGCTTATGAATTTTAATTTAGACAGAGATTTAATTTTTTTTGATGTTGAAACTACGGGGTTGAATGTCATACGTGACAGAATTATTCAACTGGGGATGGTGAAGTACCCAAAAAATTCCGGAGCTCCTGAAGAGATGATGCTCATGATAAATCCAGGCATTCCAATTTCTGAAGAGGCCATGCGCATTCACGGGATTACACCTGCAGATCTCGCCAACAAGCCGGTTTTCGCCCAGGTTGCTAAAAAGATATTTGATTTTATTGGCGATGGAGATTTGGCAGGATACAACTCCAACCGTTTTGATGTTCCAATTCTCATGGAGGAATTAGCCAGGTGCGGCCTTGACCTTAAAATAGAAGAACGAAGATTAATTGACGTTCAGCGAATTTTCTACAGAATGGAGCCCAGAACTTTAAAAGCGGCCTACCAATTTTACTGTGGTAAAGAAATGCAAAATGCACATGATGCCATGGAGGATATCAGGGCAACCATTGAGGTTTTGAAAGGTCAATTGGATAGATACAAAGAGACAGATTTTATCGAAGAAGATGGCCAGACGATTTCCAGGCCAATAGTAAATGATATGCAGATCCTTCATGATTTCACCAACGATCTGAAGACCCTGGATGCCACCCAGAGATTAAAATACAACGAACAGGGAGAAGTGGTTTTCAATTTTGGGAAATATGTGGGCCAACCGGTGGCCAAAATACTATACGAGGACAGAAATTATTATCATTGGATACAGGAAAAGGAGTTTTCAGTACAGGTTAAGAAAATGTCTGCCAAACTACTGAAGGAGTATGAAAACAATTTAAAAAAGGGCTCTTAATCCAATGCAACCAATCGGCCTTTTAATGCGTTGAATAGGTACAAGAAAATTTATGGGTAAGTGGTTTTTAGTTTTGATATCTGTTGCAGTCTTTTTTAGTTCATGCAGTGAGAAAGAGGATAAACCGGTAGGCACCTTGGAATTAGTCATAAAGGGCCGGTTTGGACAAAATCCACTGGTGATGGGTCAGGAGTATGATTTTTTTGATGGTTCGAAAATTTACTTCACCAAATCTGAGTTTTTTCTCAGCAGGATTAAATTGAGGACAGCTACCGGAAAAATCGTACCCCTAAGTTCCAGTGTAAGGTTCGTGAACCTTCAGGATCATCATTTCACCTTGCAAAATGCAGAGAATGGCCTCAGTGTAATTTTTGATAAAATTGAGGTTGGCGAATATGACCGATTCAGTTTTGGAATTGGGGTTCCACCTGAATTGAATAACAAAACTCCAAGTGATTTTCCTACTTCAAGTCCATTGAGTGACGGAATTCATTATTGGTCGGGTTGGGATTCTTATATTTTTTCGAAAACAGAAGGAAGTATCAGTGATGGTACCAGGCAGGAATTGTTTGCTTATCACAGTGGATTTAATGATGCCTACGAAGAGAGTAACTTTAATAAGCAAATTATTATAGAGGAAGGCAAGACTACAAAGTTGATGATGGAATTTGATCACCGGGCTTTGTTTGGTGACCTTTCCAATTATATAAATATTTACAATGATCCGGTAATTCATGAAGGAAAGGATTTTATGGCTGTTTTTATGACCTATTTTAGATCGGCTTTAAAAATTTAAGAACCCTTATGCGGAGTTTAAGACCCTTAACGATTGGATTGTTTTTGAGTTTAGCTTCCTGTGAGAATGACAATTCCCCCGGTGCGGATGATTTAAGTTCGATTCCATACCAGCCAAAGTCTTATCCGCTTGTAGTTCCACGTAACCTGCCTCCTTTGCCGGACGTTCCTGACAACCCAATGAGCTATGATGGCGTGCAGTTGGGTCGGCACTTATTTTATGACCCAATCCTCTCTTCTGACTCCAGTCAGTCCTGTGCCAGCTGCCATAAGCCTGAGTTTGCTTTTACGGATGGATTGGCATTTAGTAAAGGAGTTACCGGTCAGTTTGGGAATCGAAGCTCCATGTCGCTTTTAAACATCGCATACTTCACCAAGGGTTATTTCTGGGATGGAAGGTCACCTACTTTAGAAACACAGGCATTGGAGCCGGTTGAAAATCCGATAGAGCTGCACGAAATGTGGCCCAATGTCGTCGAAAAGTTTAAAAAACATCCGACCTATCCTGCGATGTTCAGGAAGGCGTTTGGAATCAATTCAAAAACTGAGATTACCAAAGAGCTGGCCGCGAAAGCGATTGCCCAATTTGAGCGCATATTGCTTACAGGGGGAAACAGTCTTTATGTCAGACAATTGAATAAGGAAATATTTTTTGATGGCGACCAACAGGAAGGGATGGAAATGTATTTTAATTCTGACCCTTCATTACCTGACGCACAATGTGGTCATTGCCATGCTGCACCCACTTTTGCCTCCAGCGATTATTTTAACAATGGACTTGATAAGGCAGTATCCTTAGATGATTTCAAGGATAAAGGCAGGGGAGCTGTAACCGGTAATCCCCTGGATATGGGAAGATTCAAAGCTACCGGCCTGTTTAATTGGCATCTTACTGCACCCTATATGCACGATGGTCGTTTTAAAACCATCGAAGAGGTGATGGATCATTATGTAAATCATGTTCAATCAGCACCCAACCTCGATCCAAACGTTGCCAAGTTGGTCCTCACTACCCGACAAAAGAATAAGGTAATTGCTTTTTTAAAGACCCTGATTGACACTTCTTACCTTCAGAACCCGGATATTTTTAGTCCTTTTTAAGTTTTTTTTAAATTTTTTTGGGCCAAAAGTCATTGTAAATTTAATTTAATATTGACTTTTAAAAGCTAATTTTTTAATTTGTAAAAATTAAAAAACTAATAATCAATAATTTAGACATTATTAAAGTTAAATATATAATATATTAATATATGACAGAGCCTATTTTTTGTACTTGTGGGCGGATATAAATCGTGCGATCATTGTACTGTGATTGTTTAACAAAGGGAAGAAATACAATCAAATGCTGGTAAAAGTATCAGCGACCGTAAATTCGGATATGTTCATGGGATTAAAATTTGTTAATAGGAAGCCATCCTAAAATGGGTGGCTTCTATTAACAAATTGACCAGACCCGGACATCAAAACTTGATTTCAATTCATGAGAGATAAGAGTAAGCTAGTTTGGATATGTTCATGGGATTATAATAGCCAGTTGTTGCCTTCAACTGGCTATTTCCTTTAATAAGAAACAATTTTTTTTCTCGGATAAATCTATTTCAAAACGAAAAACAGAAAGTCCTGCCGGAAGAGGCGGGACTTTTTTTTTGTATTATACCCAAAATTGTCATTAGAATTCTATTACAAGCCAAAATAGCTTTAAATGCAAGCCTCTTCTCGAAATTCGTGCTCAATGAAATATGATTTCACCTCCATGCGAATTTCTTGCGAGGAGTCTTGCCTGTGTTGCTCTTTTGCCTTTCACTACGAACTCTAATGACAATTTTGGGCTAAACTGTTTTGAAATACCAATGGAGTGGCTCTCATTTCGAAAAGTTACCCAGCATCAAGACCATTCAAGACCTGTCTGTGGTCAGTATAAATAGGGGTAAAGAGATATTCTTAGCAACAACCTGAAGAAGGGGTGCAACAACCGGTGGCGGGCACCAGATTTTTCAAATCCTTGTATATTTTTTCAGGGGAAGGCAGACATAAGTCCAGGGCCAGACACTGGGTACGCTTTGAGGTTAATGTTAAGAAATTTCCATCTTGTTTTAATCCGTATCTACCAATGGTATCTGTCTGATATTCCACTTCCACTTCCAGATCTTCTCCTCCAAATAAGAGTTCTGCTTTCTGTAATATTCCGGATAGTTTTGCGGGAGTTAACCTGTGGTCTTTATCTGATGCCACCCAGACTTGCATACTGATGTTTTTTTCCAATCTTTCGGTACCTCCACAATCCACAAAATGCTTGGTGGTAAGACCAGCCTCTGTAATGTGAAAATGAGCGGGAACACTTTGTCCATCTGCCTGTATCAAATGAAGTTCTGAGGAGTTTTCCAGAAATGATTTTAATGCTGAAAGTTTCATGTTATTTATTTTATGGTTTAAATATTAAAGAATGATAGCCATGCGCGCCGATTAAGTGTTTTTGTCCGTATTCTCTATAAATTGAATGACGGCGGTTTTGATTTGATCTCTGATTTTTCGGGTGAAATCCAACCTTTCTTCTTCACTACCTTGAAAGGAAGAAGGGTCTTCCAAACTCCAATGCAAACGTTCATGTTGACCGGGAAATACCGGGCAGCGGGCAGCATTTCCCTCATCACATACGGCTATCACACAATCGTAATGCCTGCCTTCTTTATGAAGATCAAAGACACTTTTGGCCTTGTAATGCGAAATGTCAATCCCTATTTCTGCCATCGCTTGAACAGCCAACGGATTTAAATTGCCGGCTTCAATCCCTCCACTTTCTGCCAGAAAATGATCGGATCCATATTCATTTAAAAAAGCTTCTGCCATCTGACTTCGGGCAGAGTTGTGAATGCATAAGAATAAAACTCTTTTTCGGTTCATCATTTAATTAAAATTGCATCGTTATTTTACGATTATTAGATTACTTTGCTAACAACAATTTCCCGGGGTGCACCCGGATTCTATAAAACGCCCCAAATGTTTCTTCATTTCGTTCCAGTTGACAGGATCTAAACAATAACAGACTTTGGTGCCTTCGATTTCTCCTTTGATGATTCCTGCATTTTTAAGTTCTTTCAAGTGCTGAGATACGGTGCTCTGAGCGATCGGAAGCTCCTCCACCAGATCTCCGCAGACACAACTGTTTCTTTTCAACAGAATTTGGAGAATGGCTACCCGGGCAGGATGTGCCAACGCCTTGGCAAAATCTGCAATCCTGTTGTCTCTCAGACTGAATTCTTCACTTTTGTTGGTCTTCATATATTGATTATGATCGTAAAATTACGATTAATAATCTGAATGCAAAGCACCTTAACATTTATTTAATGAAGATGGTAGGTCAAATTTCAATGAAATGGGCTGATTGAGGGATTTTAATGATACAGCCTTTTTTGAGCTCAAGCTACTTTAACTGCCAGGGAATGCATTTGACTCAGCGGACGCTTAGTTGAAGATGAATGTTAAAATAAAGATTGAGTTAAAGTCACCTGGAATTCTTGTTCCAAATCTTCCAACTCATGTCTGCCTGTAAATAAAGCATTTCCAAACCATTCTTGACACTTGCTCCAGACAGTTTACCTCTCTTCAGAAATTCAGTTTCCAGGGGATTGTAGATGAGGTCGTAAAGAAGACAGTTAGCATTGAGGCGATGATACGGAATCGCCGGACATAGATCTGATGCAGGATACATTCCTACCGGACTGGTGTTGATCACCAAATTCCAGGAATCATCCCAATTCAGATCCAACTCTTCATAGCTCAATCCATTTCCTGAAGAGGAGACCAAATTATAAGTAAGACCTAACTTTTTAAGTGCCCACGTGACGGCTTTCGAAGCACCTCCGGTACCCAGAATAAGCACACCAGTAATGGTTCGGGTACCGATAAATTCGGTCAGGGTTTGCAAAAATGCCGGGCCATCTGTGTTGTAACCCACCCACTGATGGTTCTCGTTATAAAGGCAATTAACGGCACCAATTTCCAAAGCTTCAGGGCTGATAAGGTCAATAAACTCAAGTATTACTTGTTTATAGGGAATGGTTACATTCAATCCGGTAATTTGATTGTTTTCACTTAAAAAAGCTTGCAGGCTGTCTTTGTTTTCAAGAGGGTATATCTCATAGGCGAGGTCTTTCAAGCCGGCTGCAGCCCACTTTTTTTCGAAGTAGCCCTTTGAAAACGAATGACCTAAATTCTTGCCGATCAAGCCAAATCTGCGCATATGTTGTTTTGTCGTGGGTAAAATTAGACTTTTACAGGATAAGCTGTCATTGAAAACAATTATTGGCTTTGTTCGTTGAATTCAGTAACTTTTCATTGAATCTATAAAAATTACTACGAAAACATTCGTACATTATAAAAAAGATTAATTTTGTAAAAGATTAGCCCCATTTGAAGGATTTGTACTTTTATGTTAAATTTTTCAAAAATTAGATTTTTGTAATAATCTTATGTTCAGATGGATTGTTAAGACTACGGTAAAGAAAAAATGAAAGAAGAAATGAAGTATAGAAGACCTTGGTACATTTTATTGCCATTGCTAATGGTGATGGCCTATTTTACGACTCAATGTAAGAGTTCCTCGAGACCCCTCAGCAAAGAAGAACTGATTCTCCAGATGATATACAAGCAGAGCCAGACCTATCATTACAATCCGCCTTTGATCAATGATGATTTTTCCAAAAAGGCTTATGATCAGTATTTGGACAATATGGACTCAGGTAAAAGGTTTTTGACCAAAGCAGATTTGAAAGCAATGGAATCTTACCGATTAATGTTGGATGACCAATTCAAAGAAGGCAAACTTGATTTTTTTGAAAAATCAAATGAGATCATAAACGCTGCAGTAGCGAAGACTGAATTATACTACAAGGAATTTATTGAGAAAGAATTCAATCTTGACCATGAGGAAATGATTGAATTGGATCCTGATAAAAGGACCTGGCCTGAGAATGACAAAGAACTAAAAGAATACTGGAGGAAGTCCATGAAATATGATTTTATCTCCAAGTATTATGACGATCTGGCCGCACTTGAAAAAGAGAAAAAAACGAGACCAAAAGATTCAATGTTTTACGACATAAAAAAGGAGATCAGGGAAAATATGGACAACTGGTATAAGCGGTTAGATGCGATTACCAGATCAGATCGATTTGAGTTGTACGTCAACAGTTTGATTCACATTTATGATCCTCATACAGATTTTCTCAACCCAAAAGAAAAAGAAGATTTTAACATCACCATGTCCGGTAAACTTGAAGGCATAGGTGCGAGGTTGCAGGCAGATCATGAATATACCAAAGTAACTTCCATAGTTCCTGGAGGACCTGCCTGGAAGCAAAAGGAACTGGAAGCAAATGACATCATTACCGGAGTGCAACAAGAAGGTAAGGATATTGTAGACATCAAAGGAATGTTAATTGACGATGTCGTTAAGATGATACGAGGTAAAAAAGGAACCAAGGTTACACTAAAAGTTAAAAAACCGGATGGTAGTCTGAAGGACATCACCATTGTAAGGGATGAAGTTATTATGGACGAGGGATTTGCACGATCAGCTTTGGTAGGTGTGGATTCCATACTCAAAAATGTAGGATACATCAAGTTGCCAAAATTTTATGCGGATTTTGAAAATCCAAATGGTGCAAGTTGTGCAAAAGATGTACAGAAAGAGCTTAGAAAATTAAGAGGTGCGGGAGCGCAGAGTTTGATTCTTGATTTAAGAAATAATGGAGGCGGATCTTTGCAGGAAGTAGTTGAAATGGCAGGTTTGTTTTTCAAGGATGGTCCGGTAGTTCAGGTGAGAGATCGTGAAAGAATAAGTCCTTATGCCGACTCTGATCCGGGCGTAGATTTTGATGGTCCGGTAGCGGTACTGGTCAATAGTAACTCAGCATCTGCTTCTGAAATTTTGGCAGCCTGCTTACAAGATTACAAACGTGCGGTAATTATAGGAGGCGAACCAACTTTTGGGAAAGGATCTGTTCAGAGATTTATAAATTTTGATCGCATGCCCGGTAACGATGAATTCAAGCCTTTGGGAGAAATGAAAATCACCATCCAAAAGTATTACCGCGTAAACGGAGGTTCTGTCCAGTTGAAGGGTGTTGAACCGGATATTTTGATTCCCGATGCCTATTCCTATATTGAGAACGGTGAAAAGGAGTACGAAAATCCAATGCCTTATGATGTCATAAGGAGTTTAAATCCAGAGCAAGAGGTATTCAGAATTTCGAATATTGATGAATTGAAAGAGAAGAGCAAGGAAAGAGTGAAAAGTAATCAGGATCTAAGTTTGATAGATGAGCAAGCCCGTAAATTCAAAGAGATGAGAGATAAGACAACCTATCCGCTCAATTTTACAAAATTCAAAAAGGAAATGGATCTACGAAAGGAAGAATCCAAAAAATATGAACAAATAGGTAAAAATCCAATACAAGGACTCAAAGCAGACAATTTAAAAGAAGATCTCAGTTACATCAACATGGATTCTTCCAGAGTGGGTAGAAATGAAGACTTTCTTAAAAGTATTACGAAGGACTTGTACATCATGGAATCCATTAATGTACTGAACGATATCAGAAAATAAAGATTCAATTCCAAAATCAGTAAATGAGAAGGTCGTACAAACTCATGATGTACGGCCTTTTTTATTAAGCTCTTTTTTCCAAAAGAAGGACTTTTTGTCAGGCTGAGGGGATACAGGTATTTTGAGAAAAAATATTTTAAAATATTGTCTGTCATGGTTTTAGATAATTTATTTACTTTTTAACAAAAAGAAACCTGACAAAAGTCATCGATGGCACAATGCTTGACCTTGATAATAGTGAATCTTTATATTTCGTTAGAAAATTTGCAGTCACCTATTTAATTTTAAGAGATGAGTTTTGAACCAAGGTTATTTAGTGCCGGATTACCGGACGATCCGGAGATGTTGCCGTTTGTGGCTGTAGCAGAAGATGAAGAGCCATCCAAGGATGAAGATTTCGGTCAGGTTTTGCCTGTCATGCCTTTAAAGAACACCATTTTGTTTCCGGGTGTAATAATTCCGATTACAGTAGGAAGAGACAAATCCATGCGCGCCATTACCAAGTCGCATGAAAATAATAAGTTTATTGCCGTGCTTACCCAGAAGGACAGTGCTACGGAGGATCCAAAATTTAAGGATTTATATACCACCGGAACCATAGCCCGCATTGTCAAACTGCTTAAAATGCCTGATGGAAGTCAGACGGTTATTTTGCAAGGAAGAAAAAGGTTTGTTGCAGAGGAAGTTTTAAAAGAAGATCCCTATCTGGAAGCGAGAATTAGTTTACGCAATTATGTCTTGCCTGAAAAGAAAATGGAATACAATGCCATGATTAAATCAATTCAGGAGCAGTCAAGAAAAATTGTAGAGTTGTCACCCCAGATACCCAATGAAGCGCAAGTGCTTTTACATAATATTGAGAATGACAGATTTCTTTTAAATTTTATTAGTTCAAATTTAAATATAGGCATTGAAGATAAGCAGGCTTTGCTCGAGAATGATAACCTTTTTACAAAAGCAGAAACACTGCTCATTTATTTGAATCAGGAATTGAAATTGCTGGAAGTAAAAGATCAAATCGAATCAAAGGTGAGAGTTGATTTGGAAAAACAGCAAAGAGATTATTTCCTCAATCAACAACTTAAAACCATCCAGGAAGAACTTGGGCAAGATCCACAGGAACAGGATATAGAAGAGCTTCAGGAAAAAGCGAGCAAAAAGAAATGGACAAAGCCTGTCAAAGATCATTTTGATAAAGAGCTTAACAAATTGCAACGCATGAATCCACAGGTTGCGGAATATTCCGTTCAGATGAATTATCTGGAAATGATGGTGGATTTGCCTTGGAATGAGTACACAAAAGATCAATATGAATTGAATAAGATCAGGAAAGTTCTTGATAAGGATCACCATGGGCTTGAAAAAGTAAAAGAAAGAATCATTGAACATCTCGCGGTGCTTAAATTGAAAGGAGACATGAAGGCACCAATCTTGTGTCTGGTGGGCCCTCCGGGAGTAGGAAAAACTTCCCTGGGTAAATCCATTGCAAAAGCTCTGAATAGAAAATTTGTAAGGATGTCTTTAGGTGGTCTTCATGACGAATCAGAAATCCGCGGACATCGTAAAACTTATATAGGCGCAATGCCCGGAAGGATTATCCAGGCCATTAGAAAATCAAAGTCTTCCAATCCTGTTTTCATTTTGGATGAGATCGATAAAATGGGAAAAGATTTCAGAGGTGACCCATCGTCTGCATTGTTGGAAGTTCTGGATCCGGAGCAAAATTCTACCTTCCATGACAATTACGTGGAGATGGAATATGATTTATCCAAAGTATTGTTTATCGCCACCGCAAATTCATTAAGTGGAATCCAACCTGCTTTATTGGACAGAATGGAAATGATAGAAATTCAGGGATACTCAATGGAAGAAAAATTGGACATTGCCGTAAAACACCTTATTCCAAATTTGCTCGAAGAGCATGGGCTTAAAGCAAAGCAAGTAAAAATCAGCAGCAAGCTTATTGAAAAAGTAATTGAAGATTACACACGAGAATCCGGAGTCAGGTCTCTGGGCAGACAACTGTCTTCTGTCATGAGAAAAGCAGCTCTGAAAGTAGCCATGGAAAAAGCCAAACAAGTGAATTTTGGTGTCGAAGATGTGAAAGAAATTTTAGGTGTTGCAAAATACAACAATGACCAGTATCAGGAAAATCTACCTCCTGGTGTGGCAATCGGATTGGCATGGACCAGAGTGGGTGGGGACATACTTTATATTGAAACTACCATTTCAAAAGGAAAAGGTAAAATGATACTTACCGGAAACCTTGGGGATGTGATGAAGGAGTCAGCAACGACCGCCATCAGTTTTATCAAATCACACAGCAGCGAACTCAATATTGATCCTGATTATTTTGAAAATAATGACATCCACATCCATGTACCGGAAGGGGCCATTCCAAAGGATGGACCGTCTGCAGGAATTACCATGTTGAGTGCGGTGGCTTCTTCAATAATTGGCAAGCCAATTAAACCTTACCTCGCGATGACCGGTGAAATCACCTTGCGTGGCAGAGTGTTACCTGTAGGAGGAATAAAAGAAAAAGTACTGGCTGCCAAGCGCGCAGGTCTAAAAACCATCATGCTTTGCATTGAGAATAAAAATCACATTGATGAAATTCAAGCGGATCATTTAAAAGGATTGGAATTTCATTATGTAAGAGACATGCATGAAGTGTTAAGCTATGCGCTGGGAGTTTCTAAGTTTTAATCAGGTCCCTCTGCTCTCGCAAGTCTAAGACTTGTGTGGACGAACTCTGCTCGCTCCCTGCTTGTGCAAGTCTGAGACCTGTGTGTATGTATAAATAGTTTCTAATTATTAGATGTAATTCAGATATCATTCTGAATACGCATGTTTAGTTTTAGTATCTCAAAGGAAATTATCAAGGTTTATGAAGCATGATACATTGTATGTATCAGGGGGCTTTCATCCATGTGAAGGGAATGATGTGCTAATCCCATCATGGGATATAGTATAACAACTTGGGCACAAGTCGCAGACTTGCGCCAACAGAAGATTTTGAGAATGCATTGGGTTCAATTATTGTTATACATAGGTTCATTAGAATAACCAGGGCACAAGTCGGAGACTTGCGCCAACAGAAGAAGGTAATGATGTGCTAATCCCATCATGGGATATAGTATAACAACTTGGGCACAAGTCGGAGACTTGCGCCAACAGAAGATTTTGGGAATGCATGAGATTCAAATATTGTAATACTTAGGTTCTAACTTGGGCACAAGTCGGAGACTTGCGCCAACATATGAGACTTGCGCCAACATAGGCAATGGAGTGTTTACTTTGAGCAAACATTAGATTTACATAAAATAGTAGTAAATGGATGGCAATTCTTTTCAACTTGTAATTCTAAATTAATATCTAAGAGAAAAAGTATAAACTATTTAGGATGTTTTTTATAACTGTTTTTGATACTATCAACTTCATGTTGATCCGGTGATTTGTGCTTTGGCGCCTCTTCTACTTTCTTATTAGAAACACCACTTGCGGTCTTTTTTTTGGTCCATTGACATGAATGATTTAACATGCCAACCAATAAAATACTAAAATATAATAATCTTCTTTTCATCTTTGAATTTTTTATTGCCTACAACTTCCAATAAATAATTTCCAGCGGTCAAATTGGATTTACTAAAACTTAAATTATGAGTTCCTGAAACTAAAAAATCATTGTAAAATTCTTTTACAATTTTTCCTTGATTGTCCAAGAGTCTAATTGATATTTGTTGTGCGGCATCTAAATTGAAACTATAATTAAAACTATTGTTAACTGGGTTTGGAAAAACAGTTGAATTTAATTCTTTGTGTGTATCATTTTCGGTTGCACTAACAATGGTATAAATTTCAGCTATAGCACTTCGGTAAGTGTCGTAACGACTTTCACTCGGCACATCACTTCCATAAGATCCATTGATCCAAATTCTTGGGTAGGTAGAATTAGTATATTGCCTACAAGAGCCGATGTAATCACCCCATCGCTCGGTGGTTCCATTTAATAGATCAACATAAGATTCACCAGAATTGACTAAAACGGAAGAAGACCAATCCATATTCTGATCACAAAAGACAACCCTAAATTGTGGATAAATATCATCTCCACTTCGCAAAAAACCAATCATTACGGATAAGTCATTTTTATTCTTGGCATAACAGGTAAGGGAAGGATACGCATAGTCAAAACTTCCTTGTAAACCAAAGGTGCTGGACTGTGCTTTTAAAGTTTCAACTGTAATTCTATGATAATTAATATATCCCCATCCGTTTCCTTCATTGGTATTGTGAGTGACGTGTACAATTCCATTTAGATAAAAAGCACCTAATATCCTGCTGTCTCCAGAATCCAATACATCATTGCTTCCAAGTTGTCCGGCATTGCCTCCAGGGGCATAAGCGGGTACCGTGATGGTATAACTGGATAGATTTGGGTTACCAGTAGTCGCATCATCAATATACCACAGACGTAATTTATCAGATCCACCAGATTTTGCATTTACGAGATAAATTCCCGGACCGTAATTGCCTTTTAATCCATAGGAAACAGGGTAAAGCGAAAACGCATTGATAGGTGTATTGCTTAATCCGGAGTAATAATAATATTTCATGGTACCTCTGTTATATATAGATGTTTTGTCAATCTGATAAATGATGCTTTCATTTGAAACGCCATCGTCGCTAAAAAGATTGCCGGTAAGTACAATATCGTTGGTTGATTGACCCAAACCCGGATAATCAAACCAGGAATTACTATTGGTTGGATCCCCATCAAGGGTATAATAATACCAACCATCATTTCGTGGGTTATCAGAATAAGAAATTGCCAATAATACTTTTGAAACATTTGCTTTGCTACCATGAAGTACAACTAAAATAAATCGATTTTTATCAGAGTCGAAGATTACTTTAGGGTCATACAGTTTACTGGTTATATCATTTCCTGTAAAAAAATCAAACCAATACTTGCCTGCGAAATATGTGCCAGTAGAGCTATAATATTCAATTCCATCATTGTTAACGGCAACAATATTTCCACTGGTAGAGATAGCCAATGAATTATCCGGAGGTGTGCCGTGAAGCATCCAGGGACCTTCAAATTTTCTTGAAATTACAGGATCTGGTGTTAAGAATGCCGGTTCCTCAGCTGGTCCATTATAAGTTTGTTTTTTAGTTTGATTCCATTGTTCTTTAATGGCTTTAACATCCGGACTCTCGTGTTCGGTTACATTAAAACGTGTATTAATTTTAAACCTCCAATCACCTTCCGGTTTGTTGTTTGCATCGTGTGCAACAAATTCTTTTTTACTTGAATTCCTTTGCCCTGTTGGTTCAGATGGAGCAGTTGGTGTAATAATCAATTCCTGACTATTGACTATTAAATTATAAAAGCAAAATAATGCCAGAGTTAAATAATATTTCATTCGTTGAAATTTTATAAAATTAATTTATTAGATTTATTAAAATACCAGGCAAACCAAAAAAGGGAACTTAATGCCCAACCTAAAAGTTGGTCAATCATTTCAGTTTTAATATAATGCCATAGAAAAGAATACCAATTCATATAATCCTTTATACCTTGAAATAGTCCAATCAGAGTAAAGCAGCTGGAAACTGCAAATCGTATAGAATATTTTTCATATGCATCAAAATATAAAACAAAAGCAACCAAAATTCCGGAAAGCTGCTCATACGGTAAACCGTGGGGTAAATAAGACACTGACATACCGTCCATTTGTTGATGATAAAAGATCATGGCCCTGGGCTTACCCAATTTTTCTGTCATAAGTTCTTCTTCTTTTTCTTTTTCTTTCGTTGGAATATTTGGGTTGGAACGAGGGATTATATAGAGTTCGTCTCCGGTTAAATTTTGGTTTAATACATCCAATATGACCTTGCTGTTGGAGGTGTATTGACTGAAGTCATTGCGAAAACCACCCATCCACATGATGGATTGAAGGGCAAAATAGATAAAGCCAGCTACTATGCTGCCAATGACTATTTTTTTCATCTGTTTGAATTTTCGATTAAAAATAATAAATTCTAGCTGAAACTTAAAATACTTCTAATAGGATGTACAAAAAGTATCTATTAAATATTCTTATAGAATGCTTAAAACATGGCTGAATGCAACAGTTAAGGGCGACATTTTTCAAAAATACTTCATATGGGGTTTTAAATCCTAATTATTTTCTCAATATTGATTTATTTAAATTCTAAAAATGACAGATAATCTGCCAGTCATCTTATTATAAATAAACTTGGTAAAAAACAAATTGGGATAAATCATTAGAATTAATGCTTTCTTTTTGCTGTACTAAACTAAATCGCAAATTTAAACCGGGACTTTTAACTCGCTCCCTGCTCTCGCAAGTCTGTAACTTGTGAGGATGTATAAATAGTTTCTAATTATTGGATGTAATTCAGATATCATTCTGAAAACGCATGTTTAGTTTTTGTATCTCGAAGGAAATTATCAAGGTTTATGAAGCCTGATAAATTATATGTATCAGGGGTCTTTCATCCATGTGAAGGTAATGATGCGCTAATCCCATCATGGGATATAGTATAACAACTTGGGCACAAGTCGGAGACTTGCGCCAACAGAAGATTTTGGGAATGCATTGGGTTCAATTATTGTTATACATAGGTTCATTAGAATAACCAGGGCACAAGTCGGAGACTTGCGCCAACAGAAGAAGGTAATGATGTGCTAATCCCTTCATGGGATATGGTATAACAACTAGGGCACAAGTCGGAGACTTGCGCCAACAGAAGGAAGCTCGAAATAACCAAGGTTGTTTGATGCTTCCTAGCGTCAAACATTACGGTGATTAAAAGTAGTACCCAACAAAGTCTACGTAAATTTCAAGCTGGGAAGCTCGAAATAACCGGGTTGTTTGATGCTTCCTAGCGTCAAACATTACAGTGATTAAAAGTAGTACCCAACAAAGTCTACGTAAATTTCAAGCTTGGAAGCTCGAAATAACCAAGGTTGTTTGATGCTTCCTAGCGTCAAACATTACGGTGATTAAAAGTAGTACCCAACAAAGTCTACGTAAATTTCAAGCTTGGAAGCTCGAAATAACCAAGGTTGTTTGATGCTTCCTAGCGTCAAACATTACGGTGATTAAAAGTAGTACCCAACAAAGTCTACGTAAATTTCAAGCTGGGAGGCTCGAAATAACCATGGTTGTTTGATGCTTCCTAGCGTCAAACATTACGGTGATTAAAAGTAGTACCCAACAAAGTCTACGTAAATTTCAAGCTGGGAGGCTCGAAATAACCATGGTTGTTTGAAGCTTCCTAGCGTCAAACATTACGGTGATTAAAAGTAGTGCCCAACAAAGTCTACGTAAATTTCAAGCTAGGAAGCTCGAAATAACCAGGGTTGTCCTAAATGTTCGTCGCAGTTGTAGACAATGTTTGGGGAAATTAGAGAATTAGAGATAACTGAACGATCTCTGCTTCAGCAGAGTATCGTGCGACAGCACGATAAGTGAAGGCACCGCGAAAGCGGCTAGTAAGAGAATTTGAGAATGAGAGAATTTGAGAATGAGAAAATTAGAGAATTGTTACATGGTTGTTTGAAGCTTCCCAGCGTCAAGCATTACGGTGATTAAAAGTAGTACCCAACAAAGTCTACGTAAATTTCAAGCTGAGAGGCTCGAAATAACCATGGTTGTTTGAAGCTTCCCAGCGTCAAACATTACGGTAATTTAAAGCAGTACCAATTAAAATGCACGTAATTCTTCCCAAGCCTAAACATTAATTAATTCTTCCGAATTTATAAATCAGACTTGCCCTCAATTGGGTCTGTGTGATGATGTTAACCGGAGCATTGTTTGATGGTGTTTGACCGGTGGTGCTTTCTAATAAGTCAGCATGGCTCTTTGAAAATGAAACTGGAAACGATACTCCGGTATTTATTGAAAAGTTTTTGTAAACCGGAGCAGTCAAACCAATTTGCATCAGGAAATTAACCTTACTTTGTTTTCTTACAAACAAGCTGTTGTTTTTAATTTGTACCAGTTCAGTTTTACTTCCGTTGAATACTGTTTTCGCCAGTGGTAAAATCATGTTGAATCCGATTTCAGAAGTCCATTTTTTATACCAGTTATAGCTCAGTTGAATGGGTAAATGAATGTGATAAAGTTGTTCCCTGTAATCAGTGGTTGAAAGCAATTCAGTAAGGTTGTCATTATTTGGAGAAGAAGTGTTTGACTTACTGTCTAAATTAAATAATATGTTACTTAAGCTGTCACGATTGTCCAAAAGTGCAGTGAACTCTGAGGTGTTCATCAGCAAGAAATCGCCGGTTTGGTATTCTAAAAACGGACTAATTTTTACAGAAAATGAACTATTAATTTTCCTTTCTAAAATGGATCCAAAATGAACGGAATAAGCACGTGAATCGGGGTTGTATTGAAAACCTGTGAGAAGCCCAAATTCAAAATTTGTTTTTTGTGTAGATTTGGTAAAACGAGGGTTTATTTTATTTTCCAAATAAATATTTGTTGCATCCAAAGGTAGAAGGCAGATTTTAGATTTCAGCAAATTCAAATTTGGAATATTTGAATGAATTTTGGTTTCTGTTGGAAGTGGATATATATCCTTGAATTTGGTTTTGTTTTGGTATTCGGAGGCTAACGATTCATTATGGGTAAGTGGAATATTTTTAATTTCCTTATTCGATTCATTAAATGAATTTCCATTTTGTTTATTTTGAATCTCTACTATTGATTTTTTCTTGACTTGACTTAATTGCTGTGTTTTGATTTCTACATTGGATGATTCGTTTAAATTATGGGCATCTGTAATTTGGTTATGCTCTTGTGATGGTGTAATGTGGTGAATGGATTTTGCAGGATTAGATTTGGATAGACTTGAGAATAAATGTGGCAATAAGAAAGCACTTCCCAAGGCTCCAAGAAATAGAAAGTACCAAAGGATAAACCTTCTGTTTTTCTTGACCGGCATATGTACATCCAGAGACTTTTGCATGGATAGCCAGCCTTCATCTTCGAGTTGTTTATATTTTGAATGATTTTTCATAATAGTTTTCGATTAAGGTTTGTAACTGCTTTCGGGCAGAAGAAATATGCCATTTTGAGGTGCCTACACTGATGTTGAGTTTTTTAGAAATTTCGAGATGAGAATATCCATTTGCAAAAAGCATGAAGGCATTGGCGGAAGCAGGTGGCAGAGTTTCGATCAATTCCAAAATTTCAGTGTGGAACATTTTTTCCAGTGTGTAGTCATGACTTTGTTGTTCACTGTCTGTGATCGACTCCAGACTATGCAGTTCATCTTTTTTAGTCAGCTCACGCATGCACACATGGTAGATCAGTTTTCTGATCCAGGACTCCAGTGTGCCTTCAAATCTATAAAGCTGAATTTTCTGAAAGACTCTGAGAAAACCAATGTTGAGAATTTCTTTAGCCCGGTCATCATCCTGTGTGTAATACCTGCACATGTTGTACATGCTTGTGAAATAAGTTCTGTACAGGATTTCCTGAGACTTGCGATCATTGTTGATGCATCCTGATACTAAAACTTTTTCATTGGGTTCTGAATTCATTTTGCAGATCGGTCAAATGTTAATTCCCAGCCTAAATATAAGTCTTTTGTAATTCAATTTATATTCATCCTTTTCAGCGCCTATCCATAAATTTCTTTGTGTAAAGAAAGCTTGCTGAGTTTGCATACCAAAGTCAACATGGAAATCTGTATATTTCGATATTTTATACCTCCATCCAAGCGCTGGATGAATCATTAATCCACCATGTCCTGACCAATCACCGCTTTGATTGTTCGGGATGTATGCGAAGCCATAACCTGAACGAAGGTTTACATATAAATGGGGTAATTTAACTGTGGGTGAATATTGAATTTCTATTCCAAGTGGAATGATTTGGTGGGGTGCAATTAAATTATATTTTTCCAGACCCGAAGTAATTCCAACTGACCAGTTTCGGGTCAATACATACCCTGTCGAAAAATGTAAAACAGTCCCAATGAAATTATCATTCACATTTTGATTAAAATTGATTCCAAAATTTAGTTTACAATAATATCCTTTTCTGCTGAATTGCATGACCCCTGGATTGGTTTCCTTGTGGACAATTCTTTTTATTAAATTTCTTGGGATGGGTATTTTTGCGGCATTTGCCAAAATTATCTCTACCGTATCTTTACTCCAGGAGCTGATTTCACCAATTAATATCGAACCATCCACATAATATATTTTGCTGTATGAAGTTAGGGTCTGTGCCTTTGTATTCAAGGTTAACAGCAAATAAAAAGTGAAATAGAGTAACCGGTACATCTTTTTTAGTTTCTTAGTTGAATTAAGGTGACGTCAATTTTGTCAAGATATGATTTTACAATTGCATCTGTATCCGGTGACCATTTATCTATATTCCAGGAGTAGTTTATTCCTTCTTTCACTATTTCCAAATAATATCCACCCTGATCGGCGCAATCAGGACATCCAATGACTGGCTCTTTGATATTAAAAAGACTTGTCGGAAAATCCTTGAATAAATCGCGAGCCAGATTTTCCTTTATTTCTGGGAGTGGATGATGGGAGAAATTTATCTTCTTATTATTAAAATAGTCTTCAACATCCGGTAAAAGTGTATGGTCGGTGAGCTTATAAAAAGTACAGCAATCACCTATACATTCTCCGAAATATCTACCAAAAATGAACAATTGTTCTTCGGGTTCAATTTTACAACATCCTGCCAACCAGATGGAATTGCTTATAAATATCCAGGCAATTAATTTATTTAAACGGAGCATTGCAATTTTATTTTAATGGATAGAAAGAATGGTACTTAGCAAGAGTGGGTTTTCGGGGAAGGAAATATCGTATTGAAAAATTCCCTTACTACTGACCAGAATGAGTGTCTTTTCTTCAGGATTGATGATGAGATCGTAAGGACTGCTGTGATTTATTTGTTTTATTAAAATGATGTCTTGCCATTTTTCAACATTGAATATTTTCAAGGCCTCATCACAGACAAATAAGTATTTTTCGTATACTGATAGGCCAAGAGGTCTTACCAATGGATAGGTCTTCAAAAGTTTAGGCACATAAATATTGCTCACATCAATAATGTCCAATTGATTCGAATAACCTCCGCACTCTGTTCCCCCATGAAGGGTCACATAAGCAAGATTTTCCTGAACGACTACCGGATCGCAGGACCGCCAATGTTCCAGACTTCCTGCTAATTTAGGTGAGGCCGGATTTGTCAATTCAAAAATGAACATTCCATTGGCTGACCCAATAAATAATTTATCTTGGTATGGATAGATGGTTTCAATATTCCAGCCAATTTGATTTTTATTGAGTAGAGTAGGGCAGGGAGCTTGAATATTAAAGCTATACAATTGTGACTGATCAACTGTATAAAGAAAATCGGACCAAATGGTAAATCTGGCCATTGAACCACCAATTCCAATTGCAGCATTTCCTCCGTTGCTTCCGTTTGCGGTTTTGTCTGCACTGAAAAAAACATCACCTTCAAAAAAGTTGATTCTATTGAAGTTAGTTGCATTGCAATCTAGGGTGATTGTTTCCTGCGTTGGCGTATAATCTACCAAAAGTCCTCTTGCAGGATCATTAAATATGGGCGCAAAGACATTTTCCAATCTGCACACCAGGATTGGATTTTGTGGAGATTGAATATTTATTGCAAGTAAATCTATATAGCTGTCTGCATATAGAATATTTTCCCTGACAGCCAGGTCAACATTTCCCGGAATTGAAATAAAATTAATTTTTGCAGGATGGGATGGATTTGAATTATCGAAAATATGTATTCCTACTTTTGGCTCATTTATTAAGAGGATTTGATCATAAACGTATATTTTTCCGGGTGTTTCCAGTTCTCTGCTTGCATTGAGTTCAAGTCCTTCGATAATTTGCTTATGGGTTTTGTATACAGGGTCATATCGGTAGAACGTGCGTGTTTGCTGACAATCGTCGTTAAAACAGGAAGACAGACCCAGGATTAATCCCAGGAAAAGTGCGAAAGGCAGAATTTTGAAGATTTTCATAACTGATGACTGATTTAATTGTTTGAATTTACAGATACACAGAACAGATCCCTGGGTTGGGTCAGCTGGTATTTAAATTGTTGACAGGATAGGCTAAACCTGTGAAATGGTATGATTTAATAGCTTAATTAAAAGCGTTGATTTTTTACCGTTTAATAAAGGACTGAGCTATTTTTGCGGACCAAATACATAAAATATGAATCCATTTGCAAGACACGACAAATTTGAGAATAGACATATTGGCACCATAGGGGCTGATCTGGTGGACATGCTTAAGACTATTGGCGTCCAAAGTCTGGATCAGCTTATTGAGCAAACGGTACCGGATGGTATCCGACTGAAGGATCCAATGAAGATCCCTCAAGCCCTATCAGAGTTTGATTATTTAAGTACGCTCAAGCAAATTGGACAAAAAAATAAGTTAAACCGAAGTTTTATTGGGCAGGGATATTTTGGAACCATCACCCCATCAGTAATTTCTAGAAATGTATTTCAGAATCCGGGTTGGTATACGCAATATACCCCTTATCAGGCTGAAATTGCACAAGGAAGATTGGAGGCTTTACTTAACTACCAAACAATGGTTTCTGACCTTTGCGGATTGCCGATTGCCAGTGCCTCATTACTTGATGAAGGAACCGCTGCCGGAGAAGCAATGTCCATGTTTTATCATGCAAAAGAGAAAAGGAACAAGGAAGAATCTCCCAACGTATTTTTTGTAGATCAGCGCGTTTACGACCAGACCCTGGATGTCTTGCAAGCAAGAGCCTGGCCAAAGAACATTAAGATAGTGGTGGGTAATGTTGAGAAAGAAGAAATTCCTGCCAACTGTTTTGGTGTTTTGATTCAGTATCCGGATAAAACCGGAGCTGTCACTGATTACAGTGGATTTATTGCAAAAGCCAAATCAAAGGGTTGTTTGGTAGCCATGGCTACTGATTTGTTGGCATTGTGTATGTTAAAGTCACCGGGCGAGTTGGGAGCTGATGTGGCACTGGGAAACAGTCAGCGTTTTGGTGTGCCTTTTGGTTTTGGAGGGCCCCATGCAGCTTTTTTCGCCACCACAGAAGAATTCAAGAGAGATATGCCGGGCAGAATTATTGGGGTGTCTATTGATGATCATGGTAATCGTGCCCTCAGAATGGCATTGCAAACCAGAGAGCAACACATTCGCAGAGAGAAAGCGACTTCCAATATTTGTACTGCTCAGGCATTGTTGGCAATCATGGCTTCCATGTATGGAGTTTATCATGGACCCGACGGATTGTATGCCATAGCCCGCAGAACTCATGACATGGCAACCAGCCTGGGAAATTCGCTTACCTCAATGGGCTACAAATTATTAAATGAGTACTTTTTTGACACCCTCGCCATTAAAGCTGATCAATCCAGCACAGCACAGATAAAAGAAATTGCAGAAGCTCACCAGATGAATTTTTGGTACACCTCTGAAGGAGTTCAGATAAGTCTTGATGAAACGGTGACAGAAGAAGAACTCAATTTAATTACTACCATATTTGCGAAGGCCTCGGGAAAGAATCAGGCTGCAATGATCTTGCCTACCTCAGGTTTAAAAATTCCATCTACCATCATCAGGACTTCAGAGTACCTGACGCATCAGATTTTTAGCATCAACCAGACCGAGTCTGCCATGATGAGATACATTAAAAGACTTGAAAATAAAGATCTCTCGCTGGTTCATTCGATGATTTCGCTTGGTTCCTGTACGATGAAGCTGAATGCAGCAACAGAGTTAATACCGGTTTCGTGGCCGGAGTTCAGCGACATTCATCCTTTCGTGCCCGCCAATCAGGCAGAAGGATATCTGACGATGATTCATGAACTGGAAGAATATCTTTGTCAGGTAACCGGATTCACAGCTTGTTCGCTCCAACCAAATTCCGGCGCACAAGGAGAATTTGCAGGACTTTTGACTATTAAAGCCTATCATGAATCCAGAGGTGACCATAAAAGAAATATTGCACTGATACCTTCTTCAGCCCATGGAACAAATCCGGCATCAGCGGTCGTAGCAGGAATGGAAGTGGTGGTGACCGCTTGTGATGAAAATGGAAATATCATTGTGGAGGATATCAAGGCCAAAGCCAGTCAATACAAAGACAATCTGGCCTGTCTCATGGTAACTTACCCATCCACGCATGGAGTTTTTGAGACTTCTATCAGGGAAATATGTGAAATCATTCATCAGCAAGGTGGACTTGTGTACATGGACGGTGCCAACATGAATGCGCAGGTAGGATTAACCAGTCCCAGCGCCATTGGTGCAGATGTTTGCCATTTGAATTTGCATAAGACCTTTGCCATTCCTCATGGTGGAGGTGGTCCGGGAATGGGCCCAATCTGTGTAAACGACAAACTAAAACCTTTCCTGCCAAGCCATAAATATTTTACTGTAAATGGAGATAAACATGCTGTTCCTGCAGTGTCAGCGGCTCCTTATGGGAGCGCCAGCATCCTGTTAATATCTTATGCCTATATCAGAATGTTGGGTCCTGATGGAATGACAAAAGCCACTAAGCATGCCATCTTGAATGCAAATTACATTGCTTCTAGGTTGTCAGGAAGATACAAGGTACTCTACAAAGGTGAAAATGGCAGAGTAGCGCATGAACTCATTGTTGATTTACGTCCTTATAAGGATGTAGGTGTGAGTGCAGAAGACGTAGCAAAGAGGTTTATGGATTATGGATTTCATGCTCCAACTTTATCCTTCCCGGTAGCAGGAACCATTATGATTGAACCAACAGAATCAGAGAATAAAGAAGAGTTGGATAGATTCTGTGAAGCTTTGCTTGCCATACATGATGAAATTGATGAGATTGCAAGGGGAGAATACCCGACTGAAAATAATGTATTGCACAACGCGCCGCATACTGCTGCCATCATTACAGCGGATGAGTGGAACAAGCCTTATTCCAGACAAAAAGCCGCCTATCCATTGCCTTACCTGCATGGAGGGTTGAAATTCTGGCCGACGGTGGGCAGGGTGAACAATGCACATGGAGACAGAAATCTAATTTGTACATGTCCTCCGATAGAGGAGTATATGAGTTAAACTGGATACATTTAATTTAATAAATGGACAATTGAGTATGTTGACTGCCGAATATTGTTGTAGTGTTTTTCTGCAGGTAATAGAAGCATACCATACTTCTAATGATGTAGACGAGGCATTTCCGTTTCAGGATGTCGAGCATGATATTCATCATTTCCTAAAACTTAAATCCTGGATAGACACTGTTCAATGGCATTTGGAAGACATCATTCGAAAACCTGATTTGCCACCGGATGAATTCATTCACACCAAAAGGAGGATAGATTTGTCTAATCAGGAAAGAACTGATTTAGTAGAAAAAATTGATGATTGGTTTTCAAACCAGTTTGCTCACGTGACTTTAGTAGAAAATCCCAGAATTAATACAGAAACTCCTGCATGGGTGATTGATAGATTGTCCATTTTGATGCTGAAAATTTACCATATGCAGGAGCAAACCCTGAGGACGGACGTTGATGAGAAACATACAGCTGTTTGCAAGAATAAATTAGAAATTCTCCTGGAACAAAAGGCCGATTTGTGTTTTAGTTTGAATGCCTTGATTCAGGAAATAGGGGAAGGGAAAACTCGTATGAAAACCTACAGGCAAATGAAAATGTACAACGATCCTGCGACCAATCCGGAGTTATATAACAAGAAGTAATCATCATGAAGGTATTGATGATCAGGTTTTCAGCAATGGGCGATGTAGCCCTTTTGAATCCTGTCATTCGATCTGCCTTACTTCACAATGATGAACTTGAAATACATGTTGTTACTAAAAAAAATAACTCCCCTTTCTTTAATAATTTAGATAAAGTAAAGGTCCTGCCTGTTGATTTTAAGAAAGGATTTATTGGTTTTATTGAGTTGATTCAATTCAGCTTTTCACTTGCTCAAGTTCAGTATGATTTGGTGGTCGATCTTCATGATAATTTAAGAAGTAGAATTATTTTTGGTCTACTTAGATTATGTGGTAAAAAAACCGTCAGGTTCGATAAAGCCCGTAAACAAAAATTGCAATTATTAGGGAACATTGGAACCCACGCAACACCGATAAAGCATACCGTAGAAAGGTATGCCGAAGCAATGCTGGAGGCGGGAATACAGGTGGATAAGACTTTGAAAAAATTAAAAGAATTTCATTTTGTCAGGAATGAAATTACAAAGAAAAAAGTATTAAACTATTTCAATACACATGACGCTAATGATGATGTAAAAGTTGGTTTCGCACCATTTGCGCAACATGCATTAAAAACATTAGGAAACGCTAAATCAGAAGAATTAATTGGTCTCCTCACAGAACATTTTAAGGATAAAGCCAAAGTATTTTTGTTTGGTGCAGGCAAGACGGAGCTGGCGCAAATGCACCAATGGAAATTAAAGTTTGGGGAGCGGCTAATTTTAGTACAGGAACATTTCACACTGGAGGAACAACTGGAATTATTCAATCATTTGGATGTGCTGGTGTGCATGGATTCTGTAAATTTTCATTTGGCAAACCTTTCCAACATAAAGAGCATAATTTCTGTCTGGGGACCGACGCATCCATTTCTTGGATTCGGACCATTGGACGAAACGCGCAACAAGATTCTACAGATTTCTACAACCGAATTAACCTGCCGGCCTTGTTCGGTTTTTGGTCAAAATCCTTGCCACAGAAAGGACCATGCTTGTATGCAAAATGTTTCTGCAGGTTCGGTATTTATTGAAGTATTGAATGTTATTACAGGAACTCAATTATTTAACAAAGCGTCGAGTTGAGGCTATAAATACCCAGAAAACAATATAAAAGTCCTCAAACACCCATTGCAATGGGGACGCAGACACCTCCTTCTAAAAAATTAACCGCAACAATAGAACATTTTACATTGAATTTATTAATTTTCTAGCTTATCTTTCTGTCCAGTTTAACGAGGAAGTCTAATACTCCTGCTTTTTAAATGTAAATTATGAAAGTAAAAGTTTTAACTGTTTTACTACTACTGATATTTCTATGGAATTATAATTATGTTGAAGCACAATCAGGTTTTGCGAAAACCTATGTGATAAAGTTTAATAATAGATCAGATACTAATTATTATCCAAATTTTATTAAAGCAATTGAAATTCATAATAGCTTTATTTATTCATTTTTATATTCCTCAGATACAACAAATAAAAAAGTGTATGGTACAGGATTTGGAATATTTAAATTAGAAGGTGAAATGTTGGAATATAATTCCATCCCCTATAGAGATTCATTTAATTACTTTTTTCCAGAAGAAATGATTACTTATGATTATGAGACTTTTTTTACATCCATTAATATTAAGCCTGGTCTTGATGGTATATTAAAGTATAATCATAAGACAAAAGAAGTGATATCTTATCCTATTGTGAATTCATTATGTGCATCATGTTTTGAACTATTTGGTGGCATGGCTAAAGATCTTTGGGGAAATTTAATTTTATCACATGATGTAACTTCACCCAATGCAATAGATTCTTTCTATACTAAAGTCCAAATTACAAAGATGGATACCTCAGGAAGGATTATATGGACTAAAATATATGGGGGTCCATCTACGGAGTATAAAAGAAATTCTTGTAAATCCGTTTTTATAGACAAAGATGGGGATTATTGTGTAGGAATTTCTTGGGATAATAAAGTCGGATTCTATCAGACCCTGTTCTATAAATTGGATAGCTCTGGTAATATAGTCAATCAGTATGTATCAAAAGTTCCACTTACAACCGCTGATGTCCATGATATTTCCCAATCAAGTGATGGATCTTTTTATCTCGCTACAAATTATAATAAGAATGAAGGGAGAAATGAATGGTATAGTACAGAAGCAACAGCGGTTACTTTATTAAATAGAGATTTATCTTTTAAAAAATCTTTTGCTGCTGGGGAAAAAGGGTTCACGCATTTAAATTTCGAAAAAATATTGCCTACCCATAATCCCGATGAAATAATCTTAATGTATAATGGTTTTAGTAATTTTAATTACTTAAAATACGATAGTGTCAAATCAAAAGTAGATACAATTTATTCATCAGTTCAAAAAGTAACTTTGCATAAAGTAAATTATAAAGGAGACAGTATATGGACACGAAGGTATTCAGTAAGAGAAGGATCAATTTATCATTGGACAGACGCAGAACAAAGTAATGCTTATGATTTTAAGGCTATTCCTGATGGATCCGGATATATCATTGGTGGATATTCTTATCGTAATAACGCTTATGAAAAGCTAGCAGAACCATATTATGTTCCACTACTCATCCGAGTAGATAATGATGGATGTATTATTCCTGGTTGTAACTTAACAAAAACCAAAGATAATAAATTGGAATCAGAAACTAGTTTCCGAGTATGGCCAAATCCATTTAAGGATCGATTGGTTATTCAACATGACGTGACTGAGGTATTAAGTTATAAGCTTTATAATATTGAAGGCAAGTTAATGGATGAATTCAATTTATCAGAATTTGGTGAGAATTTAATTTTAAAAACATCCTCTTTACCGCCTGGAATTTACAACTTAATAGGTATGAATGTTAAAGGTAATTTTCATCATGAAAAAATATTGAAGGAATAAATTTAATATCAAATAACACCTCTGGCTTAGTGTTAATGAATCTTTTAAAAGAAAAACTGGAATTATCAAAGTATTGACTAAAGTATAAATAAGCTCTCAACTTCATCACTTACGACTGTGAATACACTTGCTGAATTCATTACATATCCTTTTTATTAAAAATTCTAATTGAAAAGTAAAGTGGTACCAGTGTCCAGCACAGCATGGTAATCAAGGTATATAGGGTCCTCTGATAACCTATGAAGTAGATCGCCCATTAACTGTTAAAGATGCGGATAATACGGTCATTACCATGTCTTATGATATATCAGATGGATCGCTTCATACAGTTACAACTATACCACAAAATGCGAGTACTAATATTGTTAAAGAAAGTTATACTGACTTAGACAAACAAGTCGTTAAGCAAAAAGATAATGGTAAGACTACAACTTTCGACTTTGATGCTGCAGGTCAACTCCTCAGTGTATTAGATGAAGATGGTAATACCACATCCAGTGAGTATGATCTAGCAGGTAGAAGAACACAATGGATCCATCCTGACGCTGGAACCAATACTTATACATATGATAATCTTGGTCAATTAATGACTATGGTGACTCCGAATCTTGCCATTAATAGTGATGAAATTATCTATAAATCAGATGCTTTAGGTAGGATTAAATCGGTCACATATCCTGATTATGCAAATTCTACTCCAAATATCAATAATGTCAAATATGAATATTATCCTGCTACAACTGGAGGCATTGATAATAATAGAGGCAGATTGATGTTGGTCCAAGATGCAACAGGATTAAGAAAATATGAATATGGATCTCAAGGAGAAATAGTTAAAGACATCAGAACAATAATAGCTCCGGGCCAGGATAATAAAACCTACGTTCACCGATTCCATTATGATACTTGGAATCGTATTGATACCCTCATTTATCCTAATAAAGACACCTTACTTTACAAGTATGATTTAGGTGGTAATTTGAACTTTATGAAAGCTGGAGTACAGGTTTATATAGATAGTATTGGTTACGATGAATTCGAACAAAAAGTATTTTGTAAATATGGCAATAGCACATCACAAACCTATGCCTATACTACAACATTGCGAAGACTATTTAATTTGGTTTCCAAGGATCACTCTGGTAACAATATGTACAACTTGAGTTATACATTTGATAAGATTGGAAATGTAGATTCTATTCACAATTCAGCAGGTATCATCAATGAAATGGGTGGAAGTTATTATCACAAATACACGTATGATAACTTTAACCGCATCTCCACAGCACACGGTAGTTGGACCGGTGATACAAGCAATACATTAGGTAACAAGGCATCAAACTATACGCTTGAGATGGCCTATGAGAATATGCATAGAATTACAACTAAACAACAGGATCATACGCGTGATGCATCTAATGTAGGCGAAAACACCTACGATAATTTATTCAAATACGAAGATGTGAATCATCCGAATGCAGTAACTTCCATAGAAAACCAAACGAATAGCGAAGTCGAAGAATTTAATTATGATAACAATGGAAATGTATTGCTACATGAATTCGATAATGGAGATACTAAGAATATGTTATGGGATGAAGCAAATATGCTCAAAGCAATAAAAATATCTAACGCCGCAAGCTTCCAACACTACATCTACGATGCTAATGGTGAAAGAACATTAAAAGGCTTAGGTAATTATGCTGTAGTGAATCTAAATGGACAAAGCCAGACCAATGCTACTTTAGGTAATTATTCAGAATATGTCAGTGGCTACATGGTTATGGGACCACATTACATGGTCACGAATCATTATTATTCAGGTACTGAAAGAATAGCTTGTAAATTAGTTGGATCAGTAGATAGCAGTGTTGACAACAGTCTAGAGTTATCAGGATCAGAAAAAGCAGGACTTCCTGATAGACAAGCAGAAGATCTGGAATTAATCAGAACTGAATTTGGATTCGACACCTTAATTATTGAAGATACTGATCCAGAAGAAGACGACTGCGAAGGAAATAATGATTGTCCTAATGTACTTTATTTCTTCCACCCAGATCACATTGGATCCAGCACATTTTTAACTGATGAAGCTGGAAATCCTTATCAATTTATCCTATATTTGCCTTTCGGTGAAAGTATGGCTGAACAGAAAGCTGGAGGCTATTCTACGAAGTATAGGTTCACGGGTAAGGAAGTTGATGAAGAAACTGGGTTGTATTATTTTGGGGCAAGATATTATGATCCTAGAATTTCTTTGTGGTATGGGGTCGATCCACTTGCAGAAGATGCTCCTGACTGGAACTCGTATCGGTATGGATTTAATAATCCAATTCGAATGATAGATCCAGATGGTTTATTCGAAACAGAGGCTGAAGCGAAAGCTTATGCTAAAGAGCATAAAATCAAAACGGGCTTTTTTAGAAATAACAAAATTGTGTCTAATAAAGATGGCAGTTTTTCTATTGATAACAAGAAAGCAGGTACATCAACTTTTCAAGATAGAACATTAGCAAATGAAGCACATCCTGATGGTGTGTATGAAGCTCCCATGGTCGCTGCGAATGATGTAATGTCTATGAATACAAAAGGAGGAGGATTTAGTTTTGATCCTCTTACTCAAATTGAAACATTACGCGATGGTTCTGAAAGAAAAAATGAAGTGCAAGGAGGTGAAGGAGCTCCTGTTGGACCTGGTGGAGCATTAAAAGGTTACAACTATATTAAAACTATTGGTAAGAAATATAATGTTTTTGAAAAAGTTGTAAAAGCTAAAGACCTATCTGGACAAGCAAGAGCAGTGTTTACTCAGATTAAGAACATGTCAGGGAAAACAATTAGATATTTTAAAGATGCCTTTAAAATTGATGGAAGGCATTATGAACGAGCGAATAAATATCCTTATAAAAGTAGGTCTAGAAAACTTGATTGATATGACTAAAAAACAATTACTAAAATTTATTGAATCAAGAGTTCTGTCAAGTCATTTTAAAAATGTATTGATTGCGGAGGTTAACGAATATATTCTAAGTGTAACTTCCAAACATAGCTCAATTAATATAAATGGAGACGGTGAAATAAATTCTTTATTTACTAAAGATAATTTAGTGTCGCTATTTAGAAATTACTTAGATTCAATAATATTTGAATGGGAGTTGGAATACATTTTGAATTTTATTCAATTTAATTTTGAATTTGAGAATGAAGAGGTAGAAGAGATTATTTTTAGTTTCTCAGATCCCTATTTAAATTTTGAAATAAATGAAAATAATATAAGCAATGCTATAAAGTCAATGGAAGTACAATTTAGTAAACCAAAATTTGTAGGTAAAACTAAAGGTAGTATTCTACGATCAAAATATAGACATATATAGTTCTTTAGTTTGGACATTACCAAAACATCATGATAAGTTTATATTTTTGTAAAATGAACTCCTACGTGTCGTAATTTTTAACCGTGTGTCAGATAATATCTTTCTCCTGCTAGCCTAAGCTAAGAAGTGAAATTTATTAAAAAACTTGAAAGACTTAAGTTCTTTAACCCCCATTTGATTGTGGATTACGGGCAAGCCCGTAAGTGGCATGTAATAAACAACAATAATGTACCAATTTCTTCCATCCAGATCACATTGGATCCAGCACATTTTTAACAGATGAGGCTGGAAATCCTTATCAATTCTTGCTATATTTGCCTTTCGGTGAAAGTATGGCCGAACAGAAAGCTGGGGGCTATTCCTCAAAGTATAGGTTCACAGGTAAGGAAGTAGATGTGGAAACCGGACTCTATTATTTTGGGGCGAGGTATTATGATCCTAGGATATCGATGTGGTATGGGGTAGATCCACTGGCAGAGAAATATTTTGAATATGGAGCATACGTTTATACTGCGAATAATCCAATAAAATATATAGATCCAGATGGTAGAGGTTGGTATGAAGATGAATGTGGAACACCTACATTCAATAAGGATTTAAATAGTAAAGAGGATTTTATAAAATCTGGACTCAAAGGAAGTTTTATAGGTAATTCTGCATTAAGCATGGACGACAATGGGAATCAAACCAGCTTTAATAAAGATGGGACAAAAACTACTTCAGTTCAATTAGATGAAGTTTCGGTTTCTGCAGAAAAACCTAAGTACGGATATTATGGTGGAATATGGGGTCAGTTAAATGCAGATAAAAGTGCAGGTGCAGCATTTGCAGATGCAGGTTCCGAGTTTATGTCTGAGGCATTTTCCAATATGGCAACTTTGGGTGCTGGTGGGCTTGGTGTTAAAAGCGCAGAAGCATTTACTATTCTTGGTTCTAAAAGTAGTTCATATTCTGTAGTTAAGAACGCACTCTTAAAAGTATTTGCAAAATTAGGAATTGATGGTCCATTGCCTAAAATGAAGGATGGTAGATGGGGAAGTCCACAAAGAGGCGATCAAAATAAAGGTTACCGTTTAGATGATCGAGGTACTCCAAGTAGTAAGAATCCTAACGAGCAGGGTCCACATATAAATTACTGGGACTATACTTCTGGAAAAAGAAAAACTGGTAAAGGTATAAAAGATGCAGTTCCGCTTAAGTAGAATAAATTTTTATCAATGAAATACAATAAGTTTGAAGAATTCGATTGGCACGACTGCCCATTGTATTCAATAAGGTTTGACGACAATTTAGAACTTAACATTGATTATATCTTAAAATGGGCAATTCAAAGTAACTCTACATATAAATATTTAATAGCTCCAGCAAATTTGATATTTTATGATGTGCTGAACATGGAAATTTCCATAAAATCATCTTTTTTAAATGGTTTTGAAATTGATAGGATAGTAAATGAAGGAAATTGCTGGGTCATTGAATTACAAGAAGGATATTTAAAGTTTAACTCAAGTGGCTTTAATCAAGTATTGATTAAAGATCCAATATGGAAAGAGAATCAATACTTAAGCGAAGAAGAAAGAATTGTTATTAAATAAAAGTTTTTAATCATTGAAACAAGCTTTTCTTGCTCTTTACAATTCATTAGAATTAAGCATATCAAGAAATTAAACGATGAAAATGAATTTTAGTTAAGCGTATGTCATTTTATTCTTAATAGCAATAATATTGGCTTTTAGTTCATTTTGAAAATGATTAATATCGGAAGGATCATACCGTTGAGTTCGGATATGTTGCTTATCAAAGAAGGAATCGCTAGGGGCAGTTTTATTCTGGAGCATTAAGATTTCTTTTTTTTAGGGCAGAGGCGTATCCAAGTTCAAAGAATACATTTGGATTCCTGCCAGTTAGGTCAGCTATAATAAGATCTGCTTTTTCTATTTGGTTGAATATTCTATCGATTACCTTTCCTTCATACAACTGTTCATCAACCCTTTCACAATAACAATCAACTTCTGGTTTTAAACAGACTTCTTTGATTCCAAATTTATATGTATCATCAAAATCACTATGGAAGGGCATAATGACAAATACAAAAGGTTTAGCCATTATTTAACTTACTTTAAAATTGCCCGCAATTTATTTTTTGCCAGAAAAGCATCAAGCAAATTAAAGACAGTCTCTTTGTCTTTATCCGGAAGCTGATTGATGTCATTGAATCGTTGGAGCATAGCCGGATCTTTTAACAGATTAGTATCATTGCTTTCTCCAAGAAGGAATCCAACAGAGGTATCTAACTCGTCTGCAAGGTTCTTAACAACATCAATAGAAGGCTTTACTTCATCGCGCTCATACTTACCGATGATGGAATGATTCGTGTTGAGAAGCTTAGCCAAGTCATTTTGAGAAAGATCTTTAGCTTCTCTACACTCCCTTAATTTTTTTCCAAAACTGCTCATTATTAGTCATTTATAGCTCAAAACGGCCATTTTATTAGTAATAATACAAAGATACTGTTCAAATGTGAATAAAAAAAGTCATAAATAGTTTTGTGAATCAAGTCAGATCTTATACATTTGGGTCAGAAATGACCAAGAAAGAAAATTAAAATATTTTTTCCAATGGAGATCCAAGACATAAAGACCCAGATTTCGATAGGTCTAATCCTAGACCATTACGGTATGGAGGCAGATAAGAACCAAATGTAAAATCCGGTCAAGCTGACCCACCTTTCCGGCTCAAGTTGACCCACCTCCAGAAGGTCTAAAGAAATGATGTCATAAAGGTATAAAAAAATGGAATTAAGATTTTTTACGCAATGAATCTCCTTTGAGTTCAATTCTGTGATGTTTGGCAGTAAGCCGGTCTAAAATTGCATCTGCCATGGTAGGGTCGTTTAAATAATCATACCAATTTTTGATAGGTAGTTGCGAGGCAATAATCGTAGAACTCTTACCATAGCGATCTTCCAGTATTTGAAGCAATGCCAGCCTCAAATTATTGTCAAAAGGCACTAGGCCAAAATCATCCAAAATGATTAATTCTATTTTTTGAAGGTAGTTAAGGAGTTTGTTGAATGTTCCGTCAAGCTTGCTTATGCTGATGCGTTCATAAAATCGATTCATATTAAAGTAACTTACTTTATATCCCATGCTGCAAGCCTGGTGACCTATGGCACAGGCCAGATAGCTCTTTCCTGCCCCAGTAGCTCCTGAGATGAGAATGTTTTCTGATTTTTTGATAAAGGAACAATCTGAGAGTTTGGAGATGGTTTCTTTTGTCAGGTTCCTTTGTGTTGAACAGATGATTTGTTCCAGAGTTGACTCATATCGAAGTTTACTGATTCTTACTAAAAACTTCATTTTAGCATCCTTGCGATGGTAGACTTCAGATTCTGTCAATTGTGCCATCATCAGATGTGCCTCAGGCTGTTGATGGGCCGGAAGATCTGTGATAGATTTGTAAGTTGTTGCCATGCCGGATAGTTTTAAAGCTTTGAGCTGGTTTAATGTTTGTTCTGTATTCATGATTTAAATATTTTTAAGCGTAAGTGGACGAACCTCGTAAATTTTCATGGTCTGATATTATTGTGATATTTGTGTATTCCTGATTTGTATCCTGTTTGTCCATATTGTTTTTTAGCACTCGTTCCAATATTCCATAATTTATTTTAGCTGCATTTTTTATTAGAGCGCACGCATTTTCTAATCTTTCGGGAGTATAGGCATTTGCAAGTCTTAACACTCCAATACAACTTCTGTAGCTTTGTTCAATAAAAGTTCTGCTTTTTAAAATATGCTCTACTATATCGGATGTATAAGGACCTATTTGTTTAGCTTGCTTGATAAAATATTCTGAATCCCATCCTTTGTATTGTTCCATATACTGATGGTTGGCCGGCATGTGGTCTTTAAGAGTTGTATACCCATTTTGTTTAAAACTTCTCTTATGAATAGCCACACGTTGTAATTCATCATATATTTCCACTATAGAAGTAGTGAATAGAATTTTTAATCTCTTGCCGATCAAGGTATAGGGGACACTATATTGATGGAAGTCCTGTCCCAGTATAACATGATAATTTCGTTGTACTTTGCCAAAAGTAATTTGCTGATAAACATAAGGTTCTCCAGGTAATTCTTGCAACAATACCTTTTCTTGAGATTCAAACATTTCAAGTCTTGAATATTCTTTGCCTTGAAAACGCTGTGTATTGTGTCTGATTAATTGTTCCCGCACATGGCACTGTAATTCTTCTTTGCTTTTAAATATTTGATCTCTTAAAGGAGCATATATTCTCTGGTAAGCCAACTTAACAGCATTTTCTACACTTGCTTTGTCTCTTGGCTTACGAACTCTACTCGCAACCATATTGGTGTTATAATGAATCGCTAATAGCTCCATGGCTTGTGTAAACTCTGGGTCGTAACGATTTGCCTTAACCACAGCTGATTTTAAGTTATCGCACTTGATACTCAATGGAACACCACCAAAATAAGTCAAGGCATTACATATTCCACGGGTAAATTCTGGTTGCTTTTGAGATCTCAAGACCTCAACATAAGTCATTCCACTAAAAGGAAGTACACAAACTAAAACCTGACAGTATTTGATTTCTCCGGTTTCCGGATCAACATAACTAAGCAAATCTCCAGCGAAGTCAACCATCATTTGCTCACCAGGAGCATGGTGAATTTTGTATATCGCCATATTTCTTTTCTGATGTTGGAGAAGGTGCCAGCAAAATTGACTGTGGCTCAACCCATCAGGATGGTCAACACGATACTCATGCCACAAGAGAGTTTTGGTCACTCCTGTTCGCCTAAGTTCTTCAATATAGTAATCCATCTTATTCAAAACCAATTGTATTCGGCCTACCGGAAGCTGTGCGTTTTGAGACTGCGGGTTATAGATTAATTCAATAAAATCCTCATCAGACAGCTCTAATGCAGCTTTATGATCAATTCCTATGGATTCGATTAATCTCAAGTATTCCCGGATTGTATTTCGAGACATACCCGTTTGATTGGCGATCTTGCGGATGCTAAAGCCCGCATTCTTTAATTGGAAGATTGTTCTGATTTGATGCATTTGCTTTGGTTTTGCTGACATGATATTTGGCTTTAATAAACCAAATACCACATTATATACATCAATTCCTATAAGACCTTAGGGTGGGTCACTTTGCTCCGGATTTAGTGGGTCACTTTGCTCCGGATTTAGTGGGTCACTTTACTCCGGATTTGGTGGGTCACCTTGCTCCGGATTTAGTGGGTCACTTTGCTCCGGATTATACACCAAAGAATGAGATGTCCATTCCATGATGACAAGACACCGAGCATGCAGATCTATACGAAGACGAATACAGCGTATTGTTTTAGTAGTAATTGTAGGACGCATGGGAAGAGTCTGGATGTGATAGACTTTATTATGTATAAGGAATCTATCACCAAACACGAAGCAATAGAAAAGGCCAAAACAATGATTAATGGTCAATTGATAATGGTTGATGAACAAGTAAAGCCGAGTGAAGAATTTATCCGGACTGATGTGCTAACAAAGATATTTATCTACTTCAAAAATGGATTAAACAGCAGCGTCCCTGCACTGGAATACCTAAAAAGCAGAAACTTGGATCCGAATCAAATCGAAGTAGGCTATAATGCAGGACAGTTCCATTATACGAATCGAGATAACAAAGAATTGATTAAGAGTTTAGTCAAGGTTGGATTATTGACTGAAGATGCATCGAGAGGCAACTATCAGATATTTGCAAAGAATTGCATTGTGTTTGCACTGAAGAATTCACAAAATCAGGTTGCAGGATTATACTTCCGCAGTACAATAAACGATAAGGAAAGTAAACACTATTATTTAAAGATAGAAGCGGATTATATCCGCACTACCCTCATCAAAATACAAAGGGACTGATTATTACAGAAGCGATCATTGATGCTGCCACTCTGTTACAAAATGCTGCAATCACACAACAGTATAGTATTGTGGCTGCATATGGGACGAATGGATTGACGGAAGAACATCAGGAAGCGATTAGAAATCTTAAAGAACTGGAGGAAGTAATTTTCTTTTTTGATGGAGACGAAAGCGGAAAGGTGGCAGTAAATAAATATGCGATTGTAATTAAAGAAATGCTTGCTAATATTAAGATCAGTATAGTAAATACTCCAGACGGCGAAGATGTAAATAGCTTATTAGTTAGTCATTCCAAATTAGAGGTATTGCAACATTTAATAGAGCAACGAAAACCAATCAATTGCGAAGGTAAAGTTCAAGAGCTTTTATTTTCAACTGAAGAAATTTCAATTGAAAAAAATCTGATGACTTGCGACTGACGACTGATGACTATGCCAAAAGTGAAAATCTAAATACCGAGAACCCAAACAATATAAGCTATGAATCAGTAGGAATGCGATATGAGATCAAAGGCAGTATCAAACCACTACTCGATAGCCTAAAAATAAGCTTACAAATTATAAATATTAAAGAAGGAATCGACTACAGATCAAAGTTAGATCTATATGAATACAAACAAATCCAAACCACGGCAGAAGCTGCTGCGGAGGTATTGCATGTGACAAAAGAGAAGATTCAAAGAGACCTTATGATACTCACTAAATTACTAGAACATTATAGAAATACAACGACACCAAAGAATGGTACAGAAAGAATAAAAACACAGGTCAATGAGATTAATACTAAAGCCTGTATCGAATTCCTAAAGCAAACAAATTGTTTAACAAACATCAACAAACTTATAGGTCAATGCGGTGTAATTGGTGAAGAGAACACCCGAATATTATTGTTTGTAATTGCTACGAGTTATAAGATGAAAGAGACGTTGCATGCTTTAATTCAAGGAAGCTCCGGAAGCGGCAAAACCAGACTATTAAAAATCATAGGAAATCTTATTCCACAAGAAGATGTGAAGCGATTCACACGAGTGACAGAAAGCAGCTTTTATAATTATGGAGAATATGATTTGGTGAATAGATTCTTATGCTTCGAAGATATCGACGGATTGAAAGAAGAAGCGTTACTAGCATTAAGAGAACTGATGAGCAATGATATATTAATCAGCAGTACGAGTCAGAAATTTGATGATGGAAATATCCGCAGTACAGAACGAACGGTAAGAGGACCTATAGCGAGTATAGCCTGCACGACACGAGGTGATTATTACGAAGATAATATTAGCAGGAGCTTTGTAATCGCCGTTGACGAGAGCCGAGAACAAACACAGAGAATCATCAACTATCAAAACCAAAAATATGCCGGACAAATCAACGAGCGCGAAGAAGAAAAAACAAATTTATTCTTACAAAACTGCATACGATTATTAAAGCCCTACAAAATTATCAATCCCTACGCAAACAAAATCCATCTTCCAGATGATGCCCATAAGATCAGACGACTCAATGAAATGTATCAGAGTATTGTCAAGCAAATAACGATCATCAATCAATATCAACGCAAACAAGACAACCAAGGAAGATTGATCACAGAGAAAGAAGATTTGCAAATAGCCTGTGAAATATTATTCGAAAGTATAATTCTTAAAGTAGATGAACTGGATGGAAGCTTGAGACAGTTTTTTGAAAAGCTCAAATCTTTTGTAAAGGAGAAAAACAAGGGCTCTGTCAATGGAGAAATAAGTTATGAGTTTAACAGATTCGAAATCATGAATGCCACAGGTATCAAGAAGACACAGCAACATTTTTATATCAATAAATTGGTGCAACTGGAATATTTGAAACAAAGAGGCTTTGCCAATCGAGGATTTACGTATCAGATAGCGTACTGGGACAATATGCAAGGCATAAGGACGAGGATCAAAGACAGTCTTAATACACAATTACAAAATCTTTAAATATAGAGAACACCCTCTGGTGTTCGGTATCGACCGAACGCCAGACCGAACACCAGGGTATCGATAAACAGGGCGTTTTATGTCAAAAAGGGCTGGTGTTCGGTGTTCGCAAAAAGGAACAAGGGGGTATAAAAAAATATGAATTGGCTTAAGGTAAAATATTATCAAGAACAGATAGAAAAATACAAAAATCATCTGAATACTCTGGGATATAATGCACATGGTGTAAGAATCAAATGCAATCAATTGGCAGAATTCTTCGAACAACAACAGATACGAGGGATAGAACAAGTTGAAGAAATCACAGAGGAAAACATAAGGACATATTACAACTACATATGTAATAGGCCCAATAAGCGAAATGGATCTATACTTAATCCAAAAACCATTCATGAATACATGAGTGTTGTAGAATCCTATTTTAATATGCGGCTTCAATATGGAGAGATAGAAATAAATCCAGTAAGCACCATTAAAATACCCTATCCCAAACATAAGACAGATCGAGCGATATTGAGTCAGTCGGAAATTATAGAATTATATACCCATACCGAAAGTTTATTAGAGCGGGCGATATTAAGTTTAGCTTATGGGTGTGGACTAAGAGTATCCGAAATGGTACAATGTAATATGGATGACATCAAGATCAAAGAGGGTGTTCTAATAGTACCTAGAGGTAAGAATAATAAACGCAGAGTAATGCCATTATCGCCAGGAGTTATCAAGGATCTCGATGATTATTTAAATGAAGTTAGAATCTATGAGAACACGAAAGAGAGTCAAAGTTTTATACTCAATCAGAGAGGTAGAAGAATGCAAAAAGACACCTATAATAGGATTCTAAAAATGATCATCCACAGAACAGCAAATGAGCGAATTAAAAACAAAACAATCAGCATACACAATCTTAGGCACAGCATAGCAAGTCATTTATTAGAAGGAGGAATGCCATTACAACAAGTGAGACAGTTTTTAGGACATGATCAGATGGAGACTACAGAAATATATACGCATATCCAACAAAGGCAAATCAAAAAATGATCGACGATATATGATAAAAATACTAGAATATTTAAATGAACATTACAGCGCATCATCAACAAAAGGCTATGAGAATATGATTAATAAATATAGGGCGTATATGCAAAGTAAAGCTCAAAGAGCGAACTATCATGACATAATGGGATATGTGAGTTATCTAAGAAAGAGTAATCTTCATCCAAAGAGTTTGCGAAATCACCTTTTTGCTATAAAAATATACTATCGGTACTTAGTAGAAATGGAAGTCAGAAAAGATCATCCATGTGAGAAGTTATATCTACGAGATCAAATCAACCGAAGCATAGAGATAGAGAATTTATACACTACAGAACAATTAGAAAACTTATTAAAAGAACATCGATCCAATGATAAAAAGAATCAAACCAGAGATGAGATCATCATTGGATTATTAATCTATCAGGCATTAACGGTGAGGGAACTGGTGAATCTAAAAATCACCGATATAAATCTCATAGAAGCCAATGTACATATAGGCGGAAGCAAAAAGAATAATGCAAGGACATTGGCTTTAAAAGCAAATCAAATATTGTTGATCAGTGATTATATCAGAGAACATCAGGAACAAATATATTTATTCGAAAATAAAAAAGGACAAGCATCATCACCAGGACAAATCAATCGCATCATCAATTACAAAAAAAATAAAAGAGAAAAACTACTTCCCATAAAAATACGTCAAAGCGTTATCGCCAATTATCTGAAACAGAATAATGATATCCGAGTAGTTCAGGTATTTGCAGGACATAAGCGAAGTGGCAGTACGGAAGAATATAAGCAAAGTGGATTAGAGGAATTGAAAGTTAGTATTAGCAAAATACATCCCCTTCAATAGGCGGGAAGGTGTTACAATAGGCAAAAATATAATATCAAACCATTATCTTTGTAAATTGAAAATAATATGACAAAAAAACCAAGCATTCCAGATAGAATAGTTGAAAGTAAGATCTTACTGATAAGAGGGAAAAAAGTAATGATCGATAAAGACATTGCAGAATTATATGGAGTAACAACAAAGAGGTTGAATGAACAAGTAAAGAGAAATCATACACGCTTCCCTGAAGATTTTATGTTTCAATTAACAGGTATTGAGAAATCAGAGGTAGTCGCAAATTGCGACCACCTCAATAATTTAAAATATTCTCCAAATTTACCTTATGCATTTACAGAATACGGTGTTGTAATGCTTGCAAGTGTCCTCAACAGTGAACGAGCTATTGAAGTAAACATACAAATCGTAAGAGTTTTTACAAGATTAAGAGAAATGGTTCTGACTCACAAGGATATCCTATTAAAATTAGAGCAATTAGAAAAGCAAGTTGTAAATAACAGTGGTGATATTCAAATTATATTTACTGCATTAAATGAGCTACTAGAACAACCGAATCCACCAAGAAAACAAATCGGCTTTAAACCAGATGACGTATAAAAAACATCTCGTCTTCGCAAAGAAGCAGAACTGTCTGCAAAAAGAAGAACCACGATTAAAAAGCAGGTTAAGCGGCGTGGCGGTGGGACAGTCTTCGGCATATATCGCGCCATACTCTCCTTGCGTCGAGTAACAGACACTCCTGATTACAGGAGCGTCTTTGTCACGCTATATGCAGTCAGACTGAGCACCGCCACACGGCTGCTTTCCTGTCTCTTGTACACTATTCAATTCTTCATAGAGTACAAGATCCATCGCAGCCTGAATCGTTTCGGGCGGCCTGCTGGCCGCTGGGCTCGTATCGTCAATATAATAAGATTTTATAGTTTTAAAGGCATTGTATTGACGATCCGCACGGAAGCCGCCTGTAGTCTCAGCACTGTCCATCGCACAAGATCCATGCAATGCTGAGGCTACATTCTTAAGCTTCCTGTTCGCCCTGCGGCACCGCCAGTCCAGCCGCCGTACCCATAATAAAATGCAGTACATAAATATCAAAGAGTAGTTAAAACCTCAAATAGCTTAATGATCTCTTGAGCAAAGCTAGCTGCCAACCCACAGCTTTGTAAAGGTCAAGCCCTTCGGGTTTTGGAAGAAAATTTTTGCTCACACACAAAATCAACACACTAAAATTTTTCTTCCGAAAACCTTGACAAAGCAAGACCTCGCGCCGCTTTAGATTGCTTAAGAGATCATTAAGCTTGAAATGTATCCTTCTCAAAAAAAACGTAGAACCACAATAAAAAGAGCTAAACTTTTTTTTCAATTGAAAAGGCCGTCAGGAATTGAAAAATCAAAAGTAATTGCGAAATCCCTACTGATTCTTTACTATATACTTTGGTAATCGGGGAAGGAATCGAACCCGGAAAGTATCTCAACTAATCAACTTCAATTAATAGTTCAATTGAAAGAAAAAAGGTCATATATTTGTAGAAGGGATGTAAAGACATCCTAGAGGTTAGAAAAAAAGTGTACAGATGTGGTATGGGGTCGATCCAATGACAGAGAAACATCCTGACTATAATCCTTTTGCCTATACAGCTAATAACCCTATAAGATTTATTGATCCTGATGGAAGAGATTGGTATGAAGATGAGAATTGTAATAGGAGGTTCGATGAGAAGCTGACAAAGGATAACCAAAAAGACTTTTTGAAAGATGGTCAACGATATCTTGGTGCAACTCATTCTGAAAAAACAAGTGATGGTAGAGGGACGAATAATTATAGGAAAGATGGTAGTGTATTGTTTGGTTCGCAACAAGATGCAGTTCGCCACATGACTTCAATTACTGAAAACACAGGTAAGGAACAATTTGGATTTATTTCAAGCGACAAAGTATTAGTAACTCCTGACAAGGTTAACGATGGAGGTGATTCACGACCATGGAAGGCAGGTTATAAAATTGGTGATGGTGAATTCAAAGATCCAATAACTAGACTAGACCAAAAATTTGATGCTACTGTACACACCCACCCAAGAGATAACTACTATCCTAACTCTGGTAATGCTCCATCTGGGGATGATATGAAAACTCTCAGGGATCATTATCCTAGTAAACTAGGCTTTACAATTGGACTCGGTAATCGAAAAATTTATAAATATTATATAGATGGAAATGGAAATGATAGAGCACAAAACACTGGAATAACAATTGATAATTTCAAAAAATTTCCTAAAAGATGAAAATTGAAACAATATTATTTATAACTTTTGGATTATGGATTTTATTTGGGTGTAATTCTAACAAGCTAGACGATTCAAATTCTGAATATTATGAGATAAATACTGAATTAAAGAAAGAAATTGTATTATACATTAAAAGAAGCAATTTGGATTGTCATTGTAGTGTAATGGTTGATTATTATAATACCTATAATGGATTTGCAATATTCAATTTTAACAATACAAGAAACAAAAGATTAATTTTTTCGAAAATAGTACCTAAGACAAAAATAGGGTGTAATACTATATATTTTTTTACTGGAGTGGAGAAATACTTTATTACATCTGCCAAAGATGAAAAAGCTTGGCCGAAAAATGCTGGGATTTGCAATAATGATGACTTAATGATAATTGATTCTTTGGGTAATTTTATTTCCTATAGAAATGATTTTATTTTTCCCAGATGTGATACCCCAGTTGTTCGATTCGTAACTAACAAGCAGTAAATAACACAAAAGATTTTGGAAATTTAAGTAAGTAATAAATCAATACTCAAATCATCAAAAGCCTTTTGGAGGTTAATTAAGGAGTGATGATTGACATCATCATTCCTCTCTTGGTCAGAATCGTGAATGTGTTTAGATAGTACTAGAGCATCAAGTTTAATAGATTTTCCATTATATCTTAATCTCCAAAAGGACAAATATGCTTCCACTTCGACAGCATCAACTCCTTCATCATTATTTGCTTTGCGTATGTAAATACTGAATGGCCGATTATTGGAAATTTCATTAGGTTGAAGTTCTTCAATGAAACCATTTCTTAAGAGGACATCATGATAAGAAACTGCGATTGGATGATCCATAAATTATTTACTTTAGAATAGCCCTTAATTTATTATTAGCGAGGAAAGCGTCTAACAGGGTAAAGACGGTTTCCTTGTCTTTGTCTGGAAGCTGATTAATCTCATTGAATCGTTGGAGCATGGCAGGATCTTTAAGGAGATTGGTGTCATTACTTTCTCCAAGTAAGAATCCTACAGAAGTATCGAGTTCATCAACGAGGTTCTTGACGACATCAATAGAAGGTTTGACTTCATCACGCTCATACTTGCCAATGATAGAATGATTGGTGTTTAGAAGCTTGGCCAGATCATTTTGTGATAGTCCCTTAGCTTCTCTACATTCCCTTAATTTTTTTCCAAAACTGCTCATAATTAGTCATTTATGACGTAAAAACACCAATATTATGGTGATGTTACAAAGATACTGTTCAAATGTGAATAAAAAAAGTCATAAATAGTTTTGTGAATCAAGTCAGATCTTATACATTTGGGTCAGAAATGACCAAGAAAGAAAATTAAAATATTTTTTCCAATGGAGATCCAAGACATAAAGACCCAGATTTCGATAGGTCTAATCCTAGACCATTACGGTATGGAGGCAGATAAGAACCAAAGAATGAGATGTCCATTCCATGATGACAAGACACCGAGCATGCAGATCTATACGAAGACGAATACAGCGTATTGTTTTAGTAGTAATTGTAGGACGCATGGGAAGAGTCTGGATGTGATAGACTTTATTATGTATAAGGAATCTATCACCAAACACGAAGCAATAGAAAAGGCCAAAACAATGATTAATGGTCAATTGATAATGGTTGATGAACAAGTAAAGCCGAGTGAAGAATTTATCCGGACTGATGTGCTAACAAAGATATTTATCTACTTCAAAAATGGATTAAACAGCAGCGTCCCTGCACTGGAATACCTAAAAAGCAGAAACTTGGATCCGAATCAAATCGAAGTAGGCTATAATGCAGGACAGTTCCATTATACGAATCGAGATAACAAAGAATTGATTAAGAGTTTAGTCAAGGTTGGATTATTGACTGAAGATGCATCGAGAGGCAACTATCAGATATTTGCAAAGAATTGCATTGTGTTTGCACTGAAGAATTCACAAAATCAGGTTGCAGGATTATACTTCCGCAGTACAATAAACGATAAGGAAAGTAAACACTATTATTTAAAAGATAGAAGCGGATTATATCCGCACTACCCTCATCAAAATACAAAGGGACTGATTATTACAGAAGCGATCATTGATGCTGCCACTCTGTTACAAAATGCTGCAATCACACAACAGTATAGTATTGTGGCTGCATATGGGACGAATGGATTGACGGAAGAACATCAGGAAGCGATTAGAAATCTTAAAGAACTGGAGGAAGTAATTTTCTTTTTTTGATGGAGACGAAAGCGGAAAGGTGGCAGTAAATAAATATGCGATTGTAATTAAAGAAATGCTTGCTAATATTAAGATCAGTATAGTAAATACTCCAGACGGCGAAGATGTAAATAGCTTATTAGTTAGTCATTCCAAATTAGAGGTATTGCAACATTTAATAGAGCAACGAAAACCAATCAATTGCGAAGGTAAAGTTCAAGAGCTTTTATTTTCAACTGAAGAAATTTCAATTGAAAAAAATCTGATGACTTGCGACTGACGACTGATGACTATGCCAAAAGTGAAAATCTAAATACCGAGAACCCAAACAATATAAGCTATGAATCAGTAGGAATGCGATATGAGATCAAAGGCAGTATCAAACCACTACTCGATAGCCTAAAAATAAGCTTACAAATTATAAATATTAAAGAAGGAATCGACTACAGATCAAAGTTAGATCTATATGAATACAAACAAATCCAAACCACGGCAGAAGCTGCTGCGGAGGTATTGCATGTGACAAAAGAGAAGATTCAAAGAGACCTTATGATACTCACTAAATTACTAGAACATTATAGAAATACAACGACACCAAAGAATGGTACAGAAAGAATAAAAACACAGGTCAATGAGATTAATACTAAAGCCTGTATCGAATTCCTAAAGCAAACAAATTGTTTAACAAACATCAACAAACTTATAGGTCAATGCGGTGTAATTGGTGAAGAGAACACCCGAATATTATTGTTTGTAATTGCTACGAGTTATAAGATGAAAGAGACGTTGCATGCTTTAATTCAAGGAAGCTCCGGAAGCGGCAAAACCAGACTATTAAAAATCATAGGAAATCTTATTCCACAAGAAGATGTGAAGCGATTCACACGAGTGACAGAAAGCAGCTTTTATAATTATGGAGAATATGATTTGGTGAATAGATTCTTATGCTTCGAAGATATCGACGGATTGAAAGAAGAAGCGTTACTAGCATTAAGAGAACTGATGAGCAATGATATATTAATCAGCAGTACGAGTCAGAAATTTGATGATGGAAATATCCGCAGTACAGAACGAACGGTAAGAGGACCTATAGCGAGTATAGCCTGCACGACACGAGGTGATTATTACGAAGATAATATTAGCAGGAGCTTTGTAATCGCCGTTGACGAGAGCCGAGAACAAACACAGAGAATCATCAACTATCAAAACCAAAAATATGCCGGACAAATCAACGAGCGCGAAGAAGAAAAAACAAATTTATTCTTACAAAACTGCATACGATTATTAAAGCCCTACAAAATTATCAATCCCTACGCAAACAAAATCCATCTTCCAGATGATGCCCATAAGATCAGACGACTCAATGAAATGTATCAGAGTATTGTCAAGCAAATAACGATCATCAATCAATATCAACGCAAACAAGACAACCAAGGAAGATTGATCACAGAGAAAGAAGATTTGCAAATAGCCTGTGAAATATTATTCGAAAGTATAATTCTTAAAGTAGATGAACTGGATGGAAGCTTGAGACAGTTTTTTGAAAAGCTCAAATCTTTTGTAAAGGAGAAAAACAAGGGCTCTGTCAATGGAGAAATAAGTTATGAGTTTAACAGATTCGAAATCATGAATGCCACAGGTATCAAGAAGACACAGCAACATTTTTATATCAATAAATTGGTGCAACTGGAATATTTGAAACAAAGAGGCTTTGCCAATCGAGGATTTACGTATCAGATAGCGTACTGGGACAATATGCAAGGCATAAGGACGAGGATCAAAGACAGTCTTAATACACAATTACAAAATCTTTAAATATAGAGAACACCCTCTGGTGTTCGGTATCGACCGAACGCCAGACCGAACACCAGGGTATCGATAAACAGGGCGTTTTATGTCAAAAAAGGGCTGGTGTTCGGTGTTCGCAAAAAAGGAACAAGGGGGTATAAAAAAATATGAATTGGCTTAAGGTAAAATATTATCAAGAACAGATAGAAAAATACAAAAATCATCTGAATACTCTGGGATATAATGCACATGGTGTAAGAATCAAATGCAATCAATTGGCAGAATTCTTCGAACAACAACAGATACGAGGGATAGAACAAGTTGAAGAAATCACAGAGGAAAACATAAGGACATATTACAACTACATATGTAATAGGCCCAATAAGCGAAATGGATCTATACTTAATCCAAAAACCATTCATGAATACATGAGTGTTGTAGAATCCTATTTTAATATGCGGCTTCAATATGGAGAGATAGAAATAAATCCAGTAAGCACCATTAAAATACCCTATCCCAAACATAAGACAGATCGAGCGATATTGAGTCAGTCGGAAATTATAGAATTATATACCCATACCGAAAGTTTATTAGAGCGGGCGATATTAAGTTTAGCTTATGGGTGTGGACTAAGAGTATCCGAAATGGTACAATGTAATATGGATGACATCAAGATCAAAGAGGGTGTTCTAATAGTACCTAGAGGTAAGAATAATAAACGCAGAGTAATGCCATTATCGCCAGGAGTTATCAAGGATCTCGATGATTATTTAAATGAAGTTAGAATCTATGAGAACACGAAAGAGAGTCAAAGTTTTATACTCAATCAGAGAGGTAGAAGAATGCAAAAAGACACCTATAATAGGATTCTAAAAATGATCATCCACAGAACAGCAAATGAGCGAATTAAAAACAAAACAATCAGCATACACAATCTTAGGCACAGCATAGCAAGTCATTTATTAGAAGGAGGAATGCCATTACAACAAGTGAGACAGTTTTTAGGACATGATCAGATGGAGACTACAGAAATATATACGCATATCCAACAAAGGCAAATCAAAAAAATGATCGACGATATATGATAAAAATACTAGAATATTTAAATGAACATTACAGCGCATCATCAACAAAAGGCTATGAGAATATGATTAATAAATATAGGGCGTATATGCAAAGTAAAGCTCAAAGAGCGAACTATCATGACATAATGGGATATGTGAGTTATCTAAGAAAGAGTAATCTTCATCCAAAGAGTTTGCGAAATCACCTTTTTGCTATAAAAATATACTATCGGTACTTAGTAGAAATGGAAGTCAGAAAAGATCATCCATGTGAGAAGTTATATCTACGAGATCAAATCAACCGAAGCATAGAGATAGAGAATTTATACACTACAGAACAATTAGAAAACTTATTAAAAGAACATCGATCCAATGATAAAAAGAATCAAACCAGAGATGAGATCATCATTGGATTATTAATCTATCAGGCATTAACGGTGAGGGAACTGGTGAATCTAAAAATCACCGATATAAATCTCATAGAAGCCAATGTACATATAGGCGGAAGCAAAAAGAATAATGCAAGGACATTGGCTTTAAAAGCAAATCAAATATTGTTGATCAGTGATTATATCAGAGAACATCAGGAACAAATATATTTATTCGAAAATAAAAAAGGACAAGCATCATCACCAGGACAAATCAATCGCATCATCAATTACAAAAAAAATGTACGGAAGAATATAAGCAAAGTGGATTAGAGGAATTGAAAGTTAGTATTAGCAAAATACATCCCCTTCAATAGGCGGGAAGGTGTTACAATAGGCAAAAATATAATATCAAACCATTATCTTTGTAAATTGAAAATAATATGACAAAAAACCAAGCATTCCAGATAGAATAGTTGAAAGTAAGATCTTACTGATAAGAGGGAAAAAAGTAATGATCGATAAAGACATTGCAGAATTATATGGAGTAACAACAAAGAGGTTGAATGAACAAGTAAAGAGAAATCATACACGCTTCCCTGAAGATTTTATGTTTCAATTAACAGGTATTGAGAAATCAGAGGTAGTCGCAAATTGCGACCACCTCAATAATTTAAAATATTCTCCAAATTTACCTTATGCATTTACAGAATACGGTGTTGTAATGCTTGCAAGTGTCCTCAACAGTGAACGAGCTATTGAAGTAAACATACAAATCGTAAGAGTTTTTACAAGATTAAGAGAAATGGTTCTGACTCACAAGGATATCCTATTAAAATTAGAGCAATTAGAAAAGCAAGTTGTAAATAACAGTGGTGATATTCAAATTATATTTACTGCATTAAATGAGCTACTAGAACAACCGAATCCACCAAGAAAACAAATCGGCTTTAAACCAGATGACGTATAAAAAACATCTCGTCTTCGCAAAGAAGCAGAACTGTCTGCAAAAAGAAGAACCACGATTAAAAAGCAGGTTAAGCGGCGTGGCGGTGGGACAGTCTTCGGCATATATCGCGCCATACTCTCCTTGCGTCGAGTAACAGACACTCCTGATTACAGGAGCGTCTTTGTCACGCTATATGCAGTCAGACTGAGCACCGCCACACGGCTGCTTTCCTGTCTCTTGTACACTATTCAATTCTTCATAGAGTACAAGATCCATCGCAGCCTGAATCGTTTCGGGCGGCCTGCTGGCCGCTGGGCTCGTATCGTCAATATAATAAGATTTTATAGTTTTAAAGGCATTGTATTGACGATCCGCACGGAAAGCCGCCTGTAGTCTCAGCACTGTCCATCGCACAAGATCCATGCAATGCTGAGGCTACATTCTTAAGCTTCCTGTTCGCCCTGCGGCACCGCCAGTCCAGCCGCCGTACCCATAATAAAATGCAGTACATAAATATCAAAGAGTAGTTAAAACCTCAAATAGCTTAATGATCTCTTGAGCAAAGCTAGCTGCCAACCCACAGCTTTGTAAAGGTCAAGCCCTTCGGGTTTTGGAAGAAAATTTTTGCTCACACACAAAATCAACACACTAAAATTTTTCTTCCGAAAACCTTGACAAAGCAAGACCTCGCGCCGCTTTAGATTGCTTAAGAGATCATTAAGCTTGAAATGTATCCTTCTCAAAAAAAACGTAGAACCACAATAAAAAGAGCTAAACTTTTTTTTTCAATTGAAAAGGCCGTCAGGAATTGAAAAATCAAAAGTAATTGCGAAATCCCTACTGATTCTTTACTATATACTTTGGTAATCGGGGAAGGAATCGAACCCGGAAAGTATCTCAACTAATCAACTTCAATTAATAGTTCAATTGAAAGAAAAAAGGTCATATATTTGTAGAAGGGATGTAAAGACATCCTAGAGGTTAGAAAAAAAGTGTACAGATGTGGTATGGTGTCGATCCATTGGCAAGCGATTTTCCTGATTGGAATCCTTATAACTATACATTAAATAATCCAGTTAGATTAATAGATCCTGATGGAAGAGGTCCAACAGACTTTATTTATTTATGGATGAAAAATGCACCATTTGGATATCCAATAAGTGGGCATTCAGCCGTATTAATTGGTAATGATAAGACTGGTTATAAATTTTATAATATGACTGGTAATTCATTGCCAAATGGAAATGCAGAAATTGTGAAGCAAGATTTTGTTAGCGTACAGAAATTTAATGATGATATAAATAATGGAAATGGACAATCCTACGAATTAGGATTCAGAATTAAAACTTCTGAGCAACAGGATCAAGCTATGATTCAAGAAGCTGAAAAAGGCGGTAATCAACCCTATGATTTATCGAATGGTAATAATTGTGCAGATTATGTCCGCTGTATAGGTGATGCAGGAAATATCAATAATGGATCAGACAAAAAGACTTTTGGTATTACTTGGCCAAATAAAGAATTCAAAGAGTTGATTGAAAAGAATCCGAATGGTTCAGCTTTATTGTTTGGGCCCCAATCGAATGACATTCTTAAAGATTTGAATTTGAATATAGATGCTGCAAAGTTAAAAACGGAATATATTCCTGCCTCAACTTATAAATATACTGTTACGGATGATCCGATTAGATAGAATTTTGGTATTAGTCTTTTTATTAGGCTTTGAATGTAACCCTTTGAAGATTGATAAGATTTATTCTAGTTCAATAGATGAATCTAAAAGAAGTGGACTTTTTAAGTATTCATATTTGGATACATCTAATCTAATAAATAATGCTTGGATTGAACAGAGAGCTAAATTCCATGCAGGATTGAATTCTAAGGTTGAAATCTTAGATGGATATGGTTTACACTTAACTTTTGGAATAAAGTTAAATTATACTGATAGATTGAAGGTTTTTGATGATAAGAGAAATGAAGAATTAATTAGCTATCAAACAATTGTAGGTCAAGAAGAAAATAGGATTTATAAATTAGAGTATTTGCCTAAAGAATTAATTTTATTGCCAATACTGAATGGGGATACTCTAAGAAAAGTTCATTTGACGAAACTTACTAAATGATTTTGTATTTCAGCTTAAGTGTAGGCTCTCTCGAATTAATTTATACTGTCATTATTTACTATACGCCATACTTATTTTGTAATCGCGGATATAAGCATCTAATACATTAAAGAGCTCCTTTAACATTAGATGAATATTTAGTTAAGAATCTTTCGGTTGTAAAATCCAGCAATGTTGTCTTTCAAAATGGTTACACATTCTAGAGGAGTAAAGAAATAGTTTGTTGTCTGGAAATAACGCTTGGGCTTCTTCCCTTAATATGTCATCTATTAGCGTATCAGTTGATTTATTGCTATGAGATAATTGCAAGTCAAGTCTTAAAGCTGAGCGATCCGCAATATCAACTACACCCTTTAATATAAACGCTGAATGATTTTTTATATCAAAACCTGGATCTTTCATCGCAACTTTTAGTTCTGGGAATAGATTGTCTTCTAAATCTTTTGGAATGCATTCTGTGAATTGATCTAGCCTAGACACATGAATTGAATATTCTCCTTGAATTCCCTTCCATTTAATAGTTTTAGTCATAAAATATGAAGTTTAAATTATTCCGAATAAGCCTGTTTGGTTTTAGTATCCTGGAGGAAAGCATCAAGGAGGGCGAAGACAGTGTTTCTGTCGTCCTTGGTTAGCTTCTTTATATCTGTGATGCGTTTTAGTATATTCTTCTCTAATAATTGGTCAGTGTTACCTACCAGGTTGTATGTCGTCAAAGTAATTTGAACTTATCGCGAAATTGTGTTTCAATTTAATTCAAAGCTAATTCTTTTTGTTTATAGTTATTAATTTTAGTAGGAAATAATTTTATATATTCAATTTTTCTATCTTTAATACATTGTAATTTAATTCTTTCTCTTTCTTTTAAAATGAGGTCACCAAGGTCAAAATACACATCTGCAGGAGTTAAATTATTTAATGATTCATGGTATCTTTTATTGTTATAAGTTTCTACAAATTATTCTAAAGCTCTTTCCAATTCCTCAGGGAAGTCATAATTATCAAGGTTTACGACGTTTTTCATTGTCCAATGATTTCGTTCAATTTTTCCATGAGTTTGAGGATGAAATGGCCGTCCATGGATTTGGTCCATGTCATAAATATTTTTCAAATAATCTTTTAAATCTGAAGCTATGTAACAGGATCCATTATCTAAAAATAATTTAGGTCTTTGTTTAGTGACAATTTTAGCTTTGATGATTGCCCTATCAACGGTCCTTTTTACATCCTCCACTTTCATACCTTTACACAGTTCCCAATGGACAATATATCTGCTGTAATCATCTAAAACAGTACTTAAGTAATACCACACCCCAGCCTAAGATTTTAAAGTATGTAAAGTCTGTTTTCCAAATCTGATTTACGAATGCTGTCTTTTTATTAAATTCATCTGCTGCTGCTATAAAAAAATGTGCAGGAGCTGGGATCAATCCTCTTTCTTTTAAAATTCTATAAACGCTTGATTCTGAGATAAATATTTGTTGTTCATCCGTAAGTTTATGAGCAAGTTCCCTGGATGATAAATGAGGAAACTCCAATGCAAGTATGACGACAAGATTTTTTTTGCTCATGAGGTATGCTGTTCCATTGCCTTCTGCTAGTACGTTTACTTGGAGCTAAACCATCCGCCCCATGATCAGAATATGCTTTATACCAGTTATAAAAAGTACTTTTATTAAGCCCAATCTCTCGTAGAGTTTTGTTGACACCAAATTGTGAGCCAACTACAATATTGATTAACTCTTGTTTTTCAGAATCCGTAAATCTCTTATACTTATTGAATTTTACAGTTAATCCAGCACGGACAAGCTTTTTTTTACAATATCATATCGAAGCACCATATCAAAAACCATCTCTTTTAAACCCAAAATTTCCTTCTAAGCTCTAATACTTCATCAATTGTGGCTTCCCTAGTCGTATCACCAGATAATCGCTTCTTTCCTGCTTCCAAGAACTCTTTATTCCATTTGTAAAATTGCGGTTCATGTATTGAATACTATCGACATAACTCTGCTACTGATATCTAGGCTCTCAATGCTTTCATCACAATACCAATCTTTTGTTCAGAGCTTTATATCCTTCTAGTTCGTCTGAGAATCTCCTTAATGAATTTTTCTGAGGTTTGTTTCTTCTTTGTTTTCATAATTTGTAAATTTAATTGATATTGGAAATACTAACTAGTTTTTAGTTATATTCGGTCCACTTTATGCTGACGATTACCATTTCCGAGTATGGCCAAATCCATTTAAGGATCGATTGGTTATTCAACATGAAGTGACTGAAGTAGTAAGTTATAAGCTTTATAATATTGAAGGCAAGTTAATGGATGAATTCAATTTATCAGAATTTGGTGAGAATTTAATTTTAAAAACTTCATCTTTACCACCTGGAATTTACAACTTAATAGGTATGAATGTTAAAGGTAATATTCATAATGAAAAAATATTAAAGGAATAAATTTGATATCAAAAACCACCTCTGGCTTAGTGTTAATGAATCTTTTAAAAGAAAAACTGGAATTATCAAAGTATTGATTAAACTAAAAATAAGCTCTCAACTTCATCACTTACGACTGTGAATACACTTGCTGAATTCATTACATATCCTTTTTATTAAAAATTCTAATTGAAAAGTAAAGTGGTACCAGTATCCAGCACAGCATGGTAATCAAGGTATATAAGGTGCCCTGATAACTGCCAAAAAAATCTTTGTATAAGGCCCCGGTATAACCAAGGAGTGCACTGACATCCATTTTTAGCATAATTGAGATTCTCGATAAATCAATGGGATTGAGGGCTGATAGAAGCAAAGTCAGTTTCTCCAGAGGATAATCACTAAAACTAAAAATAATACTCAATATTAACCCGTCATAGATCAGGGATAAATAGAACCAAACCATAAGAACCACTCCAATTCCCTTTGATTTTTCTCTGGTCCATACTGAAATAAGTAATGCAATGGAAACGCAGCTTACAGATAAGGCTGAAGTTATAAAGATAATATATCCGCCAAGCCAATCAGTTGAATACAGCAGCATGGGCAATCCCATTCCAAATAGGATGCTTAGGCATAAGGCAGTTGCAATACCAATAAATTCTGCAATGATTAATCTGCTTCGACTTAGCGGTTGGGCTAAGAGTAATTCTATATATTCATAGGAGTTGTAATAGTGTGTAGTTGTAAAGATCATGCTTATCAATGGAATCACGATAATGATAATGTTCATGAGACTTAATGTGGCCTTACTGCTGTTTTCTTCAAGACTGAACAGCGACCAGGAAACGAGGAATAGAAACAAAGTGAGACCAATTACTACTTTATTTTTGATAATGTCTAATAGAATATTTTTGCTCAGCTTAAGCATGGGTATTTTCAGATTTTATTTTATTGCAATGAACTTTGAGAAATGTACAAATTCTCTAACAGCATTTTGGCAATGGCCCTGCTCAATTTATTTTCACCGGTATTGGTACGAATTTTTTCCACTGCCAATTGAAATTTTATTTTTCCTTCCTGCAGATAAAGGACATCCGTGGTGAGATCTTCCAGATCACTTAAAATATGAGAGGTGAGTAAAATAAATTTTCCATTTCTGTGCTCTAATGAAATTTTATCTTTTAGAATTTCGGAAGAAATTGGGTCAAGTCCGGCAGTAGGTTCATCCAGAATATAAATAGATGGACTAAAAAGAAAAGCAAGAGCGGCACTTACTTTTTGTCTGGTTCCTCCCGAGAGACTTCTCATGGTTTTATGGGCTATACGATCGATGTGGTATGCTTCATAAAGTTCGTAATCGAGTTTATTATGGTATTCCTCCCGTAATTCTATCAATAGCCTAAAAAGTTCATTTACTTTAAGATGATCCGGAAATCGCCCGATCTGCGGCATGTAGCCAATAGCGGATCTATAATCATAGTTGTCCAGAATGGATTTTCCATTCAGTAAAATATTTCCAGTTTCAGGATGGACCAGTCCAAGAATGCATTTTATCAAAGTTGTTTTACCCGAACCATTTGGGCCAATCAGTGAAACCACCTGCCCTGCATTCCATTCACAGTTAATGTCTTCAAGGGCCTTAAATCTTTGGTAACTTTTATGTAATTTTTGGATGCTTATCATAGGATCACGGGATTCATGGATGGTTTGTTGTCAACAAGGTCTGCCGGAGTTAAAACAGGAATGACTTTTTCAGCCCGGTCAAGAATTGAAATTAAAAAGCTTCTTAAGAGGATTAGTGTACTTGGATTTTGCTCCACCAGTACTGAATATAAATTGAGTGGGTGATAGGGTATATCACCTATCCCGTCTTTGGCAAGGTCGTAGCCTTCATATTTATCCCAATAATTTTGAGTGAAGGAATTGAGGACCATGGTGCCATTGCTGGCTACATCAAAGGTATTTTTGAAGAAGTTGTTTTCATTGATTTCATTTTCATTGCAGCTGGCCTGAATTTTTAAAGCCCAGCCATTGCTAAAAAATTTATTTTTTGATACGATAATTCTGCTGGTTCCTTCCATGTATATCCCTACGGTATTGTCAGTAAATGTATTGTATTCTATTTTACTATCTGATATTTCTTTCAGTAAAATCCCAAAGGCGGAACTACCCCAGTTTTTTTCAAAATTGTTGTGATACATGAGCACATGATGTGAATACATCACTGCAACTCCTGCACCATTTTTGTAGAAGTTGTTATGGATATACATGTCCTGATGTGAAAACATGAAATGAAGCGCGTATCTTATGTTTTCGAAACTATGGTTCCGTTCAATCAGAGATGCGGTTACAAATTCAAAATATATTCCATCCCGGTGACCACTCACTTCATTATCTGAGATATGCATATCGGTTGATTTCCAGACATGAATTCCGTTTCCGGTATTTTGTTCATTGGTTGGATTTCCTTTGATCACATTTTTAATGATCATACCATGATCTGAATTGGAAAAATGAATTCCAAAAAATGAGTTTATAATTTTATTGTTTAATAAATAAATATAAGAACAATCAATGCATTTGATGGAGGCAAAATCGCCCATGCTGGAGGATCCACTGTTTTGAAAGACGAATCCAGCGACCGTCACATCCACGGCACTGATCGTGAGAATTTCCACCTGATTCCCACCATCAAGTATCGGTTGATGAAGTCCAATGAGTGCAATACTTTTGTCGATTACCAGATTACCTTCCTGATAAAAACCTTTATCGACAAAAAGAGTATCTCCACAAGGTGTTTTTTGAATGCCTTCTCGAATACTTTTTATTGCGTGTTGTTCACCAACCCAAACAGCGTTTGCCCGTAATGAATTTACGACAAACGCTGTGAGTACTAAAATCAGAAATATGTGGTGCTTTTTACTTTGCAATCGACTGATATATATCGGCCCACTTGAGAATTTTAACATCTTGACTCTTGGATAAACTATCAGGAATAAATTTTGAATCCACAGCCGCTAAATTAAAATTCATAGGGCTTTGGAACTTCTCACCGTGAAGATAAAAAGCTTCTTCTGCATTCAAGAATTCATTTTCGGTGTCGAATTTGATGACTAATTTATCATGAATGTCCTCATTTTTTACAGTAGCTGATTTTAACATAAGTATCATACAACCAACATCATCGAATTTGTATACCTTTCCTTTTTTGGTAACCAATTCAGCAGCGTATCCCGGTTGAATGATTCCCATTTTACAAGTATAACAGATGTCAGTGCCATATTTTATAGGCTCAGAGCTCACGGAACATGAAGTAATAATAAATAATAAAGGAATAAAAAGTACAGCAGATTTCGGATTCAATCGGTGATACCTGAACGTATCGTAAATCCAAATTACTACCATGATGCTGACCGCTATGATTATCAACCAAGCACCAATGTCAGGCAATGAATAGGCATCAAAATTAAGCAAGCGCTTATGGCCTAAAATTGGTGGTTGGTAAGACAGTCCAGGCACTTTAATAGCAGCTGCCGGATCCAGGTTATGACCGTATTCGTAACCCCACCTGTAAAAATCATACAGTGTAAAAATTCCACCAAATACGGTGAGTACAAGATACCAGAAAAGTATTTCCCTTTTACCATAAAGTGCCACCATCAAACCCAGCAAAATATAAAATACGATGATGTATGCGATAAACTGAAACTCAGGAAACATGTCAACGCCTATGTGGCGCATACCAATGTAGTGATTCAGTCCATTGATAATATCGATTTGGCCTTTGATATCGTTGTGCCATATTTTCATGGTAAGCCCTTCCGGATATTGTGGTGCAAATAAATCGATACGCCACAAAGGCACAAACAAGCACCCAATTAGCGAGATAGAAGCTATGGCAATTATGATTCTTGATGGATTGTTCAGTTTATGCATGACATTTATTTAGATTCAGAGCTGTGTTGTTGATGGGATGTTGCGCTCGAAATGGGTTTTACTTTGCTGGTGGCAGCAAGACTGCATCAATAATATGAATAATTCCATTACTGGCAGGTACACTTGCTATTACATTAGCGGTACCATTTACCATCATCTTGTCACCTTTGAAGCTTACAGTGATGTTATCGCCATTGGCCATTCCGATAGTTTGACCATCCTGAAGCATCTCAGCTTTGTATCCACCTACTGCGACATGGTATTCTAAAATATTTTGTAAGGCCATTTTTTGATCTGGTTTCATGAGACCTTCCACAGTGCCTGCAGGTAATTTTGCAAATGCATCATTTGTAGGTGCAAACACAGTAAACGGACCGGCATTTGAAATATCATCCACATACTCTGCTTGCTTCAAAGCAGCAACGAGTGTAGTGTGATCTGGTGAACCTACTGCAACTTTTACAATGTCTTTCTGTGATACATCATCCTGAACTGCTTCCTGACCACCGGACGGTACAGCGGCCGCCTCTACAGACCTGGTTGTCTCGGTTTTTGGGTTTGTATTACAAGAGATAAAAATGGAAGTGGTTAATATTGCGAGCAGACAAAAATATTTTTTCATTGGAGTAATTTTTAATGTTTGAAGAGTAATTTGAATTTCCGAAATGGTGGGTCGGGATCTCACCATTTCGGATTTTCATTTTTTAATTTATTGAACTTTTTCTTCTCTTTTAACACCCGTGCTAAAAGAAATTGGAACATTTGATCCGGCAGGACTCACTCTGATGTATCCTTGCATTTCCTGATGCAGTGCAGAACAAAAGTCAGTACAGTACATTGGAAATATTCCTATTCTTTCAGGTTTCCAAAGCAGCGTCTGAGTTTCTCCCGGCATGATCAGTAATTCTGCATTGTTTGCTCCTTTTACGGCAAATCCATGCGGAACATCCCAATCCTGCTCCAAGTTGGTAACATGAAAGTAAACGGCATCACCCAGTTTAACACCTTCAATATTGTCGGGCGTGAAGTGTGATCGAATGGAAGTCATGTACACATGGACTTCATTTCCTTTGCGTTCAACTTTTGCATTTTTTTCACCCAAGGCTGCATATGGATTTTTATTGTCTTCCAACTTATAAATTTTGGTACTGTTCTTCTTCAACAGTTCAGCCGGGATGGCTTCCGCATAGTGGGGCTCACCAATGGTTGGAAAGTCTAGTAACAGTTTCATTTTGTCACCATCAATGGAAAATAATTGTGCGCTTTGTGTAAGTTCCGGTCCTGTAGGTAAGTATCGGTCCTTTGTAATTTTATTATAAGCGATCACATATTTACCCCAAGGTTTTTTTGTAGGACCACCAGGTACGCATAAGTGACCAACTGAATAGTAGGTTGCCACTCTATCCAACACCTGCAAATCACTTAAGCGCCATTTTACAATTTCTGAAGAAACGAAGAAGGAAGTATATGCATTTCCTTTATCATCAAATTCGGTATGCAATGGACCTAGTCCGGGCTTTTTTACTTCACCATGCAACACTGCATCATAATTTAATACAGGTATTCCTTCATAATCACCATCATATTTTTTTTGAGCAATCGCATCCTGAATTTTGGTAAATGAAAATACAGGAATGATGGCAGCGAGCTTGCCACTTCCGACAATATATTCACCTGTAGGGTCAGTATCGCAACCATGAGGAGATTTCGGACATGGCATCAAATACACCATATCAGGAAGATCTTTCGGATCTAAGACAATCACCTCATTTTCGATGGTACTGGTCGCCATATGCTTGGATTCATCATAAATATTATGAGCGTATTTGACTGACCTCTTTTGTCCCTTTCCGGCTTTCACGTATTCTTCTGCTTTCTTCCAGTTAACTGCCATTACAAAATCTTTATCTTTCAGGGAAGCATTTACCTCCAGTAAAGTATTGGCTCTTTCAGAGTTGTAACAAGAGAAAAAGAACCAACCATGAGATTTTCCTTTACCAGCTCTTGCTAGGTCAAAATTCACCCCCGGCAATAAGATCTGAAAAGCAATTTTCATATTTCCGGATTCCTTATCAGCAGAAATGAAACTAACGGTTCCACGGAAATTTTCTTTATATGTGTTAATGGGCACATCCAGTTTGTCTCCCATTGGTACACTAAAACGGGTACCTGCTACCACATACTCCGTGTTTTCGGTAATAAAAGGAGAAGAGTGGTTACCACCGCTGTTTGGAATCTCGATAATTTCGGCTGTTCGGAATGTTTTGAGATCTATACGGGCAATTCTGGGGGTATTGTTCCCATTACCAAAAGCCCATTTCCCATCATGGATTCCATCGGTGGTAGAAAGCGCAATATGGTGCAAATCATCCCAGGGCACAAAACCATGTGAAGTATTGAGCATGGCTTTGGATTCTTCGCTGTATCCGTACCCTTTTTCAGGATCCACCGAAAAAACCGGAATTACCCTAAAGAGACGTCCGGAAGGAAGTCCATATACGGACATTTGACCACTGAAACCACCGGAGACAATGTTGTAAAATTCGTCATATTGTCCGGGCGGTACATAAGCTTTAACCGCAGCATCTCCCTGGACTGCTGTTTGCATTCCTTTAGGTTTGCAAGCTGTTTGAATCATCACGACTCCCAGAGCCAAAAAGAGTGCAGTTTTAAAAATTTGTTTTCGCATGTCGATAAATTTTTGAAGTATAATTGATTGAAAATTATTGAAGGCCTTTTTCCTTTTAATGCGTTGTAGAAATTGAATTATTTATTTTTCGCCATCATTGCTTCTCATAAATGAGAGAAGATTTAAAGCATCCGGCTGGCTTACATTCTGATTTGGCATTCTCACCAGACATTGTTCCAAAAGCTTCTGTGCTTCGGGATCTTTTTCCAACATCATGTCCACATTTGTGATCATATTAATGATCCAGGCCGGCTTTCTTTTCTTTGTCACACCCTGCCATCCCGGGCCCACCAATTTTTCATCTGTAAGCTTATGACAGGCACTGCATTTTAAATCATAGATATTTTTACCATTGGTAACTTCCGCTTGATCTAAAGGGGTCTTCATAGGGATGTCCTCATCTTTGATTTCTGTGCCATGAGTTTCAGGTTGATTTTTGGTAAGCTTCTCCACGTCAATGGGCTTAACATCTTTCTTCACACCTCCACTGCACGAAGAATAAACAGAAGTAATTAAAAAGGCCAAGGCCAAAACTTTAAAAATGTTTGTTAATTTCATAATTTGATTTTTGTTGCTAAGATAAAAAATAAAAGATATCTATGTCTTTTATTGCAAAAGTATTGAGGGCATTGTTGTAGCCCAATGACAAATACCAGCGTTCAAAATGATAATTATCATGGGTGTTCCTTTTAAGTTGAATAAATTTGCCCGATTTTCTAAAAATCGTTTAATGTCTTTGTGGAATTAGGATAGAGGTCATTTTAAGTCAACTACTTTTAATTCTTTTAAACTAAGACCATAAGACGTTGTTCGATTGTTGTTCATCTTTTAAATACAGCTTTTGATATTTACAAGAACTTTCAGTTACAGCATCAAGGTTTTGATTTTTCTGGCCTTACATTTTGAGGAAGGTAGAAATTTCAGGGTGAAGGACATTTCGGAAGGATTGGATGTTCCGGATTCATTTTTAGCTAAAATATTGCAGAAGCTGGCAAAGAACAAATTGATTCAATCACACAAAGGTCCAAACGGGGGTTTTGCATTCAATCCTTCAACCTTAAAAACGCCATTGGTTGAAATTATCGAATTAACCGATTCTAAGGATTACTTAAACACTTGTGTGTTAAATTTTCATGCCTGCAATGCACGCAATCCATGCCCCATGCATCACATGGTAGGCAGTATAAATGCGGAAATCAGAAAATTATTAGAAAAAACGTGTTTTGAAGAATTGCTGTTGAATGACAGAAATCTGTTACTCAATCAAATAAAGGATAAAAATTATAAACCTTCTGTTTTGATCAGTTAACTGAAACCTGAGGATAAATTTCTTCTACTACCTGAAGAATGGTTCTAAATGCTACAAAGCTTCCAGCGTATTTTTCTATGTGTTTTTTTTGTAATTCAGGAGCACACAGCATCATGTACTTGTTTAAATGTTCCATTGATGGGCAATCATATTGCAGTGCATAGGTATGTCCATCTTCTTCATTCAAGTCAAGCTTAGACAATCGGCACTTAACGAAAAAACCGGTATTGAGGACTTCAGGAATATGATGATGTTTCATCCAGTGAAGCCATTCGTCTGTTTTGTCCTTATCTATTTTTACGGTCACATTATAAATAATCATATATTTTTTATTTGTTTAATTGATAGGAATCTGTAAAAATACATGGAATTGCCTTTTGACTGTTAACTGAATGAACTTGCTAATTTGTTTATACCTTTGCACTCCTAATTCAAACTTACATGGGCGCCACCAGAATCAATTCTGCGCTAATTTCGGTATACAACAAAGACGGCCTGGAGCCATTGGTCAGATTAATCCATGATCTGGGAATTGTCATTTATTCTACAGGAGGAACCCAGGAATACATTGAGGCATTGGGGATACCGGTTGTAAGTGTAGAAACCATTACCGGATATCCTTCCATTCTTGGAGGAAGAGTCAAAACCCTTCATCCAAAGGTTTTTGGCGGTATTTTGGCCATTAGAAATGAAGATCATTTAAGCCAGTTGGCACATTTTCAGATTCCGGTTATTGATCTGGTAGTAGTGGATTTATATCCATTTGAAGAGACGGTTAGGAATACTACTGATGAACAGGAGATTATTGAAAAAATTGATATTGGAGGTATTTCATTGATACGTGCTGCAGCCAAGAATTACAAAGATGTGGTCATTATAGCTTCAAAAGAACAATACCAACATCTACAAGACATTCTAATGAGTAATGCACTTAGCCGAATAGAAGAAAGAAAACTTTTGGCTACAAAGGCTTTTGGAGTTACCAGTCATTATGATACCCAAATAAGAAATTATTTTGAAGGGACGGATCAAAGCCGCAGTTTACGCTATGGCGAAAACCCCCATCAAAAAGCTTGGTTTTCGGGAGATCTGAATCTGGAATTTTTGCAGGGGAAGGAATTGTCTTACAACAATATTCTGGATGTGGATGCAGCAATGTTGCTGATGGAAGATTTTAAGGATGAAAATCCTTGTTTTGCAGTATTAAAACACAATAACGTTTGTGGTATTTCAGTTCGCAACACACTACTGGATGCCTGGAAAGATGCCTTAGCAGGAGATCCAGTCTCTGCATTCGGGGGCGTACTGATCTGCAACAAAACATTGGATCTGGATACGGCTAAAGAAATAGATTTGTTATTCTATGAAGTGCTCATTGCACCCGATTACGAAAAGCCTGCATTGGATTTATTAAAAGGACGAAAAAATAGAATTTTACTCAGTATAAAGAGCTGGCCGAATCAAAAAATTCTCACCAAGTCAGCACTTGGAGGAAAACTTTATCAGGAAAGAGATACACGCTCATTGGTTGTTTCTGATTTGAGACCTGTGACCAAAATAATTCCTACTTCAACGCAAATGGATGATTTAATTTTTGCAGCCCGATGTACAAAGCATTTAAAATCAAATGCGATAAGCCTGGTGAAATCTGCTCAATTAATCGGAATGGGATGTGGTCAGACCTCAAGAGTGGATGCTACCGTTCAAGCGATCGAGAAAGCTAAAAGGATGGGTTTTGAAACAGAAGGGGCAGTTATGGCGTCAGAAGCTTTTTTCCCATTCCCTGATTGTGTGGAACTTGCGGCCGCTGCCGGGATAAAAGCAATAGTCCAACCCGGTGGTTCTGTAAACGATCAAAAAAGTATTGATCGTGCGGATGAATTAGGAGTATCGATGGTTCTCAGTGGAATCAGACAATTTAAGCATTAAATAATTGAGCTTGACCCTCGCTATAGACATCGGTAACACCAGAGTGAAGTGTGGCCTATTTCTCGGTAAAAACCTGGAAGAATTTCGAGTTTTTGAGAGGGGAGAGGAGGGGCTTTTTTTTAATTGGATAACTGAAATCAAATACGAAAAATCAATCCTGGCCACCGTTAGGAAAAACACGGACCCATTCCTTTTAAAAATTCAATCTTTAATGCAACCTGTCCGGTTCGATGGATTGAGTAAGTTACCCATTCATTTGTCATACCAAACACCTGAGACTTTAGGGCAGGATCGCATTGCAGCACTTTGCGGTGCTTATTTTTTACATCCTGAGAACAATATACTTTTGGTGAACGCTGGAAGTTGCGTTACAATTGATCTGTTGGAAGCCAATGGAACTTTTCTTGGAGGTAATATTGCTCCGGGGATGAAGATGAGGTGGAAGGCAATGCATGAATTTACCGGAAGGCTGCCTTTGGTGGAATTTGCAGAAGTGGGAGATCAAGTTTTAGGCAATGATACCACCTCAGCCCTTAGACTTGGTGTCATAAAGGGAATATTGCATGAAATACGGGGATATTTTACTGAGCTTCATTCAAAATACAGTTTTCTAAAATGCGTTATGACAGGTGGCGACGCACCACAGTTGATTCGTCATTCCAAAATGGAAATTATAGAAGAGCCCTACCTTGTTTTGCACGGTCTCAATCAAATTTTAATTGCAAATGAAAAAACTACTTAGTTTATTAATAAACCTCCTTTTCCTTGCAGGAGTTTTTGGTCAGAATATTGAATTTTCGCCATTGTCCCGTTATGGTTTCGGTGAATTGAATAAAAACCGGGCACCTTTGTCCCTACATTGTGGGGGTGCGGGAGTTGCCTACTACAATACAGAGGAGTTTAATCCAAATAACCCTGCATCACTTGGATTCCTCAAACTTACCGATGCCGAAATAGGATTTCATGCCAAGTATAAAGAGATTACTGACAAGGCGGATAATTTGGCGGATGATTGGTCCGGAAACATCAGTTATATCCATATTGGAGTTCCATTAAGAAATACCATCAATGAGGTTTTAGAGCGTAAGCAGTATAAACATAATTATGGAGTTAGTTTAGACCTCAGTCCATTTTCAACTACCGGTTATCATTACGTGGTTCAGGACAGCGCAAATGACATAGGATCCACCACCAGAATCCTGGATAGTTATGGAGGACTCAGCCGATTTTCTGTTGGATTCGGGTATCGTTATAAAAATTGGGGCTTTGGTTTAGCGGCCGGTTATATTTTTGGAAATGTGAAATATTATCAATCCCTCACCTTTAATGATTTTACCGGAGTAGCCAATAATTTTTTGGACGATCAGTTTCATGCCTCCGGATTCACCACAGACCTGGGTGTTATTTACACCAAAAATCTCAATCAGAAACAGATTGATAAGGACAAATCTATAAAAGCCAGGAGTTTGAATTTTGGGCTGCATCTGACTTCTCCATCTCAATTAAACATGTCCAAAACTTCCTTGTACATTACTCGTTTGAACACTTCAAATTCAATTGTTGACACGCTATTGTATGAAAAGGATAAATCAAGCAATGCTGATTTACCATTAAAATTAGAAGTGGGTGTTTATTACAATCACAAACAGAAATATGGATGGTTGTGTGACCTGAGTTATGAAAATTGGACTTCTTCTAAATTATTTGAAGGTGCAAAAGGAACACTGACCAATTTAGTAGGAATCTCTGCCGGAGGTTGGTGGAGACCCGGAACCACAGGATACGGTAATATTTTAAAAAGGAGCCAATACCGTTACGGTGCCTATCACGAGTCGGGGTATATTTCCATAAATGGAGAAGGGTTGAGCAGGACGGCATTTACACTGGGTCTTGCAATGCCATTTAGTTTTCAAAGACAGACTGCTGTAATTAATTTGGGGGTAGAAGCTGGATTTGTCCAGGCAAAAGATTTATTTTCTGAGCAGTATATTAAATTTAATATAGGTTTCAGATTAAATGACAATGAATGGTTTTTGAAACGCAGATATAATTAGTCATTTCGATTGAAGAAATTTTTCGGATCAGCAATATTGTAGTGACTTGTTTGTCATTGTGTAAAGAAAAATATTTTCGAAAGGATTTGATTCAAATCAGATGGAAGAAAAAATATTTTTCTCATAATAAATTTAGATTACTGCATCAGATTGACCAAGCTTGTGATTTTGATCAGCAGTGGAGATAAATGGAATGGTGTTCTTAATTATTTTTTATTTGGCCATTTCCTTAATTGTTTTTCAAAGATAAAATCCTGCAAGCTTTCTTGCAGGATCAAAAAAGGTAAATCTGATTCTAATATTTTAATTGGGTGGTAAACGCACCAACACTCGTGCAGAACAAAGAACCTAGCTAATGTCTGATCAAAATGAAAAGGATTGAGGACTTTTCAAAAAGGAAAAATTCCCAAACCCTCATAACAAAGACGAACAGCATAAAAATACTTTCCTGAAGGAATCTTGCATTATCCTTCCAGTTTAAATTTAATTGGAAGTGTAAAACTAACCGATAAAACTTTTCCATTGTGTTTACCTGGTTTCCAGTTAGGCATTGATCTTACCACCCTTGCAGCTTCTTCATCACACCCTCCTCCTATACCGCGCGCGATGGTAACTTTTGTGATGTTGCCACTCTTGGTCACCACAAACTGAACTACCACAGTACCCTGGATGTCGTTTTCGCGGGCTATTGCAGGATAATTTAGATTGGATTGAATGTACTTCATCATGGCTGCAGCACCATCCGGAAATTCAGGCATTTGTTCTACAAATTTGGCAGGCTCCTCTTCTTTCTTTTCTTCTTCCATCACCGGAGGAGGAGGTGCTTCTACAAGTGAAGCGTCCACACCACCTTCTTCTCCTTTACGATTTTCTGTGGAGATGTCTTTGTCTTTAATTTCTTCTATCGTTGGTGGCGGCGGTTCTTCTTCTTTGACTTCTTCATCTTTCATAACTTTTGGAGGAATGAATTTGATTTGGTCCTTAATAGGCGGAGGATCTATTTTAGGCGGTGGTGGTGGTGGCGGGTTTTTGGGATCAATAGGAGGTGGGTCGGAAAGGAAAATTTCCTTAGAGGATAAGTCTTTCTTTTCGGTAGGCATCAATTCCCTCAATGCCTTCAAGATCATAGGTGTAGAGACCAGCAAAATAGCCAGAACAGATCCAATGAGGATGGCCCTGTTCATATTTTTATCATAAAGCCTTCTCAAAAAGTACGCACCGTAAGTCTTGTTGCGGTTCTCAAAGACGATGTCGTCCATGTCGTATTTAATAACTTGATTGCTTACCATGATTTTTGTTTTTTATGTCCTTATTATGGATAACGTTCATTTAATAAAATCATTCACTTGATTGACCAAATTTAATGTGATCTGTTAATCAAAAGGATCATTTGGGAGGAGAATGGCACCTACTTTGACTTCATTCATAGTCTTTGCATTCAAGATTACACCATGTTCATGATTTATAAATGAGGAGGTGGTTTAATCATCACAAATGATTCATCTTTCTTACCCCATTGAGTCTCTAACTTGTTTAGGTGGCGCTGGATTATTTTTCTCAATCCGGTGAAACAAACAGTAATCTACACTGTCGAGTGTCTGTTGGGTGTTGAATCAATTCAAAAGGGAGAGTTGTACCATTAGACTTTGTAATAGTCGACAATCATCAAGCTCATGGTATAGAAAAAAATATTTTTCTGATTAAATTTAGAGTACTGAATCAGATTCAACTAAATTTTTAATTTGGACTAATATTGGATTCCATCCTTCTCCATTGTTGTAAGACTCTTGATATCTTTTTTCTCCCTCGGCAACTTTGGAATAGTCTCCCTGAGTTACCGTTAAAGTAGTATGATGGTCTTCTTGAATCAAACTGTAAGTCACGGTTAAATAATTTTCAGGAAGGTCCGGTATTTCGTTATTGTTTGGATCAATAACTGTATAGGCCAAAAATTTTCCCGGATCAATGGCAATGATATTTCCTTTTACAAATACGATTGATTGTCCATTGTATTCCCCTTTCCACAGCAGCGAACTGCCCACTTTCCAATCCGACACTGTCTCACATCCGAACATATATTTTTTAGTTTTATCGGGATTCACTAAAGCATCCCACACTTTGGAAGGAGTGGCAATGATTTGAATGGTGTTCTTAATAATTTTTTCCTCAGCCATATCAGTGTCTATTTTTTATCCCATTTTATGCATTAGGGTTTCGTTATGAAAGGCAAAAGACCAATAAAGAAAAGCGCTCCCGCAAGATTTTTTGACTAGCCATAGTGGAATCCTATGGTGCTGGAGAAAAATCGAGGAAGTGCTTGTATTTGAAGGTATTTTGACTTGGAATAGAAATCCTAATGCATATAATGGGTTTATGAAAAAAAATCCTGCAAGTTTTCTTGCAGGATTAAAAAGTTAAATCCGATTTTATATTTTAATTGCGCGGTATACACGCCAACATCCGTACAATACAAACAGACCTGCTAATAGCTGATCCCAAGGAAAAAGATCCAGGACTTTTCGATAAAAAAGGAAAATTCCCAAACCTACATACGATATGCCTAAGAGCAATAGAAATCCTTTCCTTAAGGAATCCGGCATTACCCTTCCAGTTTAAATTTAATTGGAAGCGTAAAATTTACCGGCACCGCTCTACCATTGTGTTTGCCGGGTTTCCAGTTAGGCATTGATCTTACTACCCTTGCAGCTTCTTCATCACAACCTCCACCAATACCGCGTGCGATGGTGACTTTTGTGATGTCACCACTCTTGGTCACCACAAACTGAACTACCACCGTACCCTGAATGTCGTTTTCACGGGCTATTGCAGGATATTTTAGGTTGGATTGAATGTACTTCATCATGGCCGCAGCACCGTCCGGAAATTCTGGCATTTGTTCTACAAATTTGAAAGGCTCTTCTTCTTTCTTTTCCTCTTCCATCACTGGAGGAGGAGGAGCTTCAACAAGTGATGCGTCCACACCGCCTTCTTCCCCTTTACGATTTTCAGTAGAGATGTCTTTGTCTTTAATTTCTTCAATCGTTGGTGGTGGTGGTTCTTCTTCCTTGACTTCTTCATCTTTCATAACTTTTGGAGGAATGAATTTGATTTGGTCTTTAATAGGCGGAGGATCCACTTTTGGAGGAGGAGGAGGAGGAGGCTTGTTGGGGTCAATTGGAGGTGGCTCGGCAAGAGTTATCTCCCTCATGGATAAGTCTTCCTTTTCGGTAGGCATCATTTCCCTCACTGCCTTCAGGATCATTGGCATCGAAATCAGCAAGAGTGCCAGAATGCTTCCAATGATGATGGCCCTGGTCATATTTTTATCATAAAGCCTTCTCAAAAAGTACGCACCGTAAGTCTTGTTACGGTTCTCAAAGACGATGTCGTCCATGGCGTATTTGAGAATTTGATTGTCTGCCATGTTTATTGTTTTTTAGTCACTTATTAGAATAACAATCATTTATTAAAATTATTTCCTTGATTGACCAACTTTTAGAGCAACCAGTGAATCAATAGGATCATTTGGTTGAAGTATGGCGTATCTGGTAACGCCATTTATGGTCATCTCATCCAATACATCCACTGTATTTTTCACCTTACTCTTAGGAAGTGGTTTAATCATCACAAACAAGTCGTCTTTTTTACCCCATTGTGCCTGAACTTCGCTTTGTCGGCGTTGGATTACTTTTCTCAACCCGGTAGAACTGTAGTCAACACTATCAAGTGTTAACTGGGTATTGGCATCAATTTCATCGGGAGAGATGTACCAATAAACCTTGTCGTTGTCGCCGAGCATTAGGCTCACCGTTTTTGACATTTTTATAGGTGGTTCATCTTTTTTATCAATCTTATCTTCTTTGGCTGGTTTATTTACCTCCATAGTTTTTGGCTTATTGAAGGTGGTAGCCAACATAAAGAATGTGATGAGCAAGAATCCAAGATCCACCATCGCAGTGAGGTCCACTCTGGTGGACATTTTTTTAGACCTTACTTTTTTGTGACCTTTCTTACCCCCGCCCTGGGGGATATTCATTTCAGCCATTTTTATTTAGTATTTATGCTCTTACAAAAATTATTCTTTTCCTGCACGCGCTGAGGTAACGATGTTGAACTTGTTCACCTTACGGTTTTGAAGTGCTTCTATCAGTTTATCAAACGACTTGTACTCTGTAGCTTTATCTGCCTTGATGGCAATTCTGAGATTGTTGTTTTCCTGTCTGGAAAACAAAATCAAGTCTTCTATCTGTGCACCACCTGTTGTGTCAATTTTTAATCCAGGTTGAATGGTGTTGGCTCTTTCATTAGGTTCTTTATCCAAAAACCCAGGTAGCAATCTGATGTCCATTCCCCATAATTCGAGAGTCCGGAAAGCATCTTTTTGCTTAGGGGTAAATTCAATCTGGTAGGCAGCAGCCAAGCGATCCAACAATTTCAATCTGGTATTTTGATCATCCAGACCGAAGAAAATTCTACCATCAGTAGCGATGTTAAACATCATGATGTCCTTGTCAGGAATTGGCACCTGAGCAGTGGATGGCGGAATTTCTATTTGTACCACTTCCTGCGCTCTGAATTTAGTTGTCAGGATAAAAAAAGTAAGTAGTAGGAAGGCCACATCGCACATGGCAGTCATGTCAATGGTGGTGCTTTTCCGAGGAATTTTAACTTTAGGCATGGTTATGCTTCAGTTTAGATTAAGAGTTTTTGGAAGCAAAGTTTTGAGCAATGCTGAAACCTGCTTCATCAATACCATAAGTAAGTCCGTCTATTCTGGTGGTGAAGTAATTGTAAGAAATTACAGCGATTGCAGAAGATGAAATACCCAGTGCAGTATTAATCAAGGCTTCAGAAATACCTGTAGAAAGAGCTACCGCATCAGGAGCACCTGCTGTCGCAATTGCAGAGAAGGCTCTGATCATTCCAAATACTGTTCCAAGTAGACCCAAAAGGGTTGCAACAGAAGAGATGGTTGCCAAAATTACCAGGTTCTTTTCCAGCATGGGTAATTCAAGAGAAGTGGCTTCTTCAATTTCTTTTTGGATGGCCAAAACTTTTTGCTCCTTGTCCAGACCTTGGTTGGATGACATTTCTTTGTACTTGTGAAGAGCTTCGCGAATAACATTTGCAACAGAACCTTTTTGTTTGTCACATTCAGCTATGGCAGCGTCCACCTGATTTCCATCTAACAATGATTTAATCTTTCTGACAAAACTTGGTATAGAACCTTTTCCGCTCGCAACGCTCAATGTATACATCCGTTCGATGATCACACAAACAACGATGATGAAAACGGCCATAAGTATGGGTACCAGAATTCCTCCCTTGTACATCATTCCCAAATAATCACCCGGATGAGGATGTTTGGTCGGGTCTCCTCCTTCAAAATGGCTTGGGTCGCCAAGAATAAATTTAAATATAAAAATACCCAAAACAAGTGCTATCGGAATAATAGCTGCGGCAAACATGCCACTGAACTTACCTGGGGTTGCAGTACTGGTTTTTTGATTGCTCATAATCTGAAAATTAACCGTTTAATGAAATTTTTGATTTAAGAATGATTTTAAATAATAAAAGCCAACAGGATACAAAAAGGACACAGGCCTACAAATCTACCTTGTTGGCGTTTCGAGGCGTAATAATAAAACGTTTTGTTAAGAAAAAGGTGGATTCAATGTGAATAAAATTTTAATAATTTACTGTATTGAAAAATTTAATTTTTTAATTATTGTTAATCATACCTATATATATGTGACGGATTAATAATTTGTTGGAAAGCCAAAAAATGACCTTAAACAGTATTCTGTCCTGCCCTGATCAAGTTTAATTTCTATTAAAAAGACATTCCACTCATTCAAAGATTTGATAGGGCTGATTTAAATAGATTCCCGGTAAGTTATCCGGCCAATTAAAAAAAATTTAAAATAAATATTCGTTTTTTCTATAATATATAATAAATATGTATATTTGCCCTGAATTAATGCCACCCAAGGGCAATAGCAGTTCTTTAGATCATAGCGAGTATTAGCGTTTAATTGGTTTAAACAAACGCTTTTGCTATGTATTCTATAAAACAGATTCACACACTTCTACTCCAGTTTACTATCTGGGTTTCTTTCTTTTCACCTGTTTTTGCAGGAATAGTTTTTGACGGTAGTCCCGGAACTTCGGCTCCGCCAAATACTCTTGGAGGAATACCAGTTTACTCATTCAATCCTGATTCAAGGCCATTAGGTGCTGCTGAAACCTCAGTTTTGCCAGGATTTGATTGCAAGAGTCCACTGCTTTTTTCTTCATCGTTGTTTCATGTTAGGGTCAGCCAAGGCTGGGCTACATGGAGTCATGGATATTTAGGCGATGTGTACTATACAAATGCCAATACAGTAACGCTTACCTTGCCACCTGATACAAGAGCCTTCTATCTTTATATAGAAGGGAATGATTTTGGTGCAGCCACCATTACCGCAACAGCAAACGATGGGACCTCTTCAGGACCTATAGCAGTTGTAGGGAATGCAGGTGCGACTTATTATGGCTTTTATACAACCGGGGCACAATGTCTTTTAACAACCATTACGGTAAATGCCTCACCTGTAGCTGGAGGATTTGCAATTGGAGAATTTGGTATCAGTTTGAATCCAAACAATGATGTTCTTTCCTGTAAGAACGTAAATGTATCCCTGGATCAGAATTGTGAAGTGACCATTACACCAGAAATGTTGTTGACTGGTGGAACATGTCCTGATTTTAAAATTATTGAATTAAGTCATTACAATCACCCAATTCCAAATCCGGTGGATTCGCATTATTTGGGTAAGACCATCATTGGTAAGGTGACCGATACATTAAACGGCAATTCTTGCTGGTCCTATATAACGATAGAAGATAAACTGGCCCCTGAGATTATCTGCAGGGATCAGGACATGAGTTGTATTCAATTCAATTTGAATGCAGCCAATCCTGCAGTGATCGAAGATTGCAGCAGATACACGGTGACCTTACTGGATGAGTTGACGACGAAACTGGATTGCAATCCGGAATACATAAAAGAAGTAAGAAGGACCTGGATATCTACGGATACCTATGGAAATATCAGCGACACCTGTGTACAGGTGATCAGAGTAGAAAGACCGGACATCGATCTTATAGATTTTCCGGATCAGATAGTAGATCTGGAGTGCAGCAGAATCTCGAGATTTGACGCAAACGGGAATCCTCATCCGAGCATTACAGGGATACCTACCTTGGAAGGTTATAGGATATGGCCGAATATAGACTTCATCTGCAACATGTATGTAGATTATGAAGACCAGGATCTTGGCGACATCGGATGTGTGCATAAGATCATGCGTACCTGGCGAGCCAGAGAATGGTGGTGCAATCAGGAGTTCATGGTTCTGGGCATACAATTTATCCAGATCAGAGACACTGAAGGTCCGATCATTACGCATCGCCCATACGATTTTGATGCGACCACAGGACACAGAGATTGTGAAGCAGATGTATTGTTGCCTGCGATAGATGCTTATGACAGATGTCATGATAAATTGCGAGTTGACATCAGTTATCCTGGAGGATCGTTGATAGGAAAAAATGGCGGAAAAGTAATCCTTCCAGTAGGACGAGATACGGTGATATACAGAATCTATGACGGTTGCTATAATGTAACGACCGATACATTGATAGTGACAGTAAAAGACGATACAGAACCTGTGGCGATATGCGACAGGAGAACAGTGGTGGCGTTGAATGATGCAGGAATCAATTGGGTGCCTGCAGAAGTATTTGACGATGGAAGTTTTGATGAGTGTCACTTACATCATTTTGAAGTGAGGAGAATGGATGCAGATGCATGTGGAATAGTAGGGGAAGACGATTGGGGTCCGGAAGTTGGCTTTTGTTGTGAAGATGTGGGAAGAACAATCATGGTAGCCTTCAAAGCAATAGACGCAAGCGGAAACGAAAGTGTGTGCATGGTGAGCGTGGAGGTACAGGATAAAGATGTTCCATTGATCAGTTGTCCACCGGATATCTTGGTGGATTGCAGATTTGACATAGACCTGAATAATTTGGGGACCTCATTTGGCAAAGTAGTGGACAATGAAGCGGATCGTGAGAAAATAGTAATAGATCCGATTTACTGGCATATTATAAACGGACATCCTCAGGATGGAATCGCTTATGACAATTGTAGCCCAAGAGTGAGTGAGCGGATAGATACGAGTGGAATGAATCAGTGTGGAATGGGTCTGATCATCAGAGAATTTACGGTAACGGACGGACAGGGCAACAGTGCAAGCTGTGTGCAGAGCATAGAAATACAGAATCATCATCCGATGACCTATCTGTCGATTACCTGGCCTGCGGATCTGGATACAAATGGAATTTGCAATCCGGATTTGTTGATCCCTGAACGATTGAGTGCACCGTATAATTTTCCAACGTATGTAGATGATGAATGCAGCCTGATAGGTTTAAGCTATCATGATCATGTATTTTCACAGACAGTACCGGGGGATCCATGCTTTAAAATTTTCAGGGTATGGAAACTGATTGACTGGTGTCAGCGTGATGAGTTCAACAACATTGTAATATTCAGCGATACACAGATCATCAAGGTGAGCAATCTGGTAGATCCGATCATTACCAAATTGTGTCGTGATACGACGATCTGCAGTTACGATGTACAATGCAGACCGATCCCGATCAGCCTGAGCATAGAAGCGATCGATGATTGTACGGATGTATCGGAATTGTTGTTCCGCTACAAAGTAGATTTAAACAGTGATGGAACGATCGATATAGAAAGAGCTACGATAGGAGACAATACAGCAAGCGGTACATGGCCATTAGGCAGACACATCATTAAATGGGAAGTGGAAGACCGATGTGGCAACACCGCAAAATGTCAGTCCGTAGTGAACTTGTTGAATTGCAAATCACCGACGGCATATTGTCACCGTGATTTATCCATTGGATTGACAGGGATGGATACGGATGGAAACGGTACTCCGGATACGAAGATGGCGGTGGTATGGGCCAGCGACCTGAATGTAAACTCAGGCCACAGCTGCGGTTATCCGGTGACCTTTAGTTTCAGTGCGGATACGAATGATAAATCCAGAACGTATACCTGCGACAGCATAGGACCGAGAAATGTGGAACTGTGGGTAACGGATATCAATGGAAATACGTCAGTGTGTAAGACCGTGATCATCATCTGGGACAACCCGCAGAGTGAGCCACAATGTCCACAGACGTTGAATGTGAATGTAAACGGACAAATCAAAACAGAAGGAGGAAGTAAAGTAGAGAAAGTAGGAGTGTTGCTGGAACAATCCACGATGCCTGCCACGAGTACGAACTTTGAAGGGGAATATGCATTTGGTCCAATCGCAACAGGTGGATCGTATGCAGTAAAACCGGGTAAGAACGATGACTGGTTGAATGGCATCAGTACAGCGGACATTGTAAAAATACAGAAGCATATATTGGGTACAGAGCCGATCACCTCACCATACAAAATGGTAGCGGCAGATGTAAATAAAAGCAAGACTGTTACGGCGCGAGACATCGCAGATCTTAGGAAGTTGATATTAGGCTTGACACAAGAGATCAGTGGCAACACGAGCTGGAGATTTGTAGATGAGTATTACAGTTTTGGAAGTGCGGAGGGAGCGCTTACGGAGAATTTCCCGGAAGTGTACAACATACCGACGATGTCATCGAATACAGTAGGAAATTTCATCGGGATCAAAGTGGGAGATGTGAATGAATCAGCCAAGACGCGGGGATATCAAAACACAACGAGCCGAAGTGGCAAGGTGATGGATTTGAGTTACCGTGATGAGGAGATGAAGAAAGGAAATGTGTATGAGATAGAATTTAACTCAAGCAACATAGATCAGTTCAGAGGTTTCCAGATGACGTTGGAGTGGAATGCAGAGATGATGGAAGTGATGGAAGTGACCGGCAACAGAAGTAATCATTTTGGAGAAGAACATTACAGTATGCACAAGGCGAATGAAGGAAAAATCACCTTCAGCTGGGATGGCAGTTCAAAGAGTGGAGAGCGACTGTTTACGGTGAAAGTAAGAGCGAAAGCAGACGCACGTGTATCAGATATGATGCACATAGGCAGCAGCATCACACCGGCGCTGAGCATAGGAGAAGGATTGGAGGAAGGCAGGATAGAGTTGAGGTCACAGGGCAAACTGCAAAACGAGTTTGTGTTGTTGCAGAATGAGCCGAATCCATGGAACGGGACGACTGTGATCGGAATGTTACTTCCTGAGAAAGGAGAAGTAAAATTAACGATCTACGACATGACCGGAAAAGTATATTTCCGCAGTGCAAAGGAACTGAGCAAAGGATATCAGGAATGGATCATTGAAAAATCCATGTTGGGTACGTCAGGCGTGTATTATTATCAGGTAGATTTTGATACCAATACACAGACCAGAAAGATGGTTATACTAGAGTAATTCGAAGGAAGAATACATAAGAAAAGCTACAGAAGGCGGGAGATTTCTCCCGCCTTTTTTATGAACATAATATATTAAAATAAATATTAAATATTTTTTATATATTTGCTCAGTATTTCGACAGCCCTCAAATTCAGACTTCTCAAGAATTAAATCGGATTTAGATGTTAATCTAAATTTTGCATTTAATGAAAACCACAACTTTCTTGAACCAGGTCTTGCGATTTGGTACCAAACCAAGTCTTTTTATTAAAAGATTGCATGACCTTAAATTTCGATTGAAATTTTATAGTCAAAGTTTACTGACATTGATTTTGCTTTTAATTGGTACTCGTACTGGTTTTGGGCAAGCCCCCAACTTAGGTACTGCCTCCACTTTTGCTCTCTTTACTGCCGTTGGTGCTTTTAACGGGGATCCAGCATCTAATGTAATTGGTGATATTGGCACAAATGTTGGGGCCTTCAGCCCTCCAGGAACTCATATTGGTGCTGTACATGTGACAGACCCCGTCTCGGTTCAGACTGCAATTGATGTGGCGAATGCATATGCCTTTTTGGCGAGTCTTACCTGCGGGTCAGTTTTGACAACTCCATTGGGCAACGGTCAGATTCTTGGACCTAACATCTATTGCATATCCACTGCGGCCGTATTGAATGCAAATTTAACCTTAGATGGAGGAGGCAATCCGAACGCGATATTTATTTTTCAAATTGACGGTGCTTTGTCTACTAATCCAGGTTCAACTATTACGCTCATAAATGGTGCCGACTTGTGCAATGTGTATTGGCAAATCAATGGAGCGTTTAATCACAATGGCACAATTTTCCGAGGTACTGTTCTTGCAAATGGAGCAATTAACTTTGGCTTTGGAGCATCACTTCTAGGCAGAGGACTTTCCACTGCAGGAGCTATTTCCACCAATACAAACGTGGTAACTTTGTCCAATAATTGCCTGTGCCAGCTAGATGTTACATGCCCAAACCCTTCTGGCGGAACCTTTCAGTCCATCAGCAGCATTCCTGTCGGTGTTCCATCTGATGTAAGGGTGAATACTTCTTGTGGTACAACTTCTGTTGCTATCTCTCAAAGTTCTAGCGGCTCAGGTTGTGTTGCTTCAGCTTATGTCCTGACAAGAACCTATACTGTTTCTGATCAAGGCGGGCATTCAACGTCTTGTGTAGTAACTTATACGGTCATTGATCAGACAGCTCCTACCATCACCTGTCCACCTAATACTACTTTGTATCTGGACAGTATGGATTGTAATAGGGTGTATTGTTACAATGTGACTGCCACAGATAATAGTATACAGACCAGTTTGAATATTCCGGGTTTCCAATTCATCGGACTTTACAATGGGAATACTTATTTTATCTCACCTCCGGGAGCCGGCAATCATTTACATTGGCTTCAAGCCAATGAAATGGCTACTGCTTTAGGAGGACATTTAGTTACCATTGAAGATGGTGCAGAGAATTCTTTCCTCATGAATAATATTCCTTTTACGCCGGGCCTTGCCAACAATCAATATTGGATAGGCATGCGATATAGTCCATCTCAAGATAAATTCAAATGGGTTACTGAAGAACCGGTCAATTATACCAATTGGGGTCCAGGTCAACCGGGTATCATCCCCGGCGATTTTGTTTGGTATTGGGATCCTGTAGGTGGCAGATGGTTTGATTCTCCTTCCTTGTTATTTAGAAGATATGTCATAGAATTTGAAGGTGGACTTCAAGTTAGAAGACTCGCAGGAATTCCGAGTGGAAATCCATATCCTCCGGGTGTAACCACCAACGTTTATCAGGCCATGGATGCATGCGGAAGCATCGCTGAATGTTCTTTTACAGTCAATGTGCTTGGATCATCCAGCCTTTCCAGTAAAAATGTGAATGTATCACTTGATCAGAATTGTGAAGTGACCATTACACCGGAAATGCTGTTGACCGGTTATTACGCTTGTTATGATGTTTTTAAGATAGCATTAAGTTATAACAATCACCCAATTCCAAATCCAGTGGATTCGCATTATTTGGGAAAAACAATTATTGCAACTATAACAGATATCACGACCGGCAATTCTTGCTGGTCCTATATAACGATAGAAGATAAACTGGCCCCAGAGATTATCTGCAGGGATCAAGACATGAGTTGTATTCAATTCAATTTGAATGCAGCCAATCCGGCTGTGATAGAAGATTGCAGCAGATATACGGTGACCCTACTGGATGAATTGACCACGAAATTGGATTGTAATCCGGAATACATAAAAGAAGTAAGAAGAACGTGGATCTCTACAGATACCTATGGCAACATCAGCGATACTTGTGTGCAGCTGATCAGGGTAGAAAGACCGGACATCAATCTTATAGATTTTCCGGATCAGATAGTAGATTTGGAGTGCAGCAGAATCTCGAGATTTGACGCAAACGGGAATCCGCATCCAAGCATTACAGGGATACCTACCTTGGAAGGTTATCAGATATGGCCGAATATAGACTTCATCTGCAACATGTATGTAGATTATGAAGATCAGGATCTGGGAGACATCGGATGTGTGCATAAGATCATGCGAACCTGGCGCGCCAGAGAGTGGTGGTGCAATCAGGAGTTCACGGTTCTGGGCATACAATTTATCCAGATCAAAGACACCGAAGGTCCGATCATTACGCATCGCCCATACGATTTTGATGCGACCACAGGACACAGAGATTGTGAGGCAGATGTATTGTTGCCTGCGATTGATGCTTATGACAGATGTCATGATAAATTGCGAGTTGACATCAGTTATCCTGGAGGATCGTTGATAGGAAAAAATGGCGGAAAAGTAATCCTTCCAGTTGGACGAGATACAGTGATATACCGAATCTATGATGGTTGCTATAATGTAACGACCGATACATTGATAGTGACGGTAAAAGACGATACAGAACCTGTGGCGATATGCGACAGGAGAACAGTGGTGGCTTTGAATGATGCAGGAATCAATTGGGTGCCTGCAGAAGTATTTGACGATGGAAGTTTTGATGAGTGTCACTTACATCATTTTGAAGTGAGGAGGATGGATGCAGATGCGTGTGGCATAGTTGGAGAAGACGATTGGGGTCCGGAAGTTGGCTTTTGTTGTGAGGATGTTGGCAGGACGATCATGGTAGCCTTCAAAGCAATAGACGCAAGCGGAAACGAAAGTGTGTGCATGGTGAGCGTGGAGGTACAGGATAAAGATGTTCCATTGATCAGTTGTCCACCGGATATTCACGTGGATTGCAGATTTGACATAGATCTGAACAATTTGGGAACTTCATTTGGTAAAGTAGTGGACAATGAAGCGGATCGTGAGAAAATAGTAATTGATCCGATTTACTGGCATGAGATATACGGACATCCACAGGATGGAATCGCGTATGACAATTGTAGCCCAAGAGTGAGTGAGCGAATCGATACGAGTGGAATGAATCAGTGTGGGATGGGTTTGATCATCAGAGAATTTACGGTAACAGACGGACAAGGTAACAGCGCAAGCTGTGTACAGAAGATAGAAATATCCAATCATCATCCGATGAGTTATCTGTCGATTACCTGGCCTGCGGATCTGGATACAAATGGCATATGCAATCCTGATCTGTTGATACCGGAGCGATTAAGTGCGCCGTATAATTTCCCAACGTATGTGGATGATGAGTGCAGCCTGATAGGATTAAGCTATCATGATCATGTATTTTCACAGACGGTACCGGGGGATCCATGCTTTAAAATTTTCAGGGTATGGAAACTGATCGACTGGTGTCAGCGTGATGAGTTCAACAACATCGTAATATTCAGCGATACACAGATCATCAAAGTGAGCAATCTGGTAGATCCGATCATCACGAAATTATGTCGTGATACGACGATCTGCAGTTACGATGTACAATGCAGACCGATCCCGATCAGTCTGAGCATAGAAGCGATCGATGATTGTACAGATGTATCGGAATTGTTGTTCCGCTACAAAGTAGATTTGAACAGCGATGGCACGATCGATATAGAAAGAGCCACAATAGGCGACAATACAGCAAGTGGAACATGGCCATTAGGCAGACACATCATCAAATGGGAAGTGGAAGACCGCTGTGGCAATACTGCCAAATGTCAGTCTGAGGTTAATCTGCTGAATTGCAAATCACCGACGGCTTATTGTCACCGTGATTTGTCCATTGGATTGACAGGGATGGATACGGATGGAAACGGTACTCCGGACACGAAGATGGCGGTGGTATGGGCCAGCGACCTGAATGTAAACTCAGGCCACAGCTGCGGTTATCCGGTGACCTTTAGTTTCAGTGCGGATACGAATGATAAATCCAGAACGTATACCTGCGACAGCATAGGACCAAGAAATGTGGAACTGTGGGTAACAGATATCAATGGTAATACGTCCGTGTGCAAGACAGTGATCATCATCTGGGACAATCCTCAGAGTGAGCCACAATGTCCACAGACTTTGAATGTTCGAGTAAACGGACAAATCAAAACAGAGGGAGGAAGTAAAGTAGAGAAAGTAGGGGTGTTGTTAGAGCAATCGACGATGCCTGCGACGAGTACGAACTTTGAAGGGGAATATACATTTGGTCCAATCGCAACGGGCGGATCTTATGCAGTAAAACCGGGGAAGAACGATGACTGGTTGAATGGCATCAGTACAGCGGACATTGTAAAAATACAAAAGCACATACTTGGCACAGAGCCAATCACCTCACCATACAAAATGGTAGCAGCGGATGTAAACAGAAGCAAGACAGTGACAGCGCGTGACATCGCAGATCTTAGGAAGTTGATATTAGGCTTGACACAAGAGATCAGTGGCAATACGAGCTGGAGATTTGTGGATGAGTATTACAGTTTTGGAAGTGCGGAGAGTGCGTTAACGGAGAATTTCCCGGAAGTGTACAACATACCAACGATGTCATCGAATACAGTAGGAAATTTCATCGGGATCAAAGTGGGAGATGTGAATGAATCAGCCAAGACGCGCGGATATCAAAACACAACGAGCCGAAGTGGCAAGGTAATGGATCTGAGCTACAGAGATGAGGAGATGAAGAAAGGAAATGTGTATGAGATAGAATTCAACTCCAGCAACATAGACCAGTTCAGAGGCTTCCAGATGACGATGGAGTGGAATGCAGAGATGATGGAAGTGATGGAAGTGAGCGGCAACAGAAGTAATCATTTTGGAGAAGAACATTACAGCATGCACAAGGCGAATGAAGGAAAAATCACCTTCAGCTGGGATGGCAGTTCAAAGAGCGGAGAGAAATTATTTACGGTGAAAGTGAGAGCCAAAGCAGATGCACGGGTATCAGATGTGATGCACATAGGCAGCAGCATCACACCGGCGTTGAGTATAGGAGAAGGATTGGAGGAAGGCAGGATAGAGTTGAGGTCACAGGGCAAACTTCAAAACGAGTTTGTGTTGTTGCAGAATGAGCCGAATCCATGGAACGGAACGACCGTGATCGGAATGTTACTTCCTGAGAAGGGAGAAGTAAAATTAACGATCTACGACATGACGGGAAAAGTATATTTCCGCAGTGCAAAGGAACTGGGTAAAGGATATCAAGAATGGATAATTGAAAAATCCATGTTGGGAACGTCAGGAGTGTATTATTATCAGGTAGATTTTGATACCAATACACAGACCAGAAAGATGGTTATTTTGGAATAAATTGATGGTAAAAATTAGATTTAAAAGGGGGTTGATTTCAACCCCCTTTTTTTTTGCATTTCCTGTTCTAGACTCATTTATTTATGGGTAAAATTTTATCAATTTGCGAAGAAATTTCAAATAAAATTCATGTAATCATGATGTTAATTAGGTGTTTTGTATAGGTTAAAGTACAGATATTCAATTGATTAATATATTTATAATAATTTTATAATAACTTAATAGATAAGTAATTAGGCAAGGTTACCTTTGTAAACCATATTTTAAAAACTAAACCTTTATTATGAAACGAAGCTTAATTACTCCATTGCTTAAAATCATACCCATGGTAATGATTTTGGGACTGATCACCAAAAACCAGATCCAGGCACAGAGTGTCACCAATGCTCAGATATTGGGTATTGTGACGGACGAAAAAGGAGAGCCTCTCGTGGCTGCTACCGTTCAAGCGAAACACATTCCATCCGGTACCATTTACGGAGTTTATACCCGGGAAGATGGTAGGTTTAACATTCCGAACATGAGAGTTGGAGGGCCTTATACGGTGACGGTAAATTACATTGGCTACAAAAATTATGAGGAAGCCAACATTTATTTGTCCTTGGGTCAGAATTTGAGATACAATGTGAAGATGACTCCTGAAGCCGTATCGTTGGATGAGGTCATCATCACAGCTAAAACAAACGACATCCTCAATTCAGATCGCACAGGTGCCGCTACCAACATTAAAAAAGAAGCCTTGGCGGCTCTTCCTACACTTAGTAGATCTTTAGATGATTTTACCAGACTTACCCCTCAGAGCAGGGCTTCATCCGTGGCTTCCACAACAGGTACTGGAACTTCATTTATAGGACAGGACAGTCGATATAACAATTTGACAATCGACGGCACTATTTTTAATAACAGTTTTGGTCTGGCGTCAACACCCGGAGGGCAGGCAAATTCCACGCCAATTGGTTTGGATGCGGTAGAGGAGATCCAAGTAAACTTAGCGCCTTACGATGTAAGACAAGGAGGATTTACAGGTGCCGGTGTAAATGCGGTAACTAAATCAGGTTCCAACAATTTATCAGGAACGGCTTATTACAATATGCGGAATGAAAGTTTTGTGGGTACAAAGGCTTCAGATAAATCAGTGGTTGTTCAAAACTTCGACATCAAACAATTTGGATTGAGTTTAGGAGGACCCATTATAAAAGATAAATTATTCTTTTTCATAAATGCGGAAGGAGAAAGAAGAGAAGATCCAGTACAATTCAGGGCCTTCAGAGATGGAGATGTAGTAGGTGGAAGTGTAACAAGAGTCAGGGCCTCTGCCTTAGATTCATTAAAGGATCTTTTGCTGAACAAATATGGTTATGATCCGGGTGAATATGACGGTTATACTTTACCAACATTTAGCAACAAGGCTTTAGCCAAATTAGATTACAACCTGGACAGTAAAAATAAAATCAGCCTACGGTATAATTATCTTAGATCATACAGAGATGTTTTGGCAAGCGGCAGTGGTGCACAAGGATTCAGAAACGGAAATACAAACGCTCTGAATTTTAGCTCAGCCAATTATACCATCAACAATGATATTCACTCTGCCATTATAGAATTGAACACCATCATAAATTCAGGCCTTTCAAATCAATTGCAAGTTGGTTATACAGCTAATAGAGATTACCGGAGCAGTCCATCTTCCAGACCATTTCCTTTAGTTGATATACGGGAAGCAGGGAATACTTTTACTTCATTTGGTTATGAAGCATTTACACCCAATAACAGATTAAATACCAATACAATCCAATTTCAGGACAATTTGACCTGGTATAGGAATAATCATACCTTCACTGCTGGAATAAATTTTGAATCATTCACATTTGAAAATACTTTTACCCCCAGATGGTATGGAAACTATACTTATAATTCTTTAAGTGATTTTTATAAGGCAACCAATGGGGATACGGTAACGCTCGCCATTTTTGAGCAACAATACTCTGTATTGCCGGGAAAGGAAATTCCTGTTGATAAAATAACGATACATCAGCCAGGAGTGTATGTGCAAGATCAGGTGAGTGCGTTGGATGATCGGCTTAATGTTACATTTGGCGTAAGAGTGGATGTGCCAATTTATGAAAGTGATGCAGCCTATTTGAACCAGCAAGCTGCAAATCTTAATTTCAGAGATGCAGATGGAAGTACTATTCAGTTAAGGACAGACAAGTTGCCAAAAACACAGGCAATGTTCTCTCCACGAGTTGGATTCAACTATGATGTAAAAGGTGACAGAACTTTTCAGTTGAGAGGAGGTGTAGGCGTATTTACCGGAAGAGTTCCATTTGTTTGGTTGGCCAATCAAATCAGTAACAATGGTGTGACCAAAGGTTCTGTCAGAGATCAAAATGCAGCGACCAGAAAATATATATTCTCTGATGATGTAGCTAAATATGTCCCTGAAAATCCAAAGCTTGCACCAAGTTATAATCTTGCAGTTACGGATGAAAACTTTAAGTTTCCACAATTACTCAGATTTAATTTTGCTGCTGATCATCAATTGATGTATAATGTGGTTGGATCCATTGAAGGTATTTTTAATAAAACCATTAACAATATTTATTACATAGATGCTAACCAGAAAGGTCCGGTTGGAAGTTATGCAGGAGCAGATGCAAGACAATTTTACAGTGGAGGAAGTGCAAATAGAATCAATACTACGGTGACCGATGCTATTTTGTTGAAAAACACCAATCAAGGTTACTCTTTCTCCATCACACCAAAATTGGAAAGACAATTTAAAAATGACTTTTATTTAATGATGGCATACAATTTTTCTGTAGCCAAAGATTTGTTGACAGGAGGATCTATAGCCAATTCTTCCTGGACAGACAATCTTAGTTATGCAGGAAACAATTATCCTGATTTGGCTTATTCCAATGATGATCAAAGACATCGTTTCATAACCGCATTATCCTACAAGTTTAAGTATTCTAAATATACTTCCACACAAGTTTCATTATTCTATCAATATTTCAATCAAGGCAGATTTAGTCTTACTGTAAATGGTGATATTAATCAGGATGGATTAACCCGTAACAACGACCTGATGTATGTTCCTAACGATGGAAGTGAAATTGAATTTAAAGATGCGGCAACTGCTGATGAGCAAAGGGCAGCTTTTATGAATTTTGTGAATAGTAATGAACAGCTTTCAAAATTTAAAGGAGGATATTTTCCTAGAAATGGAGGATTGCTTCCGAACATCCATGGTTTAGATTTTACAGTTATCCAGGAATTTAAATTAAATATCAACTCCAAAGCACATCGTTTGCAATTAAGGGCAGATGTATACAATTTACTCAACATGATCAATCAGAATTGGGGAGGAGGAAACCAAGTGGTGGTGAATACAACCCCTTTAAAGTTTGAAGGAAAATCTGCAGACAATAAACCGTTGTATTCATTTGCAAAAGACAACAACGGACAATACCGTACGAATTTATTAGAAAAGTCTGCGAGATTGGCGGATGTTTGGCAGCTGCAAGTTGGATTAAGATATATTTTTAATTAAGAAAACTTTCATTAAAGTGATGGTTAAATCCTCTCCAATTTTTTGGAGAGGATTTTTTTTTAATATGCAAATCCTTTTTAATATTAAGAGCGAATATTCCTAAAATAGCCAATCTTTTATTCGGTTTAAAAAGGGTAGAAGATCTAATTCATCTCTTGCCTGAGGGTAATAGTGGCAAATATAATTTGGATTAGCCTGGAGAATGCCTATATTTATGCAGAAATTTCAATCTGTAAGAAACTAATGAAAAGAGGGATTTTTCTTTTTATTCTGTTGATTTGTTTTAATTCCTGCCTGGCAAATAACTGTGTAAATTGTTGTGATGTTCCTCTTTTGGAAAAATATTTTAATGTAAATTCCAAATACAATCAGCATTCAGAATTTAAATCCGATCAATTTATCAGTCCTGCGCCCTCCTGTAACATTTTGTGTAATACCGATTTTGAGGATGACAAATTAGTAGCCTTGGGTAGATTTGGATTTTTTCATGAAGATTTGGTTTCTTGCTGGGCAACTACAGCTACTGACAGACAGATCGAGATCTGGGGTAGTGGATTTAATGGTGTGCCTGCCTATTCCGGCAACCAATTTGCAGAATTAAATGCAAACATGGTGTCCACACTTTATCAGGAATTCGATGCCTCACCCGGGAGTTCTGTAACAATTTCATTCGCTCACCGGGGAAGAGCCGGTATAGATGCTTTGCAAGTAGAGGTGGGACCCTTAGGAGGACCTTATATTAATTTGGGAGAGTTTTCTGCAGGTACCACTGCCTGGGTTTACAACACCGTGAGTTATACCTTCCCTCAAAACATTCAAAGTAAGTATACCATTAGATTTAAGTCAGTAAGAGCAGCAGGAGGTGCTACTGTTGGTAATTTTCTGGATGCCATTTCGATAACACTCTCAAAACCTGTAACTGAATTTAAAATTATTTCCCCTCTATGCCCTTTTGACAGTAGTGGTTCTATTGAAGTGAATGTTCAGGGAGGATTACCTCCTTATACATTTAAATGGTTGCCACCCTTAAATTCTTCCGACTCCATAGTGTCCGGATTAGCTGCGGGTATTTATAAAATGGAGCTTAGGGACTTTTATGGATGTGGAGAAGAAATAACGTTTAACCTTACCTCAAAATATAATGTAGATTCTGTAGTTGTGAAGGAGCAAGTTTGCGGTTCCTATTATTGGCCGCTTAGTGATGAAACTTATGATTCAAGCGGAAATTATTCAGTTCATCTAACAAGTGAATTTGGTTGTGATTCAATCGTGATATTGGATCTTAAAGTGTTGCCTACCCATAGATCGGAGTATAAAACTAAATCTTGCGGTTCCTATTATTGGGAAGTGAGTGGAAACCTTTATAGCAAAACTGGCATCTATACGGTATCAAAGCCAAGTGCGAATGGTTGTGACTCGGTTTTTAAACTTGATTTGGAAATCCTTCCTGTTTATACCGAAAAAGTAATCGTAAGTGTATGTGATTTTTATACATCACCTATAAATGGAAAAATTTATACTTCAAGTGGTATATATTTTGATTCCTTACAGACTTCTGAAGGTTGTGATTCTATTATCCAATTAGACCTAATGGTATCCAATAGTTTCCATAAATTAGAGAAAGAAGTTCATTGTGAATTTTATACATGGAATGTGAATCAAGTTACCTATCAGCAGAGTGGAATTTATACGGCCACTTTTAATACAACTTCAGGTTGTGATTCAATATATACGCTTGACTTAACGATATACCCAAAAGTTAATACCATTGAATCCCGCAAATCATGTAATTCATATACCTGGCCAGTAAATGGAATTACTTATGTTGAAACTGGTACATATTCATATACTTTGAGTAGCTCCAATGGTTGTGATTCTGTGATACTACTTGAATTGGAAATTTATGCAAATTATCAGAGGGTGGATACTGTAAAAGTTTGTGAAGAATATCTTTGGCCGGTGAATGGAAAAAGTTATACTACAAGTGGATTATACCATGTTGATTATAATAATCAGTTTGGATGTGACTCAAATTTTACACTTTTCTTAACTGTTCACAATAGAAATTTTGAAAAGCAAATTGTAAAATCTTGTCAATCTTTTAAATGGTTTGTGACCGGATTGAACTATCAAACGAGTGGTATTTATGAAGCAAAATTCATAAACAAATATGGTTGTGACTCCACCATATTATTGGACTTAACCATTTATCCGGAATATTTTCTGGAAGAACAGGTGAGGGTATGCGATGAATATTTCTGGCCTGTGAATGGAAGGAAATATACACAAAGTGGAATATACAAATCACACAATGCTACTAAAGAAGGATGTGATTCAATTTATATTTTGAATTTATCAGTAGATAAATCTTTTATCATTTATGACACAATACAAGCAATAGAAAGTTACACCTGGCCTGTAAATGGCGAAGTTTATAACGAATCTGGTACATACGAATTAAATTTTCAAACAGAAGAAGGATGTGATTCCTTGCATATACTAATACTTGAAATTAAATTGCGGGGAGATATTTTTGTCCCTAATGTTTTTTCACCAAATGGAGATGGAGTAAATGATCACTTTACAATTTATTCAAGTCCGGAAATCAGAATTATTGATAGATTGCGATTATATAACAGGTGGGGTGAATTGATGTTTGATCGATCTAAATTTGAACCCAATGTAGACCACAATGGTTGGGGTGGAAATTTCAAAGAGCAACCGGTAGCGCCCGGTGTTTTTATTTATGTTGTGGAGTGGACAGACCTTAAGAATGATCGACATGTAAAATCGGGTGATGCAACTTTAGTAAGATAATTTGTAGAAAATTAAGTCTTTTAAAACTGGTAATTTATGAAGGAATATTTAGCAAATTCATGACATGCACATAATGAAAAATTTGATTGTGTTGATCGTATTTCTTGTTTTTACAACAGGAAATCCATTTGAAATGAATGCGGTGTATAGTCATGGTTCTGAAGGATACAGAACAAATTTTCTACGAACTAAAGTTGCATGTGATTTAAGAATAAGTAAAGTTGTTGTAGGAGATTGCGAATATGGAATACATACAGGAAATCGCTCAAAAGTTTTGGTGGCAGTTTTTCTTGAGTGGACAGAGCCTATAGCAGGTTCAAAGATTCAAGTTAGTTTAAAAGGTCAGACAAAATTGTACAACCCTTTCATGAAAGGGTGTCCACCTTATGTACAATTTATTCTAGACCCTGATGGAGGTACTTATGTTGTGGATGCTGAGTTTGTTTCCGGAAATTGCAAAGCTGTAGGAGTAAATGCTATTCTTCCTGTTTCTTGTGATCCACCCATCTGCTCAGGGGTGCAATCAATCGGGGGAAAAGTTTATTCAGATTATAATAACAATGGAGTACAGGATATTTCAGAAAATGGTAAGTCTGGGATTGAAATAAGGTTGTACAACGACAATAAGCAACTCGTTGCAATTACGAAAACCATGACAGAAGGGAAATGGTCTGTTAACGGAATCCCACCAGGTACAAAACTAAGGGTGGAATTCCAGGTGCCAATAGGACTTTTTGATGCAATTCCGGGACCTGACAACCATACACGGACTCAGATATCCACAGTAGGTAATTGTAATGTTAGTCTTGGTGTTTTTAATGTTTACGATTTGATAGACGAGAATCCATGGATTGTTACTTCCCGATTTACAAAAGGCAATTCTTTAGATACTACCAGTCCGGCATTTATTGAGCCAGCCATCATTGCAAATAGATATAATACTACTGAAGGCGGACCACGCATAGGACCTAATGGCAATTATCATCCGGCAAGTGCAGGTGAGGTAGGTGCAGTTTGGGGACTTGCCTATCAAAAGCAAACCGGGTTACTTTATTCCAGTGCATTTCTTAAAAGACAATCAGCAGTTGGACCTGCGGGATTGGGTGCCATTTATTATACCGATTTAAACGGTTTTTTGCCGAACCCACCAAACAGCCCAGGATATAAATATTATGGGAACAGTAAATTATTGTTGAACCTCGATGATTTTGGAATCGAAACCGGGGATGAGAACTTAATGGTACGTAATCTGCCGTTAAGTCCAAATCAGGCAACACATGATTCCATTGCATTTGATCTAGTAGGAAAATGGGGAATGGGGGATCTCGACATCAATGACAATGGCGATACGCTTTATGCTGTGAATTTGCATAACAGATCTCTGATTGTTATTGCCATAGGTAATCCATTAAATCTTCCCATTACAGTGGACAGAGTCAAAGAAATTCCAATTCCGGATCCCGGATGTTCAACCGCAGGTGACTGGCGTCCATGGGGATTAAAATTCAAGTATGGTAAACTGTATGTTGGCGGAGTATGTTCAGCAGAGTCTTCACAAAAGAGAGATGATCTAAAAGCAATTGTTTACACCTATGAAAATGGAGCGTTTACAGAAATTGTTTCATTTGATTTGAATTACATAAAAGGGAGTTTATATGATGTCCATTGTAATTATTTCAGACCCTGGACCTTTGACTTTTATGGTGCACATTTGAATGGCGAGGTAGTATGTGGTCCGGTACCAATATTGTCTGATATTGAATTTGATTCAGATGGTAATATGATTTTAGCTCTTGGTGATCGCTATGGTTATCAAACAGGAGGAAGAGATTACGGGACAAAGTCAAATGATAATTTTCGATATTTAACTTTTGCCGGAGGAGATGTTTTAAGACTTTTTCAACTGAAAGGAAATTATTTATTGGAGCAAAATGCAACCTCAGGATTTTATACCACTCTCGGGGCCAACAATAGCCAGGGAATTTGCGATGGAGAATTTTATTATCAGGATGGATTCTCCGGTCATCAGGAAGGTGCCTTGGGAGCCCTTGCAGTGCATCCAAGTTACAACACTGTGTTGTCTACACTAATGGATCCAAGTAGCGTGTGGTCAAATGGCTGGAGTCAACTGGATAATTCCAATGGTACAAAAAAGGTGAACTATAATATTTTTTCCGGAGAGAATGGAACATTTGGAAAATCATCCGGATTGGGAGATATTGAATTACTCATTGGTTCTTCTCAATCAAAAGGCATTGGAGTTTCTGTTGGAAATTATATTTGGAGTGATGCAGATCAGGATGGAGTGCAGGATCCAGGTGAGTTGCCTCTGGAAAAAATTCCTGTGCAACTTTATGACAGTTTGGGGCAATGGGTTAAAGGCACATTTACTGATGCAAAAGGGCTTTATTATTTTTACAACCTCGAGCCATCCACTTTATATTACATCCAGCTTGGAGCAGATACAAATTATGTGAAGAATGTATTAGTCATTGACAGTGTACAATATGTATCAACCACATATAGGTCAAGAATTAATTTTGGAAATTCAGAAAATGATTCCGACGCTTCAAAATCTTTACCAAAACCAGTTTCCTTTGGAGGCAAGATTGTTCTTGATTATAAAACCGGACAGGAAGGAGAGAATGACTTTTCGCTCGATTTTGGATTGCATTCATGCTATCCTGGTATTGTTCACAAGATAAATTTAAAAATATGCATGGCGGACTCCATTCTTGTTGGGAATGTTTGGTTCTCCAAAGACAGAACTTTAGATACTGTAGTCATTCGTGGAATTTTACCAAATGTTTGCGATTCCATTCTTGAAGTGAATGTTGAGTTGTTATCCTCAGTTAATTCTAATTTCGACACGGTGATTTGTGCAGGAGAAAATTTGACCATTGGCAACATGATTTTTGATGAAGCGAATAGCAACGGCTCAGTAACATTGTTTGGTGCAAATCAATATGGATGTGATTCAATTATTTCTGTTCATGTTGGATTTCATCCGATCCCAATGTCTGTTTTTGATACTTCCATTTGCAAGGGGGGTAAACTTATCATTGGGAACATCACTTTCGATGAATTGAACACAAAGGGTTTGGTTAGACTCCCTGGGACAAATCAATATGGATGTGATTCTCTTGTATTGGTACAACTTTTATTTTACGATACACCCTCTTCAATTTTTGATACCACTATATGCTCAGGAGAAAGCTTTAAAATGGGTTCTGAAACATTTGATGAAAAAAACAGAAAGGGAATTGTCATGTTTTCAGGAGCAGGTCAATATGGCTGCGATTCAACAGTTTTGGTCAATGTGTCTTTTTATCCTATACCAGTTGATCAGGTTGATACTGTTATTTGTCGGGGGAAAAGTATCATGATTGGGAACACCCTCTTTGATGAAAAAAATCAAACAGGAAGAGTTGTTTTTCCAGGCGTAAGCCAATATGGATGTGATTCCGTCGCCAATATAAATCTGAGCTTCTATCCTATTCCGGCAGGAGTGCTGGATACGACCATTTGTTACGGTCAAAGTATATCGATAGGGAATACTACTTTTAATGATTCAAAAAGGAGTGGCACGGTTACTTTAAACAGTGCAAGCAGCAATGGTTGCGATTCAGTACTTTCAGTAAATCTAAAATTTTATCCGGAGCCAATTTCAATTTTGGATACGGCAGTTTGCCCTGGAGAAAAAATAATTATTGCAGGAAAGATATTTGATGAAAACACAGGATCTGGTAAGGTTATATTTTCCGGTGCCGGCAGCAGAGGTTGTGATTCTTTATTGCAAGTAAATTTAAAGATTCGTGCAGGTTTTCTAAAAAGCGAAACGGTCGAAAATTGTAAAGAATACACCTGGCCGGTAAATGGGATTACTTATAGAAAAAGTGAGGAGGTGGCTTTGGATTACAAAACTAAATTTGGCTGCGATTCAGTGTATAGATTGAAATTGACTATTTTACCTGAATATACTTTTTACGATACACTTTGTGTGTTTGAAAAATATTTTTGGCCTGCTACCAATGAATTTTATGAAGAAAGCGGTTCTTACATTTCCAATTTAAGCTCCTCCCAAGGCTGCGATTCCCTTCATTTTCTTTATCTGCTGATTCGTAGAAGTGATGATGTGTGGGTACCCAATGTTTTTTCCCCAAATGGAGATGGGGTGAATGACAAACTTTCAGTATTCTCAAGCCCCGAAGTAAAGATGATAGATAATTTTATGATTTTTGACAGGTGGGGAGAGAACGTGTTTAGTTTGAAAAATTTTCTTCCCAATGATCCTCAGCTTGGATGGGATGGAAATTTCCGAGGTCGTGAGTCTAGCCCGGCGGTATATGTTTATTTGGTGGAATGGCGTGACAAAGCAAATGAAAGTCATAAAATTTCTGGCGATGCCACCTTGGTTCGTTAAATAACTGAAACGCATGATCAGTAGAATTTTTGAAACAACTGTGACCAATGTGGAAGAAGGGTTTTGGGGTTGTTTGAAATTTATTCTGACTGATTCATTTAAAAAATTTCATCCAATTTTATTTTTACTGATTGGCACAACTGGAACATTCGCACAAACGGATACTATTTTTTGGTTTGCAGCACCGGATGTTTCTTATGGTTACGCCAATTTTGATAAACCTATATTACTTTGAATCGCAAACCCGGGAAAGACTTCCTTGGTAACTGTAACACAACCTGCAAATCCTGGATTTAATCCCATTGTAGTTTCTGTGGCAGCAGGATCTTCAACCACCATAGATTTGACCCCGTGGCTTGGGCAAATCGAAAATGCACCTCCAGATAAAATACTCAATTATGGTTTGATGATCAAGGCAACCAATCCTGTAACGATCTATTATGAAGTGATGAGTACACAGTGTGCCTGCAATCCTGAAATTTTTGCGTTAAAGGGAAACAATGCTTTGGGAAATGATTTTTTTATCCCCATGCAGAATTTTTTGGATAATGCAAATTACAATCCCACCCCATATTCTTCATTTGATATTGTGGCGACTGAAGACGGGACCAAAATTTCCATTTTTCCTTCCAATGATGTGGTTGGACACCAGGCAAAAAATCCCTTTGTTATTTTTTTAAACAAAGGGCAAACCTATTCTGCCACCGCAGTTTCACAATCTGCAAGCAAACATTTGGATGGTTCACGGGTGAGTTCAGACAAACCGATTGCAATAACCATTAAGGATGATTTGATGTTCGGCGCTCCTTTTGGCGGTGGCTGCGCTGATTTGGGAGGAGATCAACTTATTCCCCTTACAATCCTGGGATCAGAATACATAGCTGTCAGAGGCTTTCTAAATGCGCCTTATGATAAAGTATTTATTCTTGCCACTCAAAATAATACGGTAGTAAATGTCAATCAAAATCCTGTTGCAGTTTTAAATGCAGGAGAGACCTACGTGCACAATATAGGGAATAATATTTCTGCCTACATTAGGGCAAGTTTGCCGGTTTACGCGCTGCAGATGTCCGGATTTGGATGTGAAGTTGGATTAAGTGTATTGCCCCCAATTTTTTGTACCGGTTCCAGAACGGTGGCATTTACCCGATCGCTCAATGAACCAATTTTTATTACACTTTTGGTTAAGTCAGGAGGAGAAGGAAGTTTTTTGTTGAATGGAAAAGTTGGTGAGATCAATGCCAGTCAATTTAGCCTAGTTCCGGGAACCAATGGCAAATGGATGAGTGCACAGATACCACTCACCTCCGCACAGGCCCCTGTTGCAGTCTCTTCCGTGATCAGCAATGATCGTGAACTTTTTCATCTGGGAGTAATTCACGGAACGGTGGGAGGAGGTTGCAGGTTTGGTTATTTCTCTAACTTTAATAAAGTGACAGCAGACTTTGCTGTGAAGGATACGGTCTGTCAGGGTGAGACCGTAAGTTTGTATTATAATGGACAATTTGGGTCAGCCGCAGAAATTGAATGGAAATATCCTGATGGAGAATTGGTTGAACAGCTCGATGAAAGCCATATAAAAATAAAATGGAATACTCCTGGATTGCATTTTGTTACACTGACCATCAATGATGCGGAATGTTTAGACATGATTACAAAACCTGTCTACGTAACTTCTGGTACAACCAATTCTCAAATAGTGTCAGCATGTGATTCTTATACCTGGCCTGTTAATGGATTCAATTATTTCAAATCCGGATTTTACACAGACACCTTCAGTACTATTTATGGTTGCGATTCAGTTGAATTGTTGGACCTCACAATAAGTCCATCTTATTTCATTTCAGAAAATGTGATGGCCTGTGATTCCTTTATTTGGCCGAAAGATGGAAAAATGTACAAAACCGGTGGGGTGTATATTAAAAATCTCCCATCTGCCAATGGATGTGATTCCATCTTGCGTTTGGATCTTAAAATTCTTACATCAACAAAAATAATTGAATCCAAAACTTCTTGTAATTCTTGGTATTGGCCTGTTACAGGATTGGTATATGTGAACAGCGGAACCTATACTGCAACATTAAAAAATCAAGAGGGATGTGATTCCAATATTACACTAGACTTACACATAAACCCAAGCTATAAATTTACTGAGAAGGTAAGCATATGCGATTCATATTTGTGGAAGGTAACTGGTAAAATGTATACAAAAAGTGGAAGGTACATCGATACGTTGTTTACTTCAACCGGTTGCGATTCTATTCACATACTTGATCTTGAAATCCTGTCTTCAGAAAAAACAAAGGAGTACCAAACATCCTGTGATTCCTGGTATTGGCCGGTCAACCAAAAAATTTATAACTCAAGTGGTACCTATACCGAATCATTTACAACATTATCCGGTTGTGATTCCATTCATGTACTTGAATTAATCATCAAACCTTCTGATCAAATTACAGACACGCTGAGTAAGTGTGGATCTTACCTATGGCCAGTGGATGGTGTAGTTTATACAAAAAGTGGCGAGTATAAAAAGTTGTTCATGAATGCAGATGGCTGCGATTCTATTTTTGTTTTAAACCTTACCATTCTGAACAATTCTTCTTCAAGAGCTTCAGTTTCTGCCTGTTCACGATATAAATGGGAGGTGAATGGTCAAACCTTTGAGAAGAGTGGGACCTACTCATGGTCGACGGTGAATACGCAAGGCTGCGATTCTACCATTTATCTAGATTTGGCTATTTATCCTGAATACAAAAATGAAGATACTGCTAGAGCTTGCGGAAACTTTTTTTGGCCGGTGAGTGGAATGAATTATGAACAAAGTGGAACTTATTACAAAAAATTACAAAGCCTTTATGGTTGCGATTCAACTTACATAATTAATTTGAAAGTAGATCCGGAGTTTATCCTCTACGATACAGTCACCAATCTTGAAAACTACTTCTGGCCGGTAAATAATGAATACTACCATGAATCAGGCCAATATCAAGAATGGTTTCATACCGTGGAGGGTTGTGATTCACTTAGAATTTTGATCTTAACGATTGTACGCAGAGGAAATGTCTACTTGCCGAATGTGTTTTCGCCAAACGGAGATGGTATAAATGACCGGGTGACGGTTTTTTCAAGTCCTGAGGTCAAGAAGATTGACAGGTTTAGGATTTATGACCGATGGGGAGAATTGCTGTTTCAACAGTCTGTATTTCCTCCCAATGATGAGTTTTTTGGTTGGGACGGAACCTTGTTGAGGAAATTGGTAAACCCTGGTGTTTTTGTATATCATGTAGAATGGACTGATCAGGCAGGGGACAAGCATATGGAAAAGGGCGACCTGATACTGCTAAGATGAATTTAATTTAGTCGATTAAATAAGCAGGAAAATCATTTAAATGAGTTAAAATGTATCATTCCATATAATTATAACAAAATCATTTACTGAGACTTTGAATTTGCCATTATTGGTATTCCTATATGATTATAATATTTTTTCCCTTATTGTAGAAGGCATGCTTTTCCAGATGATCTTTTTGTTTCAGTAGAATTGGCAGCTGTTTTTATTAACCAAGTTGCCAATGAGGTTGGTCTATTTTAATTCAAACTATATTGAGAAGAGATTTGAAATTTATTTTTAAAATTATTACCAAGTACGAAGAGATTCGTATTACATTTGTAAAAAAATAAATCAAATGCACAAAATTGTTTGTTCAGTATTCCTTATTGTAATGGTCAATTTCATTATTGCCCAGGAATTACCCAATAAAATCAACAACTATAATTTCCAGACGGTCAAACTAGTAGACCGTACAGGAGTTAAAAATCAAAACAAAAGTGGCACCTGCTGGATTTTTTCGACTCATTCTTTTCTGGAATCTGAGCTGATGCGAATGGGTAAAGGAGAGTTTAATTTAAGTGAGATGTACATTGCCCGTGCCGGGTATTTGGAAAGGGGAGAGAATTACATACGCAGGCAGGGATCCACTGCATTCGGTCAAGGTGCGGAAAATCACGATGTCATGAGAATTATTGATGAATATGGTTTGGTGCCTGAAGAAGCTTATGCAGGTTATCCTGATGGGCAGGACAAACCTATCCATGGAGAGATGGAATCGGTGTTGAAAGCTATGGTGGAAGCAATGGTTAAGCTTCCGGATGGTAAACTTTCTCCAAATTGGAAGAAAGTCTATCAGGGCGCTGTGGATGGATATTTTGGAACACCTCCTGCCAATTTTACATTCAAAGGTAAAAGTTATACTCCTCAAACATTTGCCGGCAGTCTGGGAATAAACTCCGGAGATTACATAGCATTGACTTCCTTTACTCATCATCCGATGAACAAACCATTTATTCTTGAGGTGGCGGATAATTGGTCAAATGGTATGTTTTATAATATTGCCATTGATGAATTAATTAATTCTGTGGATCAGGCAATTAAAAGTGGATATTCTGTCTTGTGGGCAACGGATGTAAGTGAAAAAACATTTTCAGCAAAGAATGGACTGGCCATTAATCCATATATGGCATGGGAAGATATGTCCGACACTGAAAGGGACAGTCTTTGGAAAGCGCCGCATCCTGAAAAGTTTGTAACGCAGGAGGAGCGTCAATTGGGATTTGAAAATCTCAGTACCACCGATGATCATGGTATGCACATAGTTGGAATTATGAAAGATCAGAATGGGACGGAATACTATGTCGTAAAAAATTCTTGGGGATCAGCAATTAATAAAACTACCGGCGGATATATTTATGTGTCTAAGGCCTATTTCAGGAATAAGACCATGTCTGTAATGGTAAACAAAAATGCCTTGAACAAGGATCTGAAGGCAAAGCTGGGGTTGTAGTTTATTTTCTTATTTATTGATATTTGAATTTAACCTTCATCATTTTTCTTGAAGTTGCTGGAGCTTGTGGTAGATGGAAGGTAATTCATCATCAGAAATGGATGTATTGTTTTTACAAAGTTCAATGAGCAGATCATCTTGCTTTCTGCCGAGGGTCATGGCTTGATGATAACTGACATCCGGTCTGAAGGTTACCAGTGCATATTTTGAATAATAATTAGGAAACAATTTTTCAAGTCGGGATTCAAGCGATTTCTTTTTTTGAAAAATCGGATCGCCTACTTTATCTCTCATTTCAATAAAATTGTCTTCAGCAAGATCTGAGATGGCATCAGAATTTATTTTTCTAAGTTCGGTAAACTTTGCAAATAATTCTTCGCCTTCCAAATTCTGATCCAGCAATTTGTCCAGCACTACTACATCTTCAAAACCGCAGTTCATACCTTGTCCATAAAACGGAATGATCGCATGAGCGGCATCCCCCAACAACAACAACTTATCTTCAAAATGCCAGGGATCGCATTTGACTGAATATAAATGCCCGGTTGGGTGATCAAAAAACTCTTTTTGTAATTCAGGAATCAGTGGAAGTGCATCGTTGAAATATTTTTCATAATAATTCTGAACATCTTGTTTTGTATTTAAATGCTCAAGGCTGTCTTCGCCTTTATAGGAAATAAACAAAGTGGCGGTAAAGGTTGCATCCGGATTTGGCAATGCAATCATCATAAAATGTCCCCTTGGCCAAATGTGTAAAGAATTTTCTTCTAATCTGAAAGAACCATCTGCAGCTGGTGGAATGGTTAGTTCTTTATATCCATAGTTCTGAAAAAATTGCTTGTAATTAAATCTGATTTGCGCACTTAGATTCATCAGTTCTTTTCGTGCAGCAGAATTCGCGCCGTCGGTTGCAAGTAAGGTGGCATTTTCTTTCAGAATCACTTTTCCATCATTGGTTTGAAACTGACAAGTTCCGGTCTGGTGATCCCAGCCAATTAATTTGGTATTAAAATGAATGGAAGATCCGGGAATTTTTTCCAGCGCGTCCATCAGATATACATTTAGAGTTCGCCTGCTGATTGAATTGATGAATTCTCCCGGACGTTCACTGTAACTTTGGAAAAGTAACTGACCTTCCAAATCATGAATCATCCTGCCATTCATTTGCACTGCATGAGCGAGAATTTCTTTTTCCATTCCCACAATCTTGAGCCCGCCAATCCCACGATCAGACAAGGCAAGGTTGATCGATCTGCCGGCGGAAATATCACTTTTTCGCATGTCCGAACGGGATTCGTAAATGGAAACTTTAAATCCTCTCTGTGCCAATCTTAATCCTAAAAGACTTCCTACCAATCCGGCACCTGCAATGATGATTTCTTTATTTTTCATGGATGATTACTTAAATATATTAAATGCGCTACAAATCTAAACAGCCAATATTTTTTTTAAGGATTGATAAAGCTGCCAGGCATCCTCAAAGGAATTGTAGAGGGGTACAGGTGCAACCCGAATCACATCGGGCTCTCGCCAGTCTGCAATGATTTGTTGCTCGGACAGCTGCTTGTAAATACGCTTATCCCCATTCTTAATTTGAATAGAAAGTTGACATCCTCTTTCTTCTTCACTTAGTGGAGTAAGTATCCGAATAGAGGGATGTTCCAATGATTCAATTAACTGACGCAGGTAGTTGTGCAGACTAATGGATTTCTTTCGCATGGCAACCATTCCGGCTCGCTGAAAAATTTCCAGTGATGCCATTAAACTTGCCATTGGCAGAATGGGTGGATTGCTAAGTTGCCAACCTTCTGCACCGCTCATTAATTTAAGTTGCGGAGACATTTTAAACCGGTTGGCTTTGTCATGCCCCCACCAACCAGCAAATCGAGGGAGTTCAAATGATTCACCATGTCTTTCATGTACAAAACAACCTGCAAGTCCACCAGGTCCTGAGTTTAAATATTTATAACTGCACCAGACCGCAAAGTCAGGTCCGTCATTATGCAAATTCAATAACAGATTCCCGGCACCATGCGCCAGGTCAAAACCCACTTTACAACCATGAGCATGCCCTAATTCCGTAATGTAACGGATAGGATAGGCTTGTCCTGTGTAATAGTTTACGGAACCAATGAGGATGAGTGCAATCTCGTCCCCATGTTTACGGATGGTTTGTTCGATTTTTTCTTTTGTAATATAGACTTCTCCTTCATTCGGGGTAAGAATGATCAAACAATCTTCCGGATTATAACCATGGAACTTTATTTGGGAATCTACCGCATAGCGGTCTGAAGGAAAGGCACTGTATTCAATTAATATTTTATTTCTTTTGGGAGTTGGGTTGTAAAATGATACCATCATTAAATGCAGATTGACTGAAAGGGTATTCATCACAACCACTTCAGAAGGTCTTGCTCCTATTATGTGGGCCATGGGCTCAGTTAAAAATTCATGGTATCTCACCCAGGGAAAATGGGCCATCTCATGGCCATGTACCCCATGTTTGGCCCAATCATCCAATTCCCGATTAATGTATGCCCTGGCTTTGACGGGCTGTAAACCAAGCGAGTTGCCACAGAAATAACTATAAGGAACGCCTTCTTCATCTGAAGGGAAGCAAAATTCTGCACGAAATTGCTGGAGAGGATCATTTTGATCAAGGAATTTATAATCGTTGAGCATGCAAAGAAAAAATTGGGTTACAAATGCAAATGTACTGAAATGAAATCTTTATGAACCACAGTAATATATTATAATAAAATATAATATGTTGTCATAAGATTGTATTTTTGATTCATGGATTGGGTCAGCGCAATTAAAGGTTTTCAAGCTTACTTAAAGCTTGAAAGGTCATTATCTTCTCATTCTTTGGATGCTTATTCAAGAGACGTAGCCAAGCTTTCCAGGTTTGTTGCGGAGGAGTTGGACCATAAAAGTCCGCTTAAAATCGAATTGCAGGATTTGATACAATTTATCTCTTGGCTTAATAAAGTTCAGTTGGACAGCAGATCACAGGCCAGAATCTTGTCCGGCGTCAGGGCTTTCTACAAATTTCTGTTGGTGGAGGATTTACTGAATGAGGATCCTACGGAATTATTGGAAGGTCCCCGTCAGGCTAAATATTTACCTGACTTTTTAAGTGTTGAAGAGATTGATATGGTCCTGCAGGCTGTAGATCTGAGTGTGGAAAGGGGGCACAGGGATCGGGCCATTCTGGAGACCCTTTATGCCTGCGGTTTGAGGGTAAGCGAATTGGTTAATTCAAAATGGTCAGACCTGATGGAAGACCTTGGTATCCTTAAGGTAATTGGAAAAGGCAATAAGGAAAGGCTGGTCCCAATCGGTGAACAGGCCTTGCATCAATTGATCCTCTACAGAGATTCTTACAGAAATAAACTTCCTGTTGTAAAAGGCTATGAGGACTTTATTTTTTTGAATAAATTTGGAAAGAAGTTATCCAGGATATCTGTATTTAATCTTGTGAAAGAATATGTATCCAAAGCTGGTATCCACAAAACGGTCAGTCCGCATACTTTCAGACATTCTTTTGCTACTCATCTTGTGGAAGGAGGCGCTGGCCTCCGGCTTGTGCAAGAAATGTTAGGGCACGAGTCGATCACCACTACAGAGATTTACACGCATCTTGACCTTCATTATCTCAGAGATACCATCATGCGGTTTCACCCAATGAATCAGAGAACAAAATTGGAAACAACATCTGCTGACTGATATATTATACCTGTTAAAAATTGAGCTACAGGCTTAATATGAATTGATCATTACCCACAACTCAATAAATAATACTTTTTATTACATGCAATTTTAACGATCGGCCTATCTTTGAGCCTAGTTTGACTGCACATAATTAATAATTACTTAAAATGAGCGATCCTTCGCATGGTGTCCAAAGGCTAAGTTTAGCGGGCGTTTTAATCACACTGGGGATTATTTTTGGGGATATTGGAACTTCGCCTCTTTATGTAATTCAGGCTATTTTGGATGATAGAGAGGTATCCAAGGAACTGATTTACGGGGGGATGTCTTGTGTTTTCTGGACCTTAATTTTAATCACCACCGGCAAGTATGTTATCCTGGCATTGAATGCGGATAATAAAGGAGAAGGAGGAATATTTGCACTTTACGCTCTTGTCAGAAGATATAAATCAAAATATGTTATTTACCCTGCTATTATTGGTTGTGCAACCTTGATAGCAGACGGATTCATCACACCGCCAATATCCATTTCTTCTGCAGTGGAGGGTATCAAAATGATATACCCCAATGCCCATATAAATACAGTGCCTATAGTTATAGGAATTATCATTGGACTCTTTGCCTTCCAACAAGTGGGAACACAGTTGGTCGGAAAGTTTTTCGGCCCAATAATGTTTACTTGGTTTAGTATGATTGGTTTCTTGGGTCTGCTCCAGATTATAGAGCATCCTCAAGTGCTGCAGGCGCTCAATCCTGTTTATGCAATAGAGCTTTTGGCTAAATATCCGGGTGGATTCTGGATTTTGGGTGCAGTCTTTTTATGTACCACCGGAGGTGAAGCTCTTTACTCTGATCTTGGGCATTGTGGCAAACAAAATGTTAGGATGAGTTGGAGCTTTGTTTTAATTGCTTTGTTATTAAGTTATTTTGGACAATCGGCTTATCTGATTTCTAATCATGAAGGACAAGTTATTGTAGACGCAGCAGGTCATCCAAATTTTAGGGTTTTCTTCGCGCTGATGCCACAATGGTTTTTACCATTTGGAGTAGGAATCGCTACACTTTCTACTGTTATAGCAAGTCAGGCATTAATTTCCGGAGTATTCACTTTAACAAATGAAGCAATGAAACTTCATTTGTGGTTTAGAATGAAAGTAAACTATCCTACCGATTTAAAGGGTCAGGTTTATATTCCCAGCATCAATTGGTTTCTGATGGTGGGATGTATTGTGGTGGTTTTAATTTTTAAAAAATCGGAGAATATGGAAGCGGCCTATGGTCTGGCCATAACGGTCGATATGATTATGACCACTTTATTGCTCGGATTTTTTTACAGAATAAAGTTCCATGCTTTTTATATTCCATTGGTGATAACCTTTCTCGTACTTTGTATAGAGTCAACTTTCCTGATTGCAAATCTGGATAAATTTGCACATGGTGGTTGGTTTTCTTTTTTAATTGCAGCAGGAGTTGCTACCATGGTTTTTGTTTTATACAATGCGCAAAAGATAAGGCAGAAACATACCATGTTTGTAGAGTTGAAAGACTATATACCTGTGTTGCAAGACTTGCAACACGATCTAACAATTCCCAAGGAATCCAGTCATTTGGTTTATCTCGCATTGGCTGATGACAAACGATTGATTGATTCAAACATCATGTATTCCATACTGCGAAAAAGACCTAAGCGAGCCGATGTTTACTGGTTTGTACATGTGGAAATCGGAGATGAACCTTATAGAAAATCATTCCACGTAGATACAATTGTTCCAAAAGAAATCTTTTTTATCCATTTGAAATTTGGATTCAAAGTTCCGCATAAGGTGAATGCGATGTTTTATGAAATTGTTGATCAAATGGTAGCCTCCGGAGAAGTAGATACGGTGAGCACTTATCCTTCTCTTAGGAAGCATCATTTACCTGCAGATTTTAAATTTTTATTACTTCGCACCAGAGTTTCAGCTGATACAGAACTCAATGCTTTTGAACGCTGGGTTGTGCAGAGTTATCGCATGATTAAGAAATTCAGCTTACCTGCGTTTGAAGATTTTGGTTTGGAAGTTTCCAATGTTGAAGAGGAAGTAGTTCCAATTCTCGTTGGTCCAAAAGCCGAGATGAAATTGAAAAGAGAAAACAGTTAATTTTTAGAATTTACTTTTGTTCGGTTTGAAATGGAGGGCATCTAATGACCATCTCCATTGCCAACACTAGAATTTCAAATGTCTTACCGTCTGGGCATTGGTGATGAGTTTCTTCAATGAATCAATTCCAATTTTTAGATGGGTGACTAAAAATTCTTCGGTAACTTTTTTATCGCTTTCTTCCGTTTTTACACCTTCCGGAACCATGGGCATATCGGAGACCAATAAAAGAGCTCCGGCCGGAATTCTGTTTTTAAAAGAGGCAATAAATATGGTGGCAGTTTCCATGTCGATGGCGAGTGCACGAAGTTCTGCTAAATATTTTTTAAAATCTTTACGATGTTCCCACACTCGTTTATTGGTCGTGTATACTGTTCCGGTCCAATAATCTTTTTCATATTCTCGAATCGTAGTGGAAATGGCTTTTTGCAAAGCGAATGCAGGCAAAGCAGGAACCTCTGGGGGTAAATAGTCATTGGATGTTCCTTCCCCACGAATAGCTGCAATGGGTAGTATGAGATCACCAATTTTATTTTTTTTAATTTTCAGGCCACCGCATTTACCCAGAAATAAAACGGCCTTGGGCATGATGGCTGTAAGCAGATCCACAACCGTTCCTGCATTAGGGCTTCCCATTCCAAAATTGATAATGGTGATATTATCTGCTGTGGCATTTTGCATCGGGCGGTCTTTTCCATTGATCTTAACCTTATGCCATTTTGCAAAAAGGTCAACATAATGACTGAAATTGACCAGGATGATGTAGGCTCCAAAATCCTTTAATGGGGTACCGGTATAACGGGGTAGCCAGTTTTCTACAATTTCCTGCTTGGTCTTCATTTGATAAAGATACTTATCAATTGGATTAAAAATAAATCCAGAAGAATTTATTACTGAACGGCATCCCCGCGAAGTTTGCGGAATCGTTGTCTTGCTTCAATGGCGAGTACGCTGCCGCTGTAGTCCAGGAATAATTTTTCATAAAGAGACATGGCTTTCTCCTTTTGGGACAATTGGTAATCATAAATTTTGGCAAGTTCAAACAAGGCATTGTCTGCCCTGATTTCCTCTTTATGATTTTCTATAATCTTATTGTATTTTTGGATGGCCTCTTCTGTTTTTTTCTGCTTGTTCAAGATGTTGGCCTGAAGATATAGTACATCATCCAGCAAACTGTTTTCCTTGTATTCAGAAAGTATACTGTCCAACATCACCATTGCTTCATCATATTTATTCTGAAACACTTTAAGCTCCGTCTGGGCGTAGTCAGATAAAGCCAATCCGAGGGTATCCTGATTGAGATTGTCCAGAATAAAGACTGACATATCAATGGCATCGTTGCTGATCAATCGGGTAGTGGCTTGTTTGAGAATGTCAAATTGCTCTTGTGCCCAATTGAAGTCACCGGCAAAATAGGAAAGTCTGGCATTCTTGAATCTCGCCAATTCACCGAGCTGATCCTCCTGAAAATCTTTATCTACTTGAGAATACAATAAGGTTGATTCCCATCGCTCTCCCTGAATCAAATAATAATCTGCCAAATCAAGTTTGGCCATTGCCTTTGTGTGTGGTTCTATTACCGGGTTTTTTACAATGGACAATAGAATTTCAATGGCTTTGTCTACATTGTTGAGATATCTTGCTTCGAGTTCCGCAAATTCAATCAATATGGGGGCAGCCAACCGACTCCCGCTGTATTCAAGGCTGAATTGTTGGTAATCTGCTTCCAGCGCTTTTAGATCAGTAACAGTGTAGTTATTTTGTTCTACAATTTGCTTGCGGCGGTTGATCAATAATTGTCTGTAGGCTTCCAAATAATAACCACCGGACTGACCTAGATTTTTTATATAACCATAACCATCAATGGCTGTTTTGTAATCGCCTTCGTTTGCGGCAATGTTGGCAATGTACATAACCCTGGAACCATTTTCGCCGGTCCTTTTGTCAAGGGCTTTTGCCTGCCTTAAAGCGTTCAAAAAATCTTTAGACTGGATAAAGGTCCACTGAAGTATTTCAATGATTGGAATAAAGTCGGGTTTGGATTCTAATTTTTCATAAAGAAGGGCTTGTAAATCTTTATGTTTATCCGGTTCCAGATAGGCTGCCAGAACATTTTGCAGGCTCATGGAATTAATACTTCCGTCTTCCAACCCATCAACATAGTACTTTAACATAGTCAGGGTCTCACCTTTCCTTCGATATAAATCTGCAAGGTTGTAGGTAAAATGAAACTGACCTTTCATCAGTTTTTCACCTTTTTCATAGGTGGCAATTGCCAGATCAAATTCAGATTGTTCGATAAATGCATTGGCAATCCGGTGGATACCGATTACATCTGCAGGAAGGTTGTCAATGGCATTTTTATACTGTTTTTCTGATTTTCCTGCTTCACCCCGCTTACTTAACATTTTGCCGTAAACGAAATACAAGTAGGAATCCTTTGGTCTACGGTTCAATTCTTTTTTTACCAGAGTTTCGGACTCTTCAGTTTTTCCCATCGCTTCCATGCAACTCAACAGATTGGAAAAATAAGATTCACTTTCCGGAAATTTCTGATAAAGAGTCTGGTACAGCACCGCTGCTTTCTCAAACTCACCGTCATTAAAATACTGTAAGGCAAGTCTTGGATCCTGAGCATCCATCATGCATGGAGACAGAAGTATAGCCAGACCAATTAAAAATCTCATGGTGTATAAACTGATTTATTGTAAAAATAGTTTTTGGAGCGGTATAAATTTGAACGGTAAAGATAAATACAAGAATCGGCTAATAAATAGCAAAGCTTTGCACAACTCTAACGTGCTGTAAAAACAACGGGCAATGTGTATTGAACCCTCACGGCTGATTGACCCTGAAGGCCAGGTGTCCATTTACGATTCATACCATTCATCAGTTCGATCACCCGCCGGGCTTCCTGACCGCAACCATCACCGATATCCTGTAGGATTTTAACATTGCTTACCGTCCCATTTTTCTCTACTATAAATTGCACCATGACGGTTCCTTCTGTTTTATTTTGGACAGCGAGATTGGGATATCTCAGGTTGGTTTTGAGGAAATCTCTCAGACTTTTTTCTGCACATTTTCTTCGTTCCGCATAACTGATATCCAGTTGCTCACATCCCGGGAATAAAGGCATGTGACTGACATATCGAAAGACTTCTTCAGATCCTGTTCCCGCCCCAACGGGCCCCGGTGATTCTTCCTTTCCAGCACTCTGGCCAGTTTCATTGCTGCTTTCTTCCACAGGTGGGGTTTCTTCTTTGACAACTTTTGGAGTTGAAGAAATACTTTTAGTTGGGTTCTTTTTTAAGGGAGATTTTGGTGGTTGAGATTTGGGTTTTTCGGATGGATTGGATTTTGTTCCTGAGGGTTCCGGTAAATTAAAATTTGGGGTTCCTATGGAGACTTCCCTCATCACTAAATCGGATTCTTTCAGCGGTTCTTCGTTGTCCCAAAGCTGTGCAATCTGTGGCCAATACAGGAAAAAAGCAATGAACAAGATGGCTATCAATATAGCTTTGGTCATGTGGCGGTTGTACCGGCGTCTCAGCAAATAGGCACCATATTGTTTGTTGCGATGTGCAAATACAATGTCGTCCATTTCGAGATTCGAGATCCTGGGTGAAATTTTATGCTCAAAATGGTTCATTACAAGGACTTAACGCAAAATAGAAGGGCTTCTTACCTAAAAATATTAATTTCTTATAATTGTTTCGGGTTCTCTTGATTTTCAGGAAAGCTGGAATTATAAAACCTAAAAAGCGCGATGGCAAGAATTACACCCAAAGTATTGGCCAACATGTCAAAATAATCAAAATTTCTCCCCAGCAGCATGGCTGCCTGAAATAACTCCATCAGCAACCCCAGACCAACCAAAGGAATACAGGTGCTGAGAAATAAATGCACCCCATAAATTTTGGAAGATCTTCCCAGTAAAAAGAAAAAGCAGGCATTTCCATAAAAGAATAGATGACCCAATTTATCTATTCCGACAAGGTCTTTGAAATTCAATTTGGGTAAACTATTGCTGGGAATCAGCGACAAAATCACAATGGCCACAGTAAATGACCATGCAATTTTTAATGAATATTTTCTGATTTTTAAAAAATGAACAAGCAAGGCAAAGTTTATTTGCCCAACAAGGATTTATAGGCCGCGGCATCCATTAAATCATCCATTTCTGATGGATTGGTTAATTGAATTTTTACAATCCATCCTTTTCCGAATGCATCTGAATTAATCAAAGTGGGATCGTTTCCTGCTTTCTCGTCCAGGTCTGGATTGAATTCAAGTATTTTACCACTTACCGGCATAAAAAGGTCTGAGGTAGTTTTTACGGCCTCTACAGTTCCAAAAATTTCATCCTTTGGAATTTCTTCACCAACGGTATCCACCTCGACATAAACGATGTCTCCTAATTCGGATTGGGCAAAATCAGATATGCCTACATAAGCAGCATCGCCTTCGACTCTGACCCATTCGTGTTCTTTGGTATAGCGGACATTTTCAGGAAATTGCATGATGGTTTTGTTTTAGTTTGAAGAATTTTGAATAAACTTTTGAATTTCCTCAGTGGTGAGGGATTTTGGTCTTTCCAGTGGTAAGTTAAGGGCTCTGTCCCAGCACAATTGTGCAAGTACACCCAGTGCACGGGATACGCCGAACATTACCGTATAGAAATTGTGTTCCTTGATGTTAAAATGCTCTAACAAAGCGCCTGAATGGGCATCCACATTTGGCCAAGGGTTTTTAATTTTACCAATGCTGCCGAGTATGGGTGGTACCACTTCGAAAACATTCCAGACAATTTTTACCATGGGATCATCCGCGCAGTATTCTGCAGCAAATTCTTTCTGTGCAGTAAATCTTGGATCCGGCATTCGCAACACGGCGTGGCCATAACCTGGAACTACGATTCCCTGGGCAAGTGTTTTCTTAACGTAGTCTGCAATTTGTTCTTTGGTAGGCTCATTGGTTCCCAAATCCCGGATCATGTCATAGATCCAATCCATCACTTCCTGATTGGCAAGACCATGCAGGGGACCTGCAAGAGCATTCATACCTGCTGATAGCGAAAGGTAAGGATCGCTCAAGGTGGAACCTACCAGGTGAACTGTATGAGCAGAGGCATTCCCGCCTTCATGGTCAGCATGAATGGTAAGGTATAACCTCATCAGATCTTTAAAAACAGGAGATTCAACTCCCATCATGTGGGCAAAATTCGCACTCCAGTCCATACTTCTGTCCGGATATAGGAATTCGCCTTTAAAAAATACTTTCCTGTAAATGTAGGCCGCCACAATAGGAACCCTGGAGATCAGGTTCATGGCATCCTCATACATATATTCCCAGTAGGAAGATTTGGATACACCCTCCTCATATTTATGAGCAAAAATACTGTCGCATTGCATGGCCATAATGGCGATGCTGAATTGAGTCATTGGGTGAATGCTGTTGTCCAGATGATCGATCGAGTGGATCACATGATCGGGAACCTCAGACCTTCTCATCCATTCACGGCTGAGCCATCTCACGTCGTCGTCTGTGGGAATCTCTCCTGTCATCATCAGCCAGAACAAACCTTCGGGAAGGGGTTCTTTAGCGCCATCAATGCATGGAAGCTTTTCTCTTAACTCAGGAATGGAATATCCCCTAAATCGGATGCCCTCCTGGGCGTCCAATGAAGAAGTCTCCCAAATCATGGATTTTATACCACGCATCCCTCCGTAAACCTGTTCGATTTGAACCTGGTCTATCACTTTGGTGCCGTGCTCCTTTAAAAGTGTCTTAATCTCTTCGGATGCAACGGTAAACTTTGCCTTAAATAACTCTTTTAGCCTGTCCATAGGACTCAATAATTCTGGTAAATCTATTTTCAAAAAAACGTCTGCAAAACTATAATTTTTTATTCCAAACCAAATAAATTTTGGTTCATTAACAAGATGTTAGCTCAGAGAGTTTAAAAAATCGCTAATTGGACTCATTTTTACCCGAAAGTCATATGTAGGTTAATGATTATTTAATCCCAGGTAGGAATCCATAAAAAAGCTAACTTTGCCCACCATTTAATATCAAAATCAGGTATTATGAACCTTCAAGGTATCTTACCCAAGCAGGCTTCAGTAGAGTCTTCCGGGGTTCAATGCAAGAAAACAGTCTTTGCCAACCTCAGCCCGGCCGAGTTAGTGCAAATCAGTTTGGACCGCCAGTTGGCAGTTTTAAGTGATCAGGGAGCGCTGGTGGTGAAAACCGGAAAATTTACAGGACGTTCACCGGAAGATAAGTTTACCGTTGACAATGAGATAACCCACCACAGTGTTGACTGGAACAAGTTCAACAAAGCCTTTCCGGAAGACAAATTTAACTTTCTCTATACAGACCTGGTTTCTTACCTGGAAGACAGAGATATCTTCGTTCAGGATAATTTTGCCTGTGCAGATCCTGAATATCGCATTGGGGTACGCGTCATCGCAGAGATCCCCTGGAGCGCGCAGTTTGCCGGCAACATGTTCATCAGACCCAAGGCAGGGGAATTAGATCATTTTGTACCGGATTGGACCATATATTGTGCGCCAGGATTTCACGCTGAGGTAGAACTTCACGGCACACGTCAGGAAAATTTCAGTATCATTGATTTCAAATCCAAAAGAATACTCATCGGGGGATCTGCTTATACCGGAGAAATCAAAAAATCCATTTTCACCATCCTTAATTTCATACTCCCTCATGACAAGGGTGTTTTGTCCATGCACTGTTCAGCCAACAAAGGCAAGGAAGGAGACACCACTATTTTCTTTGGCTTGAGTGGTACGGGGAAGACGACCTTGTCTGCAGATCCTGAGCGAAGTCTGATCGGCGATGATGAACATGGATGGAGTGACAAAGGCGTTTTTAATTTTGAAGGAGGATGTTATGCTAAATGCATAGACCTAACCGAAGAAAAAGAGCCGGATATCTACCGGGCCATTAAGCCCGAAGCCATACTGGAGAATATTGTATTTCACGAAGGCACCAACATACCCGATTTCAGCAAGGCACACATCACAGAAAATACCAGAGTATCCTATCCTCTGGGGCATATCAGAAATTCTTTGATCCCCTCCATAGGTGGCCATCCCAAAAACATCTTTTTTCTGACCTGTGATGCTTATGGCATTTTGCCTCCGATCTCCAGGCTTACCAAGGCTCAGGCCATGTACCATTTCATTTCCGGCTATACTGCAAAGGTAGCCGGGACTGAAGCCGGAGTTACGGAACCAAAGGCAACTTTCTCTGCCTGTTTTGGCGCTCCGTTTTTACCCCTTCATCCTACTTTTTATGCAGAGATGTTGGGAAATAAAATAGAAAAACACAATCCGCATATTTGGTTGATCAATACCGGTTGGACCGGTGGGCCCTATGGCGTTGGATCTAGAATGAAACTTTCCTATACCCGTGCCATGATCACCGCGGCACTGAAGGGTGAGTTGGATCATTTGTCCTACGACACCCACGGAATTTTTGGCTTGCATTATCCAAGCCATTGTCCGGGAGTGCCTGCAGAAGTTTTAAATCCACGAAACACCTGGACCGATCCTGCAGAGTATGACAGGAAAGCTACAGACCTTGCCAGAATGTTTGTGGAAAATTTCAGCAAATACAGCAGCAAGGCATCAGAAGAAATTCTAAATGCGGCTCCGAAGGTTTGATTAAGTCCTTTGATTCATTAATTGGGAATATTGCTTGTCCCGTGCAACTTACATTTATTCACTTTGATTACAGTGAGGTGGATTTAAGTTTTATTTGAGTTTTTATCAACTAGGATTTTTTTCAAATAAAATATTTTTTTTGTCCATTTAGGAAATTGATTTCACTCTTTAGGAAATGCAATATTTGCTAATTTTTATTAGGCCCTTTGATAGGTTCCTCCTGCGACAGTTTGTACAGAGTGGACCTCGGTAAATCATTTTTGGTAAGCCCGAATCCGGTACGGGAATATTTGCACATTGAATTTTTATATGAGTATCCATTCAGGATTGATTATGAGTTTGAATTGTTTAATCTGCAAGGTGTCCGCACATTCTACAAAGAGTTGGACAATTCCACCAGAACACATCAAGTACCCACAGAACAATTACCTGATGGCATGTATCTGTATCGGATTGTTTCGGAAGGCGTGACTTACCAGTCCGGCAAGATATTCAAAGGCTGAGTATTTTCTGTTTGGGTGCAAAGGAAGGAATCTTCTATCCCCAACAGTTTGCTTTAGTCAACTGGAAAAAATTACATTAGGCAAAGTACTCATGTATAAAGGCGCTGTCCCTCAATCATAATGTTGAAAATCAGGAGATTGTATTGTTTTGGTCATGATTTTTGATGCTTTCTAAGTATTTTTGCTTTTTAAGACAACCATCCATGAAATCCGGCCATAGCCTAAGTCACTGCTTGTTTTTTTTATTTTTGTTGATTTCCTGCAAACAAGGGAATCAATCCGGCCCTGCCGGCATTCGATTTACCAAATTGGAAGCGGGGCAGACGGGCATTTTGTTCAACAACAGCATTCAAGAAACCATAAACGAGAACATTTACTATTCTACTTATATGTTTAATGGTGGTGGAGTTGCCATAGCAGATTTCAACAACGATGGTAAGCAGGATTTGTACTTCACAGGAAATCAAGTGGCCGATAAACTCTACCTCAACAAGGGGGATTTTAGATTTGAAGATATTTCTGAGTCTTCAGGAATTTCAAAATTTAAAGGTTGGAAAAATGGCGTGAGTGTGGTAGATATCAATGCAGATGGATGGATGGACATTTATGTGTGCAGGGGAAATCATTTTCAGGACCCGATAGAAAATACAAATTTATTGTTCATCAATCAGGGCGATTTAACTTTTATCGAAAGCGCCGCAAGCTACGGGATAGAAAACAATGGTTACGCCATTGCCTCTGTTTTTTTTGACATGGACAACGATCATGATTTGGACCTGTATGTCACCAATCGTCCGGAGCGATTCAATAAAACTTTTGCACAGTTTGAAGCAGAGAAAAGTGTGAACAGTCCGCTTTCCCGACACCGTCTTTACCGCAATGAGGGGAATGGTAAATTTTCTGACATTTCATCTGCCGCAGGAATTCATCCCAATTTTGGTTACGGACTGAATGTAATTGCCGGAGATTTTAATCAGGATGGATTTCAGGATCTTTATGTCTGCAATGATTTCCGCTGGCCGGATTTTTATTTTGTCAATCAGAAAAACGGAACCTTTAAAGAATCCATCAATGAATTTTCCAATCACATTTCTTTCAGTTCGATGGGCGCCGATGCTGGTGATGTGAACAACGATGGACTGGAAGATCTCATGGTCCTGGAGATGAGACCGGAGGATTATAAACGGTCCAAGACTTCCATGCCGGCCATGAATCCTGCGGTGTACGATACGATGAGTCGGATGAACATGCATGTACAATACATGCACAACACCTTGCAATTAAATCGTGGCAACGGATTTTTCTCCGACATCGCACAGATGACGGGACTTGATAAGACAGATTGGTCCTGGTCACCTTTGATTGTTGATTTTGACCATGATGGTCTGCGCGACATTTACATCACCAATGGTTTCCGGCGAGACTTGAACGATCAGGATGGTGATAAAATCGTGGATGCACTTATTCAAAAGGGTGAAAAATTTAATACGGTGGAAGAATTGTTCAGTCACTTTCCTACGGTTAAAATTGTGAATTATATGTTTCACAATGATGGCAATCTACATTTCAAAAAAGTGATGAAGGAATGGGGAATGGATGAACCATCCTACTCCAACGGAGCAGCAGCCGGGGATCTGGACAACGATGGGGATGTGGATTTGGTGGTCAATAATCTGGATGGCACTCCTTTTGTTTATCGCAATGATTTGAAAGGTGATCAACATTATCTGAGGATTCAATGCGAAGGGCCCTCCACAAATGCACAAGGAATTGGCGCAAAAATAAATCTTCATATAAAAGAAAAAGTATTCGGTGCGGAAATGCGCACTACACGTGGATATCTCTCCAGCAGTGAAGCCTTTGTACATTTTGGTTTGGGAAATGAAAATTCTGTAGATCAGTTGGAGATCATTTGGCCTGATGGGCGGATGGAAAAATTGAAAAATGTTAAAGTGGACCAGGTATTAAAACTGAAGTATAAAAATGCCAAAGAAAAATTTACTTTCAATCATAATATTAAAAGTCTTTTTAAAGAAAAAACCATGGAGCTCATCCAACCTGTTTTTAAGCATCAGGAGAACGAGTTTAATGACTACCGCACACAAATACTCTTGCCACAACGCATGAGCAGACTGGGGCCATTTATGGCCGTCGGGGATGTAAATGCAGACGGTCGCGAAGATTTTTTTATTGGCGGTGCAAAAGGCCAGGCAGGAGCCTTGTATGTGCAGTCTGTTGATGGAAACTTTTCCCAAAGTTCTCAGCCGGCATTAGCAGCCGATCAGGCGTTTGAAGACATGGCTGCTTTATTTTTTGATGCCGATGGCGACATGGATCTGGATCTTTATGTAGTGTCAGGCGGTAGTGAATCTCCGGAAGGAAATGCTTATCAGGATAGATTGTATTTGAATAATGGAAAAGGGAACTTCAATGCCTCCAAAAATCTTCCTGCCATTTCATCCTCTGGTTCCTGTGTGGTGGCCGGAGATTTTGATGGGGACGGTGATCTGGATTTATTCAGGGCGGGGCGATTGGTACCCAACCAATATCCTATGGCTCCTGAAAGTTACATCCTGATCAATTCCGGAAATGGAAACTTCATGAATCGTACCCAGGAATTTGCACCCGGATTAAAAAAAGCAGGGATGATTACCAGTGCCGTGTGGTGTGATGTGAACGGTGATAAAAAAAATGAATTAGTGATTGCCGGTGAATGGATGCCCATACAGATATGGGAATTTTCAAATGGACAATTTCAATTGGCATCCGCTGAAAAATATCAGTTACAAAATACGGAAGGTTGGTGGAATAAGTTGGTGGCAGAAGACATAGATGGCGATGGTGATGTGGATTTGTTGTGTGGAAATCTGGGTGAAAATTATAAGTTTCATGCCTCACAGAAAAAACCTTTTTCTGTCTATGCAATGGATTTTGATGGAAATAAAACCATGGACATTGTGTTGGCAAAATTTGATGGTGACCGTATGGTACCTGTTCGAGGAAAGCAGTGCAGTTCTGAGCAAATGCCTTTCATCTCAAAAAAATTTCCCAGCTTTCATCAATATGCTGATGCAACTTTGGAGGAAATCTACGGAGACAATCTAAAAAAAGCCATGCATTTTCAGGCAAAGGAATTTAGTTCCATAATACTCATGAATCAAGGAGGAAAATTTGAGCGACTGCCATTGCCTGTGGAGGCACAATTTTCCGCGGTAAATGGCATAGTGACAGGAGATTTTGATGGGGACGGAAAGCAGGATGTGCTGCTTGCGGGAAATCAGTTTGATACAGAGGTAGAAACCACCCCGGCAGATGCGTCCATCGGATTGCTGCTGTTGCAAAAAAGTGGAAAATTTATACCACAGACGGTTTTGAATTCAGGTGTATTTCTAAAAAACAACGTACGCGATGTACAAAAAATTAAAGTGAATGGACAGGATATGATATTGGTTGCCAACAACCATGGTAACCTTCAGGTACTGGCTAAAAAAAATTAGAAAAATGATCAGGTTAAATACATTAATTATTTGTGCTTTGGTTACAGCTTTTGCAATGAGCATCTTCTCTTGCAACCAGAAAAAAAGCAGTTCCTCAGGCCCCTTATTTGAATTGGTGGATCCTCAAAAATCAGGTGTGTTGTTTGAGAATAAATTATTTGAATATGCAGAAGAGCATATTTTCAATTTCAATTATTTGTACAATGGCGCTGGAGTAGGATTGGGAGATATCAACAATGATGGTTTGCTGGATATTTATTTTACGGCCAATCGTGCCAAAGACAAACTTTATCTAAATAAAGGAAATTTTAAATTTGAGGACATCTCGGAATCTTCCGGTATTTCGGCTTTCAGTGGATGGCGAAGCGGGGTGGCCATGGCGGATGTAAACGGAGATGGCTTGCTGGATATTTATGTCTGTCGTGGAGGTTTTAAAAATGAACCAACCAATAATGCCAATCTGCTTTTTATAAATAAAGGCAACAATAAATTTTCTGAAGAAGGTTCGCGATATGGAATTGCGGATATAGGATTTTCGATAGCGGCCTCTTTCTTTGATTACGACAAGGACAATGATTTGGATTTGATCGTGACCAATCGTCCTGAAAAATTCTACCTGAACATCGATCAGGTTATGGAGGGAAAGAAGAATGGAAGTTTGCTGAGCAGAAATAATTTGTACCGCAACAACGGTGACAATACCTTCAGCATGGTTACGGAAGAAGCCGGTCTTACAGGAGGATTCGGTTATGGACTCAGCGTGACCACAGGAGATCTTGATCAGGATGGAGATGAGGATATTTACATTTCGAATGACTTTGTCGAAAACGATTACTACTATCAGAACCAGGGGAATGGAACTTTTAAAGAAGCCATCAAAGACATCGTTAGGCATACTGCTTATTATGCGATGGGAACAGATTTTGGAGATGTAAACAACGATGGTTGGGAAGATATTTTCAATGTGGAGATGCGTCCGGAGGATTATAAAAGGTCCAAGACATCCATGCCGGTCATGAATGCAAAACTTTTTGATACCATGGCCCTCAATAATATTCACATGCAGTACATGCACAATTGTCTTCAGCTAAACAATGGCAACGGTTCGTTTTCTGAGATTGCACAACTTGCAGGCATTGATCGTACGGATTGGTCCTGGGCAACTTTATTGTGTGATCTCGACAACGATCAGTATAAAGATATTTATGTTGCAAATGGAATAAAAAGGGACTTGTACAACCGTGATGCATACGGAAGCCTGATGTACGATTTGCAGCACAACAATATGAAAAAAACCACAGAGGAAATTATGCGAAATCTTCCCTCTGTAAAATCCGTCAATTATACTTTTAGAAACAATCACGATCTGACTTTTAGTAAAGTAATGAACGATTGGGGACTTAATCAACCAAGTCATTCCAACGGCGCGGCGGTGGGAGATCTGGACAATGACGGCAACCTTGATCTGGTGGTCAATAACATCGATGACCCTGCATTTATTTATAAAAACAACGGATCCGGAAAAAACTACCTGAGGGTTTCATGTGTGGGTCCTGAGAAAAATATTTCCGGTTATGGAGCGAAAGTAAAAATTAAATATGGAGATCAGATTCAGTACAGTGAAGTAAGAACTTCGCGTGGATATTTGTCCAGTTCAGAAGCTGTTGTTCATTTTGGAATGGGCGATGCAAGCATCATTGACGAACTTGTAATCACCTGGCCGGATGGCAAGGTGAATAAAATGGAAAAAGTAAAAGTCAATAAAACCATAGAAATAAAATACAGTGATGCCACCGGAGCAAGTACTCAGGAATCAATTGCAGTTAAACCATTATTTGCAGATAAAACAGCATTAATATCACCTCCATTTGTTCACCGGGAAAACGAATTCGATGATTATAAAGTCCAGATTTTATTGCCACATAGGATGAGCAGATTGGGGCCATTCATTTCAGTGGCAGACGTAAATAAAGATGGATTAGAAGATTTTTTTGTCGGCGGAGCTAAAGGCCAGGCAGGAGCGCTGTATTTGCAAACCACTTCCGGTGAATTTAAACTTATTTCTACATCAGCATTTGAAGCCGATAAAAATTACGAAGACATGTCTTCTTGTTTTTTTGATGCAGATCAGGATGGAGATAATGATTTATATGTTGTGTCCGGTGGTAGTGAGAATCCGGAGGGAAGTAATTATCAGGACCGTTTGTATTTGAATGATGGGAATGGGAAATTTAATAGATCGGTGAATGCCTTACCAAAAATCACTTCAAGCGGTTCCTGTGTGGTGGCAGAAGATTTTGATGGAGATGGTGATGTGGATATATTTAGAGGAGGAAGACAAATTCCACAGAAATATCCATTTGCACCCAGGAGTTATTTACTTGAAAATAAATCCGGTGGAAAATTCTCAGATGTGACAGAAACCAAAGCGCCCGATTTAATGTCGCCGGGGATGGTTACTACAGCAGTTTTTGCGGACCTTGATAAGGACAATAAAAAAGAATTGCTTGTTGCAGGTGAATGGATGCCGATTCAGATTTATAAAATCGATGCCGGACAATATAAATTGCAAGCTTCAGAAGTTTATGGGCTTTCCAATACTGAAGGTTGGTGGAACAGAATTGTGCCTGCAGATGTAGATGGCGATGGAGATCTGGATTTTGTCTGCGGCAATCTGGGCGAGAATTATAAATTTCATGCAAATGCTGAAAAACCTTTTCAGGTTTTCTGCAATGATTTTGATCAGAATGGAAGTTATGACATTGTGTTGGCAAAATACAACGGAACGGATATGGTACCGGTAAGAGGTAAACAATGTTCGCAGGAGCAGATGCCATTTATCAATCAAAAATATCCAAGCTTCAATGCATTTGCGGATGCCAAACTTAAAGATATTTACGGAGAAGGTCTTGAGAAAGGGCTGCATTTGAACGCCAGATATTTTAAGACAATTATATGGATGAACAACAACGGCAAATTTGAAAAGAAGGAGTTGCCTCATCAGGCACAATTCAGCACCGTCCAATCTGCCATTGTACTGGATCTTAATCAGGATCAAAAACCGGATATTATGGTTGCAGGGAATTTTTTCAATACAGAAGTGGAGACTACACGTGCAGATGCAGGAATCGGCTATTTGTTTTTTCAAAATCCGGATGGCACATGGAAAAATTTAACTTGCAGAGAATCCGGAGTGTTTCTTCCCTATGATGTTAAAGACATCAAAGCCATTAAGTCTGGAAACAAAACAGGCGTTTTAGTGGCAAGCAATAATGGAAAATTAATTTATTTGGAAAAATCTGAATAGGTGAATTGGAAGAAGTATAATATTTATGGAGGAAAAGAATTCACTATGAAGAGAAGTTTATTAATCTTTTTTTTGCTGTTCATTTTTGTTTTTATTTCTTGTTCCAATAATAAAGAAGAAACAACAAAAGAAAATTCTAAGGACAAACAATTATTTAGTCTTCTCGACCCCAGGGAGACCGGTGTAGATTTTAACAATAAGATTCTTCAGACGGATGAAGAGTACATCATTAATTTTAATTATATCTTCAATGGTGGTGGTGTTGCCATTGCAGATTTTGATCAGGATGGTTTGCAGGATCTCTATTTTGCAGGAAATCAAGTTTCAGATAGACTTTATCACAACAAAGGGGAGATGAAGTTTGAGGATCTTAGCGTTTCTTCTGGTATTGCAAAATTTCCCGGATGGAAAAATGGGGTCAGCATAGTGGACATCAATTCAGATGGTTATCCCGATATCTATGTATGCAGAGGAGGATTTAAAGATGATCCTGCAAAAAATAAAAACCTGTTATTCATCAATCAAAAAAATTTAAGCTTCACGGAAGAAGCAGAAAAGTATGGCATTGCCGATCCTGGTTTTTCGATCACCGCCAATTTCTTTGATATGGACAATGACCATGATCTCGATCTTTATGTGTCCAACAGACCGGAGAGATGGGAAATTGGAATAACAGATATTTTACGCTTTAAGTCTAGACCATATACAGAGGAAATGGCCAAGGTGACACACCAACTTTACCGAAATGAAGGGAATGGACAATTTACAAACATTACAAAGGATTGTGGTATTCAACCAACTTACAGTTATGGATTGAGTGTAACCGCTGGAGACATTAACAACGACGGTTTTCAGGATATTTATGTTGCCAATGATTTTATTGAAAATGATTATTTGTTTGTAAACAATGGCAAGGGTGGATTCAAAGAGGAGATCAGAGATCATTTTCCACACGTTTCATTTTATTCGATGGGTGCGGATTTTGGAGATCTTGATAATGATGGATTTGAAGAATTGTACACAGTTGAAATGAGGCCAGAAGATTATAAAAGATCTAAAACATCAATGCCTTTAATGAATGTATCTTTTTTCGATTCCATGTATGCACAAAATTTTCACAGGCAATATATGCACAACATGTTGCACTATAATTACGGCAATGGAAAATATGGTGATATTTCGCAGATAACCGGTATGGATAAGACTGATTGGAGTTGGGCTGCATTGATGAATGATTTGGACAATGATGGGTATAAAGATGTGTTCGTAAGTAATGGCTTTCGAATGGATGTGTACGACCGTGATGGCAATGAACGTCTTAAGCAAAGAGCAGAAAAAAATGCAGATAAGGGATTGAGACTGGAAGGCCCACAAAGCCTTTTTGAATTTTTGCCGGCTGTTAAATTAGCAGATTATGTTTATCAAAATCAAGGAGGTCTAAAGTTCGTCAACAAAATGAAGGATTGGGGATTGCGGGAGCCGAATTATTCTAATGGCGCAGCAATGGGTGATCTGGACAACGATGGGGATCTTGATCTGGTGATCAGCAACATTGATGAAGAAGCTTTTATATATCGAAACAATGAAGATGGAGATCATCCATATTTGAGAATACAATGTGAAGGCCCAGGTCAAAATAAAGCGGGGATTGGAGCCAGGATAAGCATTTGGACTTCTCATGGTATGCAGTTTGGTCAAATGAGAACCAGTAAGGGATATCTTTCAAGTTGTGAGCCATTTCTTCATTTTGGATTGGGGAATGCAAACAGAGTGGATCGAATAAAAGTAGTTTGGCCGGATGGAAAAGTTTCAGAATACAAGGATGTACAATCAAACCAAATTTTTAAAGTAAAATACAGTGATGCGTTGAATGATCAATCTGAAAAAATCCATTCAACTTTTCTTTTTTCAAATCTCACCAAGGATTTGTTAGACCATCCTTTTGTTCATCGTGAAAATTATTTTAATGATTATCGGTCTCAAATTCTATTGCCTCATAGACTCAGCAGACAGGGACCTTTCCTTGCCGTAAAGGATGTAAATATGGATGGACTGGAGGATTTCTATGTCGGTGGTGCAAAGGGGCAATCTGGGATATTGTATGTGCAGACTTTGGATGGAAAGTTTATTACCGGAAAAGTGAATGATTTTGAAATTGACAAAAATTTTGAAGACGTAGGTGGAGAATTTTTTGATGCTGATGGCGATGGCGATGTTGATTTGTATGTAATTTCTGGTGATACGGAAGCCAAGGAGGGCCCAGCTTATCAGGACAGACTTTATCTTAATGACGGAAAAGCTAATTTTCGTAAAGCAAAAAACTTACTTCCTGAAATTACTTCTTCCGGATCTTGTTTGGCGGTGACTGATTTTGATGGGGACGGCGATCTGGATATATTTAGAGGAGGCAGGACTATTCCAGATAAGTATCCATTTTCTCCAAAAAGCTATTTACTAGAAAATACAGGCAAAGGTCAATACAAGGATGTCACTTCTGAAAAGGCAACAGCACTTTTAAAGCTTGGGATGGTTACCTCCGCTGTATGGATGGATTTAAATAAGGACCAAATTCTTGAGTTGATTGTGGTGGGAGAGTGGATGCCCGTATCTGTATTTGAATGGAAGGACAAAAATTTAATTCCTGCCGATCCAAAAAAATATGGCTTTTCAAATACGGAAGGCTGGTGGAATAAAATTTTAGCTGAAGATTTAAACGGAGATGGCGAACTGGATTTGATTGGAGGTAATTTGGGAGAAAATTATAAGTTTCATGCTTCCGTTGAAAAGCCTTTTCAGGTTTATTGTGATGACTACGATCAGAATGGAAGTTATGATGTGTTTCTTGCAAAATATCAAGACAAGCTTATTGTTCCCGTTAGGGGTAAACAATGCGCATCTGAACAGCTTCCTTCGATAAGTAAAAAATTTCCAACCTTCAGATCTTTTGCTGATGCCGGAATCAATGATTTGTTACCCAAGGTTTCTGATAAGGGTATTTTACTGCAAGCAAAATTATTTAGTTCTGCATTTTTTATTAAAAAACAAAATGACTTTGAGCTATTGAAATTACCTGTTGAAGCTCAATTCACCCCTGTTCAATCCATTTTGGTGCAAGACTTAAATGGAGACGGGATTAAGGATATATTGGTAGCGGGTAATCAACTTCATTCAGAAATAGAAACTACACGAGCAGATGGCGGTATCGGTTGTCTTTTGATGCAAGACAAAAATAAGAAATGGGAAATTGTTCCTGCACACAAAAGTGGGATTTCAATTCCGTATGATGTGAAGGATATGAAATTATTGAATTTAAAAGGGAAAAAGCATTTAATAGTAGCATCCAATGCAGATTCATTAAGAATTTTTGAGGTAAGTATCCATTGACAGGTAATTTGAAATTATATTACTTTAATACAAGTAATATAACTGACGATTTTGAAATCCTGTAGTTATCTTGCTTGCTATACAGCTGACCAGTCCATCTTGTTAAAGAGAAATTGTTAAAACAACTTTGAATGGATTTAGAATTTTATTCAATGTTTTCAAAAACCATCTAGTGATATGTGCGTTATTACTAAATGGATTCCGGGATAATCGAGATAACCCAACTCAGTAAAACATACAAAGATATTTTAGCGGTCGATCATCTTGATCTGGTAATTCCAGCTAATTGCATTTATGGATTTCTCGGACCGAACGGTGCGGGCAAAAGTACTACCTTGAGAATGATGTTGTCCCTGATCAGTCCTGACAATGGAATGATCAAGGTTTTTGGAAAAGATTTAAATCAACATCGCAAGCAAATACTTTCACGGATCGGAAGCATTATTGAGAAACCGGATTTTTATCTTTATCTCACCGGTATTGAAAATCTAAATTTACTTGCAAGGCTTAGCGGCATCCGTCCGAATTCAAAAAAAATTGAGGAATTGCTTGATTTAGTAGGATTGTCTTCTCGGGGCAAACATAAAGTTGGAACCTACAGCCATGGAATGAAACAACGGTTGGGTATTGCTCAGGCAATCATTCATAATCCCGATTTGGTAATTCTCGATGAACCTACGACTGGTCTTGATCCAAGCGGGATTCTTGAGTTGCGCCAGATGATTCTTAATTTAAAACATTCTGGAAAGACTGTAATTCTTTCTTCGCACATCTTGTCTGAAATTGAACTGATTGCTGACCATATGGTCATTATGAACAAAGGGAAGGCGCTTGTTCAGGGCAACGTTCAGACTTTGATCAATGATCAGGAATTGGTGGTTGTAATAGAAACAAATAATACACCCCGAGCTGTTGATAGGATCCGTAATAATTGGCCGATTGTGGGGGCGGTGGAAATTTCACCATCGGAACTGCAATGCCAGGCGCCAAAAGCTTTGATAGCTGACATCAACAAGGTTTTAATTGAAGAGGGAATTAATGTTTACTCCATTTACTATAAACGTAAGCTGGAAGATTATTTTTTCAAACTAACCAGCAATTGAAGAGATGTTCACATTGATCAGGACCGAATTATATAAAATCGCCAGACGACCTAGAAGTTATATTGGTTTTGCAGCAATATTGCTGATCGTAGCCATCATTGAATTTGCTTTGTACATTGATGGTGCTTCCTACATCGATTTTATTTTTCAACAATTGGAAGGGTTCTTAAGCATTGAGGGAAAAGTGTTGAATGGTTATTTGGTTTGTTTCATCATCCTCCAAACCCTCATTATTCAAATGCCGCTATTAGTTGCTTTGATTACAGGTGATTTGATAAGTGGTGAAGCCGCCAACGGAACTTTGCGGTTGCTTTTGACCAGGCCGGTTTCAAGATCCGAGTTGGTATTTGCGAAATTTACCGCAGGCAGTTTTTATGTACTCATATTATTGCTTTTATTAGGTGTTTTGTCCTTAGGTGGTTCATTGCTTTTATTCGGCGAAGGTGATCTGATTATTTTAAAATCGGAAACTATAAATGTTTTAAAAGCGAGTGACCTTTTGTGGCGATTTTATGGGGCTTTTGTCATTGCTTTTTTGAGTCTGAGTGTGGTTTCCTCTTTCTCCCTGATGCTTTCTTGTTTTACTGACAATTCTATAGGCCCAATTATCATTACAATGGCAGTCATTGTCATTTTTACCATTATCGGTAGTTTTGATTTGCCGCTTTTTGATTACATCAAGCCTTTTCTTTTTACAAGCTACATGATCGTCTGGCGCAACATGTTTGATCAACCAATTGATTGGGGATTAATGGGGACCTCAATTGCCATACTTGTATTTCATATAATTTTATTTTTGAGCATTTCATTGTATTATTTCAACCAAAAAGACATACACTCGTGAGCAGGACTTTGATTACCATGATATTTGGCCTTTCAATTTTAATGGGCAAAGCAATTGGTCAAAAGGCTGAGGTTTTGGTACAAATGATCCAAACGGATTTTAAAAAAATTGAAAGATATACAGCCGATATAAACATCAGTTTTGAGATCCCTTATATAAATATTGAACCCGTCAAGGGTAAAGTGTATTTCAAACAACCTAATTTATTTAAAGTCAAGACACAGGGAATAGCATTTATGCCTAAGCAAAACCCCTTTTATTTGATGGAGCTTTTAAATGATCCTTCCAGTTATTTATGCATTGATTCTGGTAGTGAAACCAATCCGGGTTCAATCATCAGAATTATTCAGTTGGTTCCAAAAGAACATGAGGAATTGATTCTGGCTAAAATATGGGTCGATGCAACAAGAAGAAGAATTGTTAAATCTTCACTTACTACAAAGTCAAATGGAACGGTAGAAATCCAATATCTATATGACGAGAAACCCGGGAGCAAGCTTCCTGAATTGATGGTTTTTGGAATAGAAGTGGGTAAATTCAAAATTCCCAAAATGATGTCAGCAGATCTGAATTCAAGGTCAAAAAATTCAGGGACCCCCTCTCAATCCACCCATGGGAAAATACGACTAAAGTTTACTAACTACAGGCTGAATCAAAGCTTTGATGAGAAAGTTTTTTATAAATAGACTTCTATCAGTATCAAATTATGATATTATCTAATATAAAAAATACATATTTTAAGGTAATATATAACTTTTATTCATTCGTATCTTTGGGCTGAAAAGTTTCCACTTACCATGGAAGCTTTGATTTATTTACCAAACTCAGGACTAATTACCTCCAGGACGAAGCATCCAAAAAGATAATTAAGTCATTATTAAGTAGTTGCGTTTCTTTTTAAATCCTATTTAGAGTTTAAAAAGAGGTTCTATCAGCAATTTTTTCTATTTAAATCTGTGTTTTGGTACATAAATGGCATTTGCCGGATTTGGCTCTATTCTAACAGATATTGACATTTTTGGTACTTGGTACATATTTGATTTGATTGTTTTTCAATATAACCAAAACTCATGAAACAAGCGAATTTACATTCAAGGAGTCCTTTTGTTAAGTTCTTGTTCTTTGCAATCTTGACCATATGTATGGCCTCCTCCACCCGGAGCTTTGCTCAAACACTTTCTTACGGACTACCCACCTTAAAATCTGCTACACAGGCCTATCAGGATCTTAATTTAGAGTATGGTACGGTGCTGGCAACAGCAAAGCAACAAGGTCCGAATTCTACACTTTGGCCAACTGTAAAGGTTTACCAGAGGGTATTGGATGCATTACTGAACAGATCTGATCCGAACATGAGCACTTATGATGTAGTCCTCAGTAGCATGGATATGCAGGAATACAGCCATCTGGTAGTTAAAAATGGCAACCAATTGGACATGGATGCCACCATTAAGGCCTTGCTGGCCACACAGGAATACCAATCCCTTATAAGAATCATAAAAAACTAATCTCACAATCATTAAATTATTAAATCAATCCTTATGAAGATTACCAAGCTTTTCTTTCTGGCAATTTTCGCTTTGATCTGTATCACAGGAAAATCCCAAAGCGTGTATCCTGCCCTTAAAGACAATTTGACTGCTCAAACGATAGTCAGAGAAGAATTAGAATTTGCTGGAGAAGCATACAAATCAAATCCATCTCCCCTTAATGAGAGAAGATTGGACTTGTACATGTCTATTCTTGATTTTTTAAATGAGCCGACACAAATCAAGCCCACTACAGAATATGCACTTACCTCTGCATTTCTGAACACTTCGGTTAAGTGGGATAGAATTACAGATACCGAGGCTTTCCAATTGTACAAAACTAAAAGTTGGACTAGTGATTTTTCATACATTCTAAATAGACTTAAGCTTTAAAATCCCTTTCAAGAACAAAAAAAAATGAATCTCATGAAGCAATTATTTACAAAAACTTCATTGGCCGTCGTAATCTGCCTGCTGTTTGTTGTTGGTCTTATCCAAGCTCAACCGGTAGTTACTGTTGCTGGAAGTATTATAAACAATGGGGGTAACAGCATTATTCCTTATACCGGAACCGGTGGATGTACAGTGGTCCCTCAAAGTAATGCAAACGGTGGTGGAGCCCCTGGTGCCGCGTGGACAGGTGGCACTGTTTTTACATTAACACTGCCTCGTCCATTAGGAGATGGCACGTGTGGCAGCTATGTCCTTTCTAGTGTGAATGTTAACTTCAACCATACATTCGATTCAGATGTGGATTTTTACTTGAGAAACAGAACCACTGCTCAGGTTATAGAGTTGAGTACAGACAATGGTGCTGGTAATGATAACTATACCAATACAAAATTCTGTGACAATTTGGGATGCCCTTTAGTCTCTGCAGGTACAGCTCCCTTCACAGGAACTTTCCGTCCTGAGGGCTTAATCAACTCTTCTCAATGTGCTAACGATCCCAATGGAACCATTTCCACTTTGGCTGCAATGACCATACAGCCAGGAGATGTTTTGGAATTAATATTTTATGACGATATTGGTGGTGATACAGGACCGATGTTGGCTTGGTCAGTTGTTTTGGCATCTGCACCAACTTTGCCGGCTATTCCTGCACCTATTACTGTATCTATGGCCCCGGGAACATGTACTCCTTCGCCGGTGGCTTGTCTTGGGATTGGCAGTTGTGCCAGTTCAATTAGATATTCAACTACTTTGGTTGATGCAACTACTGTTTGCAGCCCACTCACAATTGGTAATGCCTGTACAGCTCCAGGAATTGTATTTCCTGCAGCAGGAGTTTACAATATCTATTGGATAGTGGCCAACGATTGCCTATTTGCAGTCGGAGGTCCTCAACAAGTGACTGTTTTGGATACAGAATTACCTACTTTCCTACCGGCATGTCCTAAAGGAAATAGAGTGAATCTGAATGCTGGTCCGGGAGAATGTGAGGTCTCCTGGGATGCTCCAAATTTCATGGCCATGGACAATTGTCCAGGTAATAGCTTCTTTGGCGCCAGTACCCGTGCAGTCGGTTGTACTCTTAATGCAAACAATGGTTTGGCGGGTACCGCAGGATTCTCTGTTGGATTGCTATTTAATGTGATCAATACAAGCGGTAGAAGTATGGCATTGACCGCCCTACATTTTATGCCTTGGACTGCTTCCGGAAATATGTACCGGATTTATATGACCAGTGCTCCGGGATCCTATGTTCCGGTAACTAATAATGCCTCTGCATGGACACAAATTGCAGGAGATTCTGCCAAAGTAGGACAACCTGTCTTTCCTCCGGGAAATCCAAGGTTACTTGAAAAATTTGGTATTGGAACACAGAATATTGTTTCCAGAATTAATTGTCAAGGACAAACTATTTTCGACACTACTGTTGTAAGTAACGCCATCATTGGCCCTGGTGAAACCAGAGGTATTGCCATCTATTCACCGAATGGAGGATCTTACTTTTATGTAAATCCGGCAGCACCATGTTCCAATACAATTCAGGGAGACCCGAATCTTGGTATTGACGTGCGAGCCAGTCGTTGTCAGTTTGGTGCAGCTAATACACCATTCAACGTTGCAGGTACTTTTTCAGTAAGGATGTTTAATGGTGATTTTGAATATTTGTTTGCCAACAGTGTTGTGCCTGTCGTACAAACTTGCGGAGCACCTTATGGTCCTGGCTGCTTCTTCCCAATTGGATGTACCAGATTATGTTACAGAGCTACTGATGCCGCCGGTAATGTGGCCACTTGTGAATTTGATGTTTGTGTAAATGCTTATGCCAATCCGTCAAGAGCTTTAGCGTGTAACGATGAGATTCAAATTAGTTTGGATCAGAATTGTTCTGCTACCATCACTGCTGATATGGTACTTGAGGGAGGTCCTTATGCTTGTTATGACAGTTATATCGTAGAAGCAAGATACTGGACAGGTGGTGGTTTGATAGACCGCAATCCAAATCTTGCAGGAGTACAAATAAATGGCAATGACATTGGAAAAGAGTTAAAATTAACTGTTCGTGATCCTGCTACCGGCAACAGCTGTTGGGGACATGCGACAGTAGAAGATAAACTTGCTCCTGTTCTTACTTGTCCTCCAGATAGAACTTTCTCCTGTGCGATTGATCCAATCCCTGCAAATACAGGAACACCATCTATAGTAGAAAATTGTGGTGGTGTAAATCTTTCTTACAGAGACAACAGCACACAAGGAAATTGTGCTTTAGGTTATTCAAGAAGAATTTTGAGAACCTGGACTGCAGTTGATGGTTCCGGAAACAGAGGAACTTGCGTTCAGACCATTACAATAGGATTAGGTGACTTATTTGAAGTTACTGTTCCACCAAATTATGACAACCTTGACCAACCAATGTTGGCTTGCGATGAGAAGATTGACAGAAATAAAAATGTTACTCCACACATGGCAGATTTCCCTGAGTGCGTGGATGGATATATTCTGGATTCTGCATTCTGGTTGGCTAATCCTAACCAACCTGACCAATATCCAAACAGAAGATTACCAAGAGTATTGGGATGGAACTGTATCGATGATGTAAACAGCCCATGGTTTGGACATCCAAACCCTGATCCTGTATACTATCCATCACACAGACAGTGGTCACCAACAAATCCATTGTGCTGGGGACCTGACCGCCACATTATGTGGGTTGGAACAGGAAAACCAGGCGGAGCTGAGTGCTTCAATCTTGCTGTTTCCTATAAAGATGTGGTAATTGATTTAGCAACCCCTGGTTGCGATGCAGGTCCTATAGGATGCTACAAAGTGTTGAGACAATGGACTGTGATGGACTGGTGTACCAGTATCGTTGGAGGTCATAATCAAGTAATTAAAGTTGCAGATACTGAAGGACCACAGGTTCTTTATCCGGATTCTTCAAGAGTAAACATGGAATCTTATGCATGTGTAGGCCGTTGGGAAGTTCCACCAGCCTGGATTATAGACAACTGTTCAAATGAAGTACATTACACTGTTGAAGTTGAGCAAGGAACTGTTCTTGGCGACGAAACCAGTGGATATGTAGTAGTAAACATGCCAGAAGGTATCCAAATCGGTTACATCATTGCAACTGATTGCTGCGGAAACATTACTAAGAAAAGAGTCGTGTTGAACGTAGTAGACCGCGTACCGCCACAAGCCATCTGTCGTTCAATCACCACAGTGAGCATCAACGGTAACCAAACACCTGGATCAAATTTTGCAAAAGTATGTGCAGAGTCATTTGACGAAGGATCATTTGACAACTGTCAACCGCACATCTACTTCAAAGTGATCAGAATGGCTGAGTTGTTGGGAACCAACAACGGTAGCAACTCTAACAACGTAGTAGCATGTAGCGGAGTAAACGGAGATGACAACAGCATTTTAGCTGGAAATCAAGTTTACTTTGACGATTGTACTTATTTCTGCTGTGCAGATGTAGGAACCAAAGTAATGGTTGTGTTAAGAGTATTTGATGTGGATCCAGGTCCAGGCCCGGTTACACCAATCAGAATGACCAGCACAACAAGTGTGTTGAACGGAAGATTCAGCGATTGTATGATTGAGGTGGAAGTACAGAACAAGAGTGTACCTACAGTAGTAGCACCACCAAATATCGTAGTAAGCTGCTGGTTCTGGTTTGACATTACCAAACTTACAGATCCTAACGATGCAACTTTCGGACGAGTAGTAACAGACTTAGGCGACAGGAAGAAAGTAGTAACTAAAGACTTAGTATGTTACAAATTCTGCGAAAGAAATGACTATACAGGATATCCTGGATATGTACAGACCAACGCAGTTCCAAAACCTGCACCAAATCAAGCATGCGAATACTACTATCAGTATTTCGACACTGCACATTGGGACAGAAAATATGAGTTAGTATGGGGATTTGACGGATATGTGTTAAGTGGCTGCGGAAACGCACCAACCATCACCGTAAATGACCTTAGAGAGTGCGGACAAGGAGTGATCCAAAGAATTGTATCCACACAAGGACCAAACAACATCAACGTAACTGCAATCCAGACCATCTGGTTTGTAGACTGCGATCCATTCTATGTGGATGATGTAACTTGTAACGATCCAAGATACACAGACTTAATGTGGCCAAATGGCGTATGTACACAGACACCTGTAACGATCGACGGATGTGGTGCTGACATCAGCCCGGATAATCCACAATTAGGAAGACCACAAGTAATCAACAATGCAGACGACAACTGTGCATTATTGTCTATCGAATACTTCGATGAGATCTTCAACATAGAGCCGGATGCATGTTTCAAAGTATTGAGAAGATGGGTAGTTATTGACTGGTGTCAGTACGATCCATTCATCGATCCAAACTTTGGAAGATGGGAAGCATTGCAAGTGATCAAAGTAAGAGATCAGGACAGACCTGTAGTAACATGCAACGTAGGCCCATGTGAGCCGGCAGTGATTGACCCAGCATTGGGAATCTGTGTTGGACACATTTCACTTACAGCAGATGCAACAGACAACTGTAGCCCATTGGATTGGTTGTTCTGGGAATACAAAATTGACGCCTTCAATGATGGCAAAGGAGTACACGGAGGATATGACTTCCGAGTAGGAACGTTGACCAGAAAACAATATGCAGCTGGAGACACTGTTGAATACAGCCACAATCCATTTGCAGATGACGATCACAATCCATTCGATGCAAGCGGAACTTATCCAATAGGTATCCACAAAATCAAGTGGTTTGTAGAAGATGGTTGCGGAAACGTTGGAGTATGCGAAAGCTTATTTGAAATCAAAGACTGCAAAGCACCAACACCATACTGCTTGACAGGCGTAATCACAGTACCTATGCCAGCTTCTGGTTGTGTTGAGATCTGGGCAAAAGATCTTGATCACGGAAGTTATGACAACTGTACTGCAAAAGAGAACTTGAAGTTCTACTTTGACGGAGACGATACCAAAACATTCATCAACGTATGTTGTGCAGATTTCGTAGCTCAGGGACAAAACGATGAGTTAAGAATCGAAGTTGAAATGTGGGTAGAAGACGAAGAAGGCAACAAAGATTACTGCAAGACAGTAGTAATTGTACAAGACAATCAAGACATCTGTCCTAACACAGGATCATTCGGAAAAATCACCGGAAATCTTAAGACAGAAGGTGGCGATGTAGCGAACCCAGTAGACATGCAATTGTACAACAATGGCAACATGATGGCACAGAGAGTAGGAAGCCCATACAGCTTCGGCGATCTGAAGTTAAATGTAAACTACATGGTGAGTCCAAACAGAAATGATGAGCATAACAATGGTATCACAACACAGGATATCGTTAAGATTCAAAAACATATCTTGGGTCAGACACCATTGAATAGCCCATACAAAATGATAGCAGCAGACGTAAACAACAGTGGAAGTATAACTGCAGCGGATATGTCAGAATTACGTAAGTTGATCCTTGGTTTAACAAGTGAGTTCAGCAAAGTAAAATCCTGGACATTCGTACCAAGCAGTTATATGTTCCTTGATCCAAACAACCCATGGAATGCACCAAGAACTAGTTCTTTGATGTTGGACAACAACAAAGTAGTAGACTTTGTAGCTGTTAAAATGGGAGATGTTACCAATGATGCAAGAGCGAGCAATGCAAGCAACACACAAAGCAGAACCAATGGCGTGTTGAACATCGAAGTTGATGAGAAGAGCGTAGTAGCTGGAGAAAGCTATAAAGTAAGCTTCAAGTCAAGCGATTTCAACAACATCAGCGGTTACCAGTTCACATTGAAGTATGACAAGTCAAGCTTGATCTTCGAAGGAATGGAAGGTGGCGTGTTGAAAGCAACAGAAGCAAACTTTGGAACGAACAGATTAAACGAAGGAATCATCACAACCAGCTGGAACTCTAGCAAGGGAGAAAGCTTCGGAAAAGATGCAGAATTGTTTACGTTGGTATTCAAAGCGACCAGAAATGGAAAAGTAAGCCAGATGTTTGCGATCACAAGTGATGTGACCAAAGCACAGGCATACAATGCATCAGAAGAAGTGAAAGAGGTAAGAATGGGCGTACGCACAGACAAAGGAGTTGTGGAAGGTGGAGTATTTGAGTTGTATCAAAACGAGCCAAATCCATTCTCTAAAGAAACTGTAGTAAGATACCGTTTACCTGAAGCAAGTGCAGTAAAACTGACCGTATACGATGTTACTGGAAAAGTAGTAAGAGTGTACGAGTTGAAAGGACAAAAAGGCTTGAACAGCTACCAGATCAGCAAAGGCGATTTGAATGCTACAGGACTGTTGTACTATCAGTTGGATGCAACAAACCACACCGCAACAAAGAGGATGTTAGTAGTTGAGTAATCAACACACTAAAGTCTTCATGAGACGATAAGACAAAGCGGGTGCCTCCTCTAGAAATAGAGGAGGCCCTGTCTAAGTAAAATCGGTTTTTGGGATGGCCTCTCATCAACTCTCTGCAAAGAGAGCAAAATGAGGGGCTTTTTTTATTATAAGGACATTTGTGGATAAAAATTTCTGTATTCAAATTACAATAATATATAATATTTTAAATACTTATATATTGGTATTAGCTGTAATAGCAGCATTTGTATCTTTGAGCCGACTAGTGCCTTAGAATTAGGGTGCTATTTAATATTTACCAAACTCAAGACTTTCATTCCTCTCGGACGAAGCATCCAAAAGAAATTTAAGTCGTTTTTAATGTAAAATTCAGATGATTCCTGAACCAGGAGTTATTTTGATGTCCATAATGCAACGTGCATTTTGGTTTGATTTTTAGTTTGGTAATTATTATAAAAAGTCTCATTTGGAATTCCAAATGATTAGTTGTAAAGTATTGAATTATAATATATTATTAACATAAACCAAAACTAAATCTCATGAAAAAAACGAAATTTTCTCTTAAAGGGTTCATTTCAAGGCTGGCCATGGTGGCTATTTTTATGTTTGTTGCAGGACTGGTAGGAAAAGACCAAGTTGTTGCCCAGACTTATAATATTCCAAACCTAAAGCCTGTACCGCAGGCGATACAGGATTTGACGACAGAATTTGCTAAGGTGCAGGGGGAGGCACAACAGCAAGGAAAAGGATCTGCTCTTTGGTCTACGGTGAAGATCTATCAGCGTACATTGGATGCTTTGATAAATCGTCCGGACCAAAACATGAATACTTACAGTGTATTCTTGAGTAGTTTAGACTTTGATACATTTGGCAATTTAGTTGTAAGAAATGGGAATTCTATTGATATGAATTCCAGTATTGAAGCAATATTAAACACAGCTGAATATAAATCATTGATACAAGTTCTCAAATCGTAACCTAATTTCAAAATTTTATAATCAATTAACTCATATCTCATGAATCAACCATTTTACAATCGGCTTTGCCAGTTGTTTGTGATAGTGATGGTGATGGTTACCGGGTTGTATGCACAACCTGTAGTAACGATTCCCGGAAGCACAATCAACAACGGTGGAAACAGCACAATTCCTTACTCAGGAACTGGAGGATGCGGGGTTGTACCCCAAACCAATTTTAACGGAGGAGGTTCTCCGGGAGTTGCCTGGACTGGGGGAACTGTATTTACAGCCACTGCGCCTGCATCATTTGGGAACTGTAGTGGATACCAGGTATCCAGTGTAAATCTTAATTTCAACCATACTTGGGATAGTGACCTTCTAATCTATATTAGAAACAGGCGGACTGGACAAGTACTGGGACTAAGTTTCGCTAACGGTGGAAGTAATGACAATTTTACCAATACCAAATTTTGTGATAATGCAGCTTGTTCACCTATAACAGCGGGAGCTGCTCCTTTTCTAATACATTTAGACCTCAAGGGGCTGGTGGTTTTATATGTGGAACATCACCAACAGCAACCTTATCAACTGTGGCCTCGTTGGCAGTGGTGCCAAATGATGTGTTAGAGTTAATATTTTATGATCAAGCGGGTGGGGATAGTGGTCCTATGTTGAGCTGGTCAGTGGTAATGGCAGCTAATCCTGTATTGCCGGTAATACCAGCAGCGGTGACAGTATCTTTTGCGCCAGGGACTTGTGTGCCGTCACCGGTAGCATGTCTTAGTGTAGATCCTACATGTACATCTGCCGTTAGATATTCAACTACGCCAATAACAGCTGCTAGTGTTTGTGATCCAAATACAACGGGCAGCGCATGTACATCCCCTGGAATATTGTTTCCAGCAGCGGGAGTGTACAATTTATATTGGATAGTAGCCAATGACTGTCGATTTGTAATTGGGGGTCCTCAACAGGTGACTGTTAGAGATTTAGAGGCACCAACTCTAGTGCCAGCATGTCCTAAAGGAAATCGTGTTACTTTGAATGCGGGTCCTGGAGAATGTGAGGTTTCTTGGGACGCACCTGCATTTATGGCGATGGACAATTGTCCTGCCGGTGCTTATTTTGGGAACAGAAGTACAGCTACTGTTTGTTTACCACCTGCATCTTACTGGTCAATTACAGGAGGAGCAAATAGTTGGGGTGTGATGTTTGACTTGATCAACACTTCTGGAGGGCCATTAAATCTTCAGTTACTGGGAGAACGGGCTTTTGCTAACGTTCCCCACACAATCTATTATACAACTGCTCCAGGTAGTCACGTACCTGTACAGGCCACTCCTGGTGCCTGGACTCAGTGCGCTACCAGAACTCCTCGATTTGGTGGACAGTTTACCAATACCATTGACAGTTTCGATCTCTTGACCGGCACTCGTTCAGATACCATTAAGAGATGCGCGCCTATCCAAACTGAGACAACTGTTGTAGGTTGCTTAACGATGGGTACTGGTGAGAGAAGAGGTATTTACATTCATGCTGCGGGTACCGGAGGTACCAATGCATCCTTATTTTCAGGTTGTGGAGGTACAGCGATGGGTGATGCAAATATCAATACACCAATAGATGGTGCTACTTATACCGGTGGACAGTTCGCTGCTCCTTTCATCAACAGTTCATTTGGATTTGGAGGAGCTAACTGGATTGGAGTTATAGGATACAATTTGTCAACCTCTACAAGGGTACCACTTGTACAAACGTGTGGTGCGCCATATGGTCCCGGATGCTTTTTTCCTATAGGATGTACAAGAATATGCTATAGAGCAACCGATGCAGCTGGAAACGTAGCTACTTGTGAATTTGATGTATGTGTAAATGCATATGCAAATCCAACAAGAGCTTTAGCTTGTAACGATGAGATTCAAATAAGTTTGGACGAGAATTGTTCTGCTACCATCAATGCTGACATGGTACTCGAAGGAGGTCCATATTCATGTTATGATAACTACATTGTGGAAGTGAGATACTGGACAGGTGGTGGTTTAATCGACCGTAATCCAAATCTAGCCGGTGTTCAAATTAACGGAACAGATATTGGTAAAGAATTAAAACTTACTGTACGTGACCCTGCAACCGGCAACAGCTGCTGGGGACATGCTACTGTTGAAGATAAAATTGCTCCAAGACTTACTTGTCCAGCCGATGCAACTTTCTCTTGTGCGATTGATCCGATCCCTGCTAATACAGGAGTTCCTTCAGTAGTTGAAAATTGTGGTGGTGCAAGTCTTTCTTACAGAGACAACAGCACACAAGGAAATTGTGCGCTTGGTTATTCAAGAAGAATCTTGAGAACCTGGACTGCTGTGGATGGTTCCGGAAACAGAGCGACTTGTGTACAAACTATTACGATAGGTTTGGGTGATTTGTTTGATGTTACCGTTCCACCAAATTATGATAACTTAGACCAACCAATGTTGGCTTGCGATGAGAAGATAGACAGAAACAAAAATGTTACCCCACACATGGCAGATTTCCCTGAGTGCGTGGATGGATATATTTTGGACTCTGCATTCTGGAGAGCTAATCCTAACCAACCTGACCAATATCCAAACAGAAGATTACCAAGAGTATTGGGATGGAACTGTATCGATGATGTAAACAGCCCATGGTTTGGACATCCAAATCCTGATCCTGTATACTATCCATCACACAGACAGTGGTCACAAACAAATCCATTGTGCTGGGGACCTAACCGCCACATCATGTGGGTTGGAACAGGAAAACCAGGTGGAGCTGAGTGCTTTAACTTGAGTGTTACTTACAAAGACATCGTTTTCAACCTTGCAACTCCAGGCTGCGATGCAGGTCCTGTAGGATGTTACAAAGTGTTGAGACAGTGGACTGTTATGGACTGGTGTACCAGCGTTTTAGGTGGACATAACCAGATCATCAAAGTTACAGATGTAGAAGGACCACAGGTTCTTTATCCGGATTCTGCAAGAGTAAACATGGAATCTTATGCATGTGTAGGCCGTTGGGAAGTTCCACCAGCCTGGATTATAGACAACTGTTCAAATGAAGTACATTACACTGTTGAAGTTGAGCAAGGAACAGTTCTTGGCGATGAGACTACTGGTTATGTAGTAGTAAACATGCCTGAAGGAATCCAAATCGGTTACATCAATGCAATCGATTGCTGCGGAAACATTACTAAGAAAAGAGTAGTGTTGAACGTAGTTGACCGAGTTCCGCCACAAGCTATCTGTCGTTCAATAACTACAGTGAGCATCAACGGAAATCAAACTCCTGGATCAAATCTTGCAAAAGTATGTGCAGAATCATTTGACGAAGGATCATTTGACAACTGTCAACCACACATCTACTTCAAAGTGATCAGAATGGCTGAGTTGTTGGGAACCAACAACGGTAGCAACTCTAACAACGTAGTAGCATGTAGCGGAGTAAACGGAGATGACAACAGCATCTTAGCTGGAAATCAAGTTTACTTTGACGATTGTACTTATTTCTGCTGTGCAGATGTAGGAACCAAAGTAATGGTTGTGTTAAGGGTATTTGATGTAGATCCAGGCGCAGGTCCGGTTGCACCAATCAGAATGACCAGCACAAGCAGTGTGTTGAACGGAAGATTCAGCGATTGTATGATTGAGGTGGAAGTACAGAATAAGAGTGTACCTACAGTAGTAGCTCCACCAAATATCGTAGTAAGCTGCTGGTTCTGGTTTGACATTACCAAACTTACAGATCCTAACGATGCTACCTTCGGACGAGTAGTTACAAACTTGGGAGATAGGAAGAAAGTAGTAACAAAAGACTTAGTATGTTACAAATTCTGCGAAAGAAATGACTATACAGGATATCCTGGATATGTACAGACCAACGCAGTTCCAAAACCTGCACCAAATCAAGCATGCGAATACTACTATCAGTATTTCGACACTGCACATTGGGACAGAAAATATGAGTTAGTATGGGGATTTGACGGATATGTGTTAAGTGGCTGCGGAAGCAACCCAACCATCACCGTAAATGACCTTAGAGAGTGCGGACAAGGAGTAATCCAAAGAATTGTATCCACACAAGGACCAAACAACATCAACGTAACTGCCATCCAGACTATCTGGTTTGTAGACTGCGATCCATTCTATGTGGATGATGTAACTTGTAACGATCCAAGATATACAGACTTAATGTGGCCAAATGGCGTATGTACACAGACACCGGTAACGATCGACGGATGTGGCGCAGACATCAGCCCTGACAATCCACAATTAGGAAGACCACAAGTAATCAACAATGCAGACGACAACTGTGCATTATTATCTATCGAATACTTCGATGAGATCTTCAACATAGAGCCGGATGCATGTTTCAAAGTATTGAGAAGATGGGTAGTTATTGACTGGTGTCAGTACGATCCATTCATCGATCCAAACTTTGGAAGATGGGAAGCATTACAAGTGATCAAAGTAAGAGATCAGGACAGACCTGTAGTAACATGCAACGTAGGCCCATGTGAGCCGGCAGTGATAGACCCAGCATTGGGAATCTGTGTTGGACACATTTCACTTACAGCAGATGCAACAGACAACTGTAGCCCATTGGATTGGTTGTTCTGGGAATACAAAATAGACGCATTCAATGATGGAAAAGGCGTACACGGAGGATATGACTTCCGAGTAGGAACGTTGACCAGAAAGCAATATGCAGCTGGAGACACTGTTGAATACAGCCACAATCCATTTGCAGATGACGATCACAATCCATTCGATGCAAGCGGAACTTATCCAATAGGTATCCACAAAATCAAGTGGTTTGTAGAAGATGGTTGCGGAAACGTTGGAGTATGCGAAAGCTTATTTGAAATCAAAGACTGCAAAGCACCAACACCATACTGCTTGACAGGAGTAATCACAGTACCTATGCCAGCTTCTGGTTGTGTTGAGATCTGGGCAAAAGATCTTGATCACGGAAGTTATGACAACTGTACTGCAAAAGAGAACTTGAAGTTCTACTTTGACGGAGACGATACCAAAACATTCATCAACGTATGTTGTGCAGATTTCGTAGCTCAGGGACAAAACGATGAGTTAAGAATCGAAGTTGAAATGTGGGTAGAAGACGAAGAAGGAAACAAAGATTACTGCAAGACAGTAGTGATCGTACAAGACAATCAAGACATCTGTCCTAACACAGGATCATTCGGAAAAATCACCGGAAATCTTAAGACAGAAGGTGGCGATGTAGCGAACCCAGTAGACATGCAATTGTACAACAATGGCAACATGATGGCACAGAGAGTAGGAAGCCCATACAGCTTCGGCGATCTGAAGTTAAATGTAAACTACATGGTGAGTCCAAACAGAAACGATGAGCATAACAATGGAATCACAACACAAGATATCGTTAAGATTCAAAAACATATCTTAGGTCAGACTCCATTGAACAGCGCATACAAATTGATAGCAGCAGACGTAAACAACAGTGGAAGTGTAACTGCAGCGGATATGTCAGAATTACGTAAGTTGATCCTTGGTTTGACCAGTGAGTTCAGCAAAGTAAAATCCTGGACATTCGTACCAGCCGGTTATGTATTCCCTGATGCAAACAACCCATGGAATGCACCAAGAACAAGTTCTTTGATGTTGGACAACAACAAAGTAGTAGACTTTGTAGCTGTTAAAATGGGAGATGTTACCAATGATGCAAGAGCAAGCAATGCAAGCAACACACAAAGCAGAACCAATGGCGTGTTGAACATCGAAGTTGATGAGAAGAGCGTAGTAGCTGGAGAAAGCTATAAAGTAAGCTTCAAGTCAAGCGATTTCAACAACATCAGCGGTTACCAGTTCACATTGAAGTATGACAAGTCAAGCTTGATCTTCGAAGGAATGGAAGGTGGCGTGTTGAAAGCAACAGAAGCAAACTTTGGAACGAACAGATTAAACGAAGGAATCATCACTACCAGCTGGAACTCTAACAAGGGAGAAAGCTTCGGAAAAGATGCAGAATTGTTTACGTTGGTATTCAAAGCGACCAGAAATGGAAAAGTAAGCCAGATGTTTGCGATCACAAGTGATGTGACAAAAGCACAGGCATACAATGCATCAGAAGAAGTGAAAGAGGTAAGAATGGGCGTACGCACAGACAAAGGAGTTGTGGAAGGTGGAGTATTTGAGTTGTATCAAAACGAGCCAAATCCATTCTCTAAAGAAACTGTAGTAAAATACCGTTTACCTGAAGCAAGTGCAGTAAAACTGACCGTATACGATGTTACTGGAAAAGTAGTAAGAGTGTACGAGTTGAAAGGACAAAAAGGCTTGAACAGCTACCAGATCAGCAAAGGCGATTTGAATGCTACAGGACTGTTGTACTATCAGTTGGATGCAACAAACCACACCGCAACAAAGAGGATGTTAGTAGTTGAGTAATCAACTGACTAAAGTCTTCATGAGACGATAAGACAAAGCGGGTGCCTCCTCTAGAAATAGAGGAGGCCCTGTCTAAGTAAAATCGGTTTTTGGGATGGCCTCTCATCAACTCTCTGCAAGGAGAGCGAAATGAGGGGCTTTTTTTATGCCCTAAAAGTCAATAAAATATTAGTCCATTTTTAAGGCTTATTCATACATAGTAAAGGCCAACGAAATATTATTTGTGAAATTCAAACAACGAAAAATCGATTGCAGAATCTTTGGTCTTTAACTAGACCGGAGCATTATTAAGTAATTATGAAATGAGTGATACTTAGGTAATAAGAATTAATTGGTCTGGTGGAGACGCAAGAGGTGAATGGCAAGTAGCACATGAATAAAAGTCTGATCGAAAACTCAAACGAATTTCAAATAAAAGAACGCTATGAACCCTTCAAACTAGAAAGGAGAAATTAAAGGATAGAGGATTTAATTTACCAACCTAAAATCCAGGCAAAAATCAGAGGGGCTACAATGGTCGCATCACTTTCTACAATAAACTTTGGCGTATGGATGTCCAATTTACCCCAGGTTATTTTTTCATTGGGAACGGCACCAGAGTAGGAACCGTATGAAGTTGTAGAGTCTGAAATCTGACAGAAATAAGACCAAAACGGAACATCGTGCCATTCGAGATCCTGATACATCATAGGTACTACACAAATTGGAAAATCTCCTGCAATTCCTCCTCCAATCTGGAAAAATCCCACCCCTTTTCCGGCAGAATTTTTTCTGTACCAATCAGACAGGTAAACCATGTACTCTATTCCACTTTTCATTGTGCTGGCCTTAATTTCAGCCTTGATGACATAGGAAGCAAAAATATTTCCCATAGTGGAATCTTCCCAACCCGGGCATACGATTGGTAAGTTGCGTTCAGCGGCTGCGATCATCCAGGAATTTTTCGGATCTATTTCATAATATTGTTGAAGCACACCACTGAGCAACATTTTATACATATACTCGTGCGGGAAATATCGCGCTCCTGAATCATCTGCTTCTTTCCATAAATCAAAAATGTGTTTTTGGAGTCTTCTAAAGGCTTCCTCCTCCGGAATACAAGTATCCGTAACTCTGTTGAGGCCTTTTTCAAGAAGCTCCCATTCTTCTTTTGGTGTAAGGTCACGGTAATTTGGAATTCTTTTATAGTGACTGTGGGCCACAAGATTCATGAGGTCCTCTTCAAGATTGGCACCTGTACACGAGATAATATCTACTTTTCCCTGGCGAATCATCTCAGCCAGCGAAACCCCCAACTCCGCAGTGCTCATAGCTCCTGCAAGTGTCACCATCATCTTACCTCCTTCCAGTAAATGAGTTTCATACCCTTTGGCTGCATCCAGGAGTGCGGCTGCATTAAAATGTCTGTAATGATGAGCAATAAATTGAGAAACAGGACCCTTGTTCATTTTAAGATCTTTTTTTGTCAAATAAATAAGCAAGCATTTTGTAGTAAAGCTTAGCTGTCAAAAAATCTGGCGCAGGATTATTAGGATTGGGTGCGAGTTCGACAATATCAAATCCAACCACCTCTTTCCTTTGGAATACCATGCGCAAATATTGCAACACCTGGTACCATTCCATCCCCCCGGGTTCCGGAGTCCCGGTACTGGGCATCAATGATGAATCAAATACATCGAGATCCAAAGTGATGTAAACTTTATCAGTCATTTTTTTGATGGATTCTTCCATCCAGTAATCATTGTCCATGATGTTATGTGCAAAATAGACTTTGGTAGGCTCTAGGTATTTTTTTTCTTCAATGTCCATACTTCGGATTCCAACTTGGATAAGATTGGTATCTCTCTGAGCTTCAGCGACGGCACAGGCATGGTTGTATTTGCTTCCATGATATTCTTGTCTTAAGTCAGTATGTGCATCCAACTGAAGTACGGTAAGATTGTCATACTTTTCAGCGAATGCTCTTAATATTCCTATGCTGACTGAATGTTCTCCGCCAAAAAAAGTCAGAAACTTTTCTGTTTTCAATAAGTCCTTGGTTTTTTTGTAAACCTTCTTAACCATTTGTTCCGGACTGTCATTTTTTACCTCTAATGGCTTTTCGAGAAATACTCCGTGCTTGTATGGCTCTGAGTTGGTTTCTATATCAAACAGTTCCATATTCTCTGATGCAAATAGAAAGGCCTTAAAGCCCTTGTCAGCACCCTTACCCCAGGTACTCGTTCCATCATAAGGAATAGAAGTAAGAATTACCTCTGCTTTATCTGCTTTCGCGAATTTATCTGGAATGCCTGCATATGTTTTAGTGGCAAGCTTATAGGATTTATTCATATGTTGAAAACCGTTTTTAAAAAAAATAAGTTCTATTTGTAACCCAGAATCTTTAGCATATCTTTTGCAGTCTGCTCTTCACTGTAGACCCAATCTACCAGATTTCCATTTTCATCTCTATCCACCAACAAATGTTTTGGGGAAGGAATGAGGCAATGTTTTATACCTCCATAACCTGACAAAGCATCCTGATAGGCTCCTGTATGGAAAAAACCTAAATACAAAGGCTCTTTATCATCACGTTCGTATTGAGGTAAAAACAATTGTTGATTTTGTGCTTCCGTATTATAATAATCTGAATTGTCACAACTCAATCCTCCAATGTTAACTCTGCGATATTCGTTGTGCCACTTGTTGACCGGCAGCAAAATAAAACGTTCTGCAATCCCCCAGCTATCGGGCAAAGTGTTCATCAAGGAGTTGTCCACCATGTACCAGATTTCAGAATCGTTTTGCTGCTTTTGTTCCAACACCGAGAATATGGTAGCACCGCTTTCTCCAACTGTATATTTTCCAAATTCAGTATAGATATCCGGTTCTTCAATGTTTTCTTCTTCACAGGCTTCCTTGAGCAGTTGCACGATTTGGTGGATCATGTACTTGTAATCAAATTCAAAACCCAGTGAATTTCTAATGGGAAGTCCCCCTCCAATATTAATGGCCTGAAGAGAAGAAAAATTCTTTTTTAATTCAATATATGTTTTAATTCCTTTCTTAAGTTCGCCCCAATAATAAGTAGTATCCTTAATACCGGTATCAACAAAAAAATGCAGCATGTTCAATTCAAACTTCGAATGGTTGGTGAACCTGTCTTTGCAAAACTGCACAATTTCAGATGATCTGATGCCCAGTCTTGAAGTATAAAATTCAAACATTGGTTCCTCTTCTGTTGCAACCCGAATGCCCATTTTGGTTTTTTTATGAACCATTTGTTCGTAGGAATCAAATTCAAATTTATTATCAATAACGGGGATTACATTTTTGAACCCGGAATTAATCAGATTGGCAATGTTGTGAAGATATTGTTTGGTTTTAAATCCATTGTTGACAATGATTCTTTCTTTATCTATTTTGCCGTTTTTGTATAAATTCAGAATAAGGTCGATGTCAAAAGCAGAAGATGTTTCAAGCTGTACATCATGCTGCAGCACTTCTTCCAACACATAAGAGAAATGGCAGCACTTGGTGCAATAGCAATAAAAATATTTGCCTTTGTAACCCACGGACTTCATGGATTTATTGAAGAAATTTTTGGCTTTTTTAATTTGGTCTCCGATTTTGGGGAGATAGGTCATTTTAAAAGGGGTGCCATATTTCTCAATCAGCATCATGAGTGGAATCCCGTTAAAGATCAATTCATCTTTTTCCAGATCAAAGCCATCCTGGGGAAAGTAATAGGATTGATCTATGAGATCAAAGTATTTATTGTGTACCATTTAGTCGAATCGTATAGTAGAGGCCAAAAATACTATTTATGCCCGTTAATGTGGTAAATTCTTAATCCTGATTCAAATATATTATTGATCGAAAGGGTGTACAACTCAGATTGCGAGCCATTCAATTATTATTGAGGCGCACCGGCGTCCACCCAGCAGGTTATTAGCTTTATAGTGGTGGCCTCCAGTTTACTGTCTCCTTTAGGCATTGGAGAACAATTGCCGCTTTGATTAATGGCACAAAGAATTTTTTCTCCTGAGGTGGTGGCTACAGATTTTGCGCCCGCATAATTGGAAAAATTAAAACCGTTGGCCGGATTGGCACCTGAATGACAACCTGCCAATGCACAAGATGCATCCAGTACAGACTTTACGGTAGTGCTGTAGGTGGCAACGATGCCGGCACAATCATTTGAGCTGCCTGAATCATCGGTGCAAGAAGCAATGGTCAAAATCAAACCTGAGATCAATATCAGTGCGGAAAGTTTCATGAGGTTAATAGTTAAAGATTTTAATAAAGGAGCTCAAAAATAGACAATTATGAAAATTATCAAACCCTGAATTCAAATTTAGGTCTGTAATAACTAGTTTTTGTATGTTTACTGATCAAATTTCAGATTAAAACGGCCAACCAATGTTCAAGGGTATATTCAGACGAAAAAAAATCAGCCAAATTGGAGATGAGAGTTTGCATGATGATCATATGCACAAAGTCCTTTCTGTAAAGGACCTTACAGCATTGGGCATTGCAGCAATAGTGGGTGCGGGAATTTTTAGTACCATAGGTACCGCTGCAGCTGAAGGAGGTCCTGGCGTAGTGTTTCTATTTTTGTTTACTGCGGTGGCTTGTGGATTTGCTGCATTTTGTTATGCTGAATTTGCCAGCATGATTCCGGTTTCCGGCAGTGCATACACGTATTCATATGTTGCCTTTGGCGAAATATTCGCCTGGATTATTGGATGGGCTTTGATTATGGAATATGCCATTGGCAACATCACAGTTGCCATCTCATGGAGTGACTATTTTTGCGGATTTCTATCCGGACTTGGTATCCATCTTCCACAATGGATGCAAATGGATTATTTTACTGCGCACAATGGCTATATGGAAGCAGAAGGCTTGATGAAGGCCGGCACCCCATTGGAGAATCTCGGAATGAATATGCAGCTTGCCTATCAGGCCTATCTGTCAGCGCCTGTACTGGGTGGATTCCACTTTGTCGCGGATCTTCCGGCTTTGTTGATCATTTTTATCATTACCTGGTTGGTTTACATAGGGATTAAAGAATCCCGCAATGCTAGTAACATTATGGTGGTGATAAAAATACTCATCGTTATTGCAGTCATTATTGTGGGGGCATTTTATGTTAATCCACAGAATTGGGATCCATTCATGCCGAATGGAATTGGAGGGGTTCTTAAAGGAGTGTCTGCTGTGTTTTTTGCCTACATCGGATTTGATGCCATTTCGACTACCGCAGAAGAGTGTAAGAATCCTCAACGAGACCTACCAAGAAGTATGATGTATGCCATCATCATTTGTACCATCTTGTATGTCCTGATTGCGTTGGTGCTGACCGGAATGGTTAAGTATTCTGAACTTGCAGTGGGCGATCCTCTGGCATTTGTTTTTGCAAAGTTGCACCTTGATTGGATGAGTGGAATTATTGCAGTGAGTGCAATCATTGCCATGGCATCCGTATTGTTGGTATTTCAGCTTGGACAACCACGGATCTGGATGTCCATGAGTCGGGATGGATTATTGCCACCGGCTTTCAGCAAAATTCATCCACGATACAAGACGCCTTCATTTTCAACCATCGTTGTCGGTTTTATAACAGCAGTGCCGGCATTATTTTTTAATCTTACCACCGTCACAGATTTATGCTCCATCGGAACGTTGTTTGCTTTTGTTTTGGTTTGCGGCGGTGTATTGATGATTCATGGACGAAAGGACTTGCCACCTGCGAAATTTAAAACACCTTACATTAATTCTAAATGGATTATTCCTGCTTCCTTGGTGCTGATGATTATTTTTCTATACCGAAATCATCACGATGATTTTATATCCTTTGTAAAGAATGAGCCACAGGCTGTAGAAGCTACCGATATTTTATTGGACATGGACAGCACACAAGTGGACATGCTTCGCAATCATGTAATGTATTATCATCCTAAGGATTATACAGCAGCGGGCTCTGATCTTGTATCTTATTTGAAAGCTATGGAACCTGAAGCATATACTAAGCTCATGAAACAAGTGGCACTTCCGGTGCATATGATTTACGAGTCCCGCTGGGAAAGATTTACACACAATATTCCCATGTGGATTTTTACGCTCATTCTTTTAATCATGACCGTGTTATCCTTCTTGAAAAATCTTTCCCTCATTCCGGTCCTGGGTGTCTTGAGTTGTTTGTATATGATGGCCCAGATTCCGGTGAAGAATTGGATAGGATTTGCCAGCTGGTTGGTGGTGGGATTATTTATTTACTTTTTATACAGTAGAAAACACAGCAGGTTGATTTGAACATCAAAAGAAGTATAATTTTCTGGCAAAAATTTGCTTAGATTGATATAAGATCGATAAAGCCAGTTTATTTACTTACCAATATTTTGTGGGTAAGTGTAGTTCCATTGTCACTAATTATTTTTACAAGATACAATCCATTGTGCTCAAATCTAATTTCATGCTGAATACGACCATCCGAAAGATTTATTAGTTGGCGATTGGTTAACAGGCCACCTGCATCATAGATATCCATTGTGCAATTCGAAGTACTTTCCATTTTACCTACAATAGAAACATTTTCCGTAGTTGGATTGGGAAAGCAAAAAATGTAATTAGCTTCGGACGCACTTTCATGATTTTGATTGATGTCGGAAAAATCAATTTTAATTGGACGCACTTTGGAATTATTATCCATCGCAAAATTGCTAATTGACTGGTAGTCGTCCCTTATGGCATCACTGAGTTTAAAATCATTCTTTGCAGTGAAACCCAAACTTAGGCTTGGAGCAATACTTCCAAGTGTTGGATTTAAAAAATTCACCCATGCTATTTTTACATCCCCAATACTTTTATGGTAATCTCTGGACCTCAAGTTCAAATTTGAATAAATGGTATCCAAAATAAGTAAGGAAGAGTCGTAGGGAATATTTAACTGTAATCCGCTGTACAGCATCGAATCAGACATCACAAATTCAATATTATAATGCTGGCCGGATTGACAATTAATATTTTTTGTACTTAGAAATAGCTTGTCTCCGTCAAATACCCTAATTGGGTTTAGTTTGTTGGCAGTATGTCCAACTTCTTCCTTGTAAAGGTTTCCGATAATACTAAGAACCACGCTAGAGGTATCTGATTGTGAAGTATTAAATTGAATTGAATTTCCAAGTACATTTCCGGATTTATCTATGAACAGACCTTTAAAAAGTCCAATACAGCTGTCATTCAAAAGTTTGCCTAGTTGGAATTCACGCTGTTGATAAATATCTAAAATATTTATTTCTCCATTGCAATCAGAATCGGCCAACACAAAATTATAAGGTTGGTTGAATTTGGAAGTACCAAGGATGATGGATTGAACTTCAAATCTGTCAATGGTCCTTATATAAAAGTTCTCAAAACTATCCTTTGGAAAATCTATAGCAAGGTTGATAATTTTTTCATTTTCATGAACGTAGAAATTAATATATGGACTTGGGTCTTTTTTTATATTGGTAATGGTTTGGTTTCCTGTCTCAGTTGTAACGATAATTTTAACTTTTTCAAAATCTTCATCTTCAAAATTGGAAAATAATTTTACCGGTATTTTAAATATATATGGCATTTTTATTCTTTGATATTTACAATTTGCCACGGATAAATTCCCTAAAGCATCTTTACCGTATATGGATATTTCTCCAAAACTTGAGTGAATGCCATACAAATCTGAATAATTGGACAGAAATTTTACTTTTCCTTCCAGATCAAAGCTCAAGTTTACAGCTGAACAATGGTCATAAGCTACATCCAAAAAGTTGGACATAAAAATTTTTTCATCATAATCTGAAAAATAAACAATAGGATTCGGTCCACACTTTAAAGTAGGAGGAATTGAATCCCCAAGGCAATGAAATAGAGGGATATACCTTACATGGGTAATGCATTGAGATTGATTTTTTGATTGATCATTGGCATAAACAATCAGTTGTTCTGTTGTGCCGGCTTTATTTTTTGGGATCGCAATAGAAGACAGAATATTATTTTCTGTAAAAGACAGTACAGGATTGGAATCACAATTGTCAGACAATAAATTTATAAAGTCATCAGGTCGCAAACTGTCATTCTTACCCAGTAAATAGATATCCATTGATTCCTTGCATTGAAGGAAAGGTGCTGAATGATCGTTGTTGCAGTCCGGAAGGGAGGATTGAATGTTTATCTTGAACGTACAGTAGCGTTGATTTCCAGAATTGTCCGTACAATATAAATTAAAGATTCCATTGCCATTAAATTTGCCGATTACTACCTTGTCGCTCATACCATTTGGTGAAAATGAAGTAAAAACTTTAGAACAATTGTCCGAAGTTTCTAATAATACTTCATTTATTTTGATTTCTTTATAGGAATTTTCACCCATGTCAACTGTAATTTCTTTTTTACACTTCATAACTGGAGCAACAGAATCCAGCGCGCAAGGATCAACGACATTGATATAAGCTACATTAATCAAACAAGAGTTGATGTTTCCGGCTTCGTCTCTGCAAAATACTTTTATTAATTCATCCTTATTTATAAATGTTTGATCTCTAACCAGCGTGTCACTGATTTGGAGGGAATCAAAGGAGAAATTTACACCGCCACAATTCTCCCAATATTCCGGAAGGACCAAATCCTTTGCAAGAATTTTAACAGAAATGTCTATCACAAATTGAGCATATTTTTTGCAATTGACTATGGGTGGTATCTTGTCATTTGCACAATCCGGAGAAATTACATGAAGCAATGTATTAGATACAGCTCTGTTTCCGGTTTTGTCAAAAGCATATATTTGTACATATTCTTTTTTTCCTATGTTGGCGTAGTGGATTGGATAAAATTTTGAGGTAATGGGTTTTCTAAAATGGGATCTTGGAGAAGAGTCACAATCATCATCAAGAGATTTGATGAGATCTGCAGTAGTCAGGTATGGTTGAGATGGATTCATGATCCACTCCAAGTCCTGAAAAAGATCCAATTTAGGCGGAGTAGTATCTTTGAGGCATGGTTGGCTAAATGATGGTGAGCTCATAGCCAATAGGAGGAGAAGCCCCATCATACTTGAGAAACTCAAAATTTTACAAAATTCTGAAATCGCTGACTCCAAAAAGATGAACAGCTGGACAGTTAAGCTGTAGATATTTTTACTCATGGGGAGATAAGTTTATCAGCGAATATACAACAAAACATTTAATTTTTCAACACTATAAGAGTTAATGAAGAAATTGAGTGTTATATGTTTTATTTTATTTGATGAATTCAACATGACATTGAATGTGAAATTTGTACTTTCTTCTATAAGAATAACACCATCACCGTGAATCTTCGGCTGAAGATATTTGCATAACAAAAATTCTAGTTGTTGGTATCAATTGGATTTACAAACCTGTGATCAGGATTATTTTAGGTGAGCCATTTAAGGTGTGGGATTGAAGAGATAAAAGCCTTTTCTAATGCTGCTCCAATTTATATTATTCCCCTTGGTTGGATATATTGTAGAAAATTTAATATGAGTTTCTCCATTTTAGAGAAATATCGAATATTTTATTCAAACATCTTTGTCAGACATTATTGGAAAAACTAAACAAATTCATCACATTAAAACTAAATTTATGAACGTTAAATTTAATTCACTTGGAATTTCATGGTTGATGTTAATTTTCACCCTAACACAATCAATTGCACAGGACAAAGTTGCTTTTAAAGATCCATCACCCAATACTCTTTCCATTGACCTTGCCAGTTGGTTTTCCAACATCCATAAATTCTCCAAATTGGCTCGTGTTCCCGGAAATTCGATCCAGCAAGGTAAGAAATTGGAGCTTGTATATGATCATAAAGTGACTTTGCGCTCTTCTTTCAGTTTTCGTTTGATGTTGGATTACAACCAAAGTTCAACTTATTTCAAACAACAGAATCCGATCTTTATAAATGACACAATTAATGATGCAGATTACTATTTCTTTCTCCTTAGCATAAGTCAAGGCAAAGCGCCCAGCCCGTCCGATTACTACAAGGAAAGTTATTATCCTGATGGTGGATATGAAATTGGTGCGCGTTATAAGAATTTGCTGTATCAGCAAGCTTTGTCTTTATTTTGGTCTTGCGGAATTAATTTGGGAGCGGTCAATTATTTGAAAAGCGAAGAACGTTTTATAGGAAATATATCAACCATTAAATATACGGTTGAAAACAGTGGTTTTCCCTGGTGGAATTCAATAGAAAGGGAATATGCTATTCATGGCAAGGTGGTAAATTATGGAAAGAAAATGAAGGCAAATTATTCTACATTTAGTGTAGGTTTTGGAGTGAACTATAAGATCCCTAAGTCTAAAATATCATTGGGTTATGAAATGGATTTAAATAGAAGGATTACAGTTTCTCCAATGTCAAAAGGAGATTTAAACAAAGTCTGGACCAATCATTCAGTGCTCCTCTCGTATAGTTTTTGATTTGGAAAGAAGTTTTAAAGCTAGGATTTGGTAATCTTTTAAATAAATAAATGGGGAGTTGTAAATAAGAAAAACAAAAAATTATGAATGTTCTTCAGAAAAGTGAACTTTCATTATTTCATCCAGTACATTTTCCCAGCCGTTCCATTCTCCTTCAACGTCAAAGCTGCTGTTGTGCCACAGTAATTGAAAAGTGCCACCAAAGTGTTTACAGTTCTGATAAAGTAAAATCATATCATCAATTGCTTCCTGTGGACGGAGCTTCATATAATTGAGATAAGTTCTGTCCATCGCAATTAATGGATGAATTCTTAAACTGCTGACTTCATCTTTGATCAGATCATACCATAAGAAACTGTGGCAAGTCCCGGCTCGGAATCCTGTTTCATCTGAGAACCCCATGGTGTAATCTTCGTTTATTCCGGCATCAATGAGCATGCGATAAGTTTCCGGAAAGGTGAGCTTGAGATAGTGTTGTCTGCTGCGGGTAATTTTTTCACCGGACACTTTTTCAAGTAATTGCTTTTCATTTGAAAGTTCCGTTTGATTGGTAGAAGCCGAATAGGAAGGATGAATACCAATCAGGGCTTTTGACTTAATCTTTGCAATCAGTTTTTGAATGGGCCGTGTCCGTATATCCAGGTGTGTATCAAATTTACTCGTGCCACCACAAAGGAAGAAAAAGTATAAGGAATTTTTTGGTAAGTCAAAATTTAGTATTTGATTGTAGCTATCAAAGGGATCAATTTTTTTTTGTGATAAAATCGAAAATCTGTTTGCCAATTCATCCCATTCAAAAGTCAGGAAATCCATCAATAAAGCCCCAAGATTTTTCCAGACCGGTTTATGAATAAATTTATAAGCCTGATCAATATCAACTGTCAATTTAAAAGTTTGCTTCTGCGGATTTCTTTGAAAATCTTTTTCAAATAGTTTATTAAGGCTTTTAACCAATTCACCTACCCAATGATCTACTATTGGAAGTTTGAGAATTCCGGCCAGGTGAGCGGCAGAATTATTGGCCTCAAATCTCCCGTGTTCATCAGTTTTAATGGGGCCATATTCTTCTGTTCTGGAAAGCATCCAGAATATGGCTGCGAAAATATCAAAGCCGAAAAGGTCTTTGTGTTGCGCAGGAAAGATATAGGGCATCGGAAAACTTTTGACTAGCTTTGATTTTGGCATATCGGCCCCATCCTTCAGATAGCCACAACTGGCTATGTAGATGCCTTCTGTCGGTGGAAGGTCAGAATAAATCAGCAAGGGTTCACCCGGTACGGAGATAATAGGAATCTGTACCGCAACCAGTCTCAGATCGGAATATTGGCTATTAATAAAATCGAGCACATAATTCAACCTGCGGGAAGGTTGTTCTGTTAATATGGGGATGTCTGTCATAACGATGGTAAAAATAAACATTTCGAATAGAGTAAAAAGCTTATTTTGTTGCTTCATATGAGCAGTTCAAGTTATTGTATTGGTCTGTTTTGTCTATTTACGGTTTGTGTGCATGCACAGAATCAAGGTTCTGTAGTACAACAATCTGTCCGGAAGGGGGTGATTTACAACAAAGAGAAGTCTATTGACATGGCCATTCAAACCAATGGTTTTTTTGTTGGCTACAATTCCGGTAAGCTAAGAACTTATTACCTCACCAATTATTTTCATTTGGATTTTGGGTTGTTGGAGCATCCAAGAGAGGTGCGTTTGAATAAGAATTTTAACCAGGGGGGTGGTTTCTTTAGCAGTTTTACTTACGGTAAACGTAATTCATTGTGGAATTTCAGGGCTGGTAAGGGATTTGTTCGTTATTTCTCAGAAAAGGACCGAAAGAAGGGAGTTGCTCTTGGAATCAGACTGGAAGGTGGCGTGTTGATGGGAATTTTAAAACCCTATTACCTGAGGGTCATTAAGAATCAGGATGGAATTCTGTTTATTGAAAACATAAAATATTCAGAATCAACCAAAGATGTGTTTCTAGACCTAAATTCTATCGTTGGGGCCTCCTCATTTGGAGTTGGGCTGACGGAGTTGAATTTTGCACCCGGTGCTTACGGCAGAATGGGTATTATGATAGATCCGGGCGCTTTTGAAAAATATCTCAGAGCCCTGAATTTTGGACTACAATTAGACCTTTACCCCAAAAGAGTACCCATAATGGCTTCAAGGCAGAATCCTTTCGCTTACCTGAACTTTTATTTAAATTTGCAATTCGGAAGCAGGAAATAGTACTTTTCAGAGACTTGTTTGCCAACTGTTATAACTTTGCATTTCCACGAGCTTTCACAATTTTCGTTATCATATTTTTACCCAAATGTTAGATTTACCATTAGTTTCAAAGCCGGAGCCCAGACCTAGAAAACCTGATTGGCTCAGGGTAAAATTGCCTATTGGTGAAGAATACCGTAAGGTCAGGCAGTTGGTGGATGAGTACAAGTTACATACCATCTGTCAAAGTGGCAATTGTCCCAATATGGGAGAATGCTGGGGTGCTGGCACTGCAACCTTCATGATTCTTGGGGATGTCTGTACCAGATCTTGTAGTTTCTGTGCCGTCAAAACAGGAAGACCAAAGGAATACGATACCGATGAACCATTAAGAGTGGCGGAGGCAATTCGGTTGATGGGTGTAAAGCATGCAGTTTTGACTTCAGTCAATCGGGATGAATTGGCAGACAGGGGTGCAGAAATTTGGTATCAAACCATCGTAAATATAAAATCCTTGTGTCCGGATACCACCATAGAAAGCCTCATACCGGATGTTAAGGCCAATTGGCAAGCCCTGGAGCGTATGATCAGTGCAGGGCAAGAGGTGGTCTCCCATAACATGGAGACGGTTGAGCGACTCTACCGATTGGTACGACCACAAGCGAAATATTCCCGAAGTCTGGAACAAATCAAACGAACAAAAGAATACGGGAAACGCACCAAGACCGGCATCATGCTGGGCCTGGGGGAGACCAAAGAGGAGGTGGCAAAGGCCATGGATGATCTTTTGAACCATGGATGTGAGATATTAACATTGGGGCAATATCTCCAACCAACAAAAATGCATCTGGAGGTGGCAGAATTCATCCACCCGGATACTTTTAGTGAATACAAGGAAATGGGTATGAATAAAGGATTTCTGTATGTTGAAAGTGGTCCATTGGTCAGATCTTCTTACCATGCAGAGCGACATTTGCTCTAAGAATCAGGGAAGTATTGTGATCTTTTGGCTATTTTGTGCGCCTTTAATAAATAAATCAGGTAATACCCTGATGTTTTTTCCAAAAAAAAGCAATCTTTTTGCAGATGTTTAGGAATTCCAAAAATTTGAATCATATGAGGTTGGTTGTAATTGGGCTTATCTTCTTCTTTTTTTGCTTCAGTCAAGGCCTGATGGCCCAGTATATCGTTAACAGTGCCAATGATGTGGATGACGGCGTTTGCAATGCAGTGCATTGTAGTCTGAGGGAAGCGGTAAATGCAGCGGAAGCGGATGGCATGCCCAGTACGATACAGTTTAACATTCCAGGTGCTGGACCCCATGTCATAAATCCTTCAGGGCCATTCCCAACGATCAATCGAGGGCAGACCAGGATTATCGGAGAATCACAACCAGGTGGATTAGGTTCATTGGTGATCAATTTTAACAACCGGGATTTTTTGGGTAATACTTTTTGGAAGATACTTGGGGATACTTTTAACATCAGTGGCATATTTTTTAACCGCTTTAATTTTGTTTCGCCAAATGATCACGTTTTTGAATTTGGTGATGCCACGAATGCTTCAGACAATTCCGTTATTTACAATTGTGCTTTTAGTGAGGATCAGCCGGTAGCGCCCGTCTTTAACCCAACTTACATTCAGATTAATCGGGGAATGGACATTTTATTGAGAAAAAATATTTTTGGTTCCGATTTTAGTGGAAATATCAAGCAGACAAATGGGTCAATCAGGCTCATGGGTACTTTGGGTTTAAGCCCTGTTCTAATTGACTCCAGTTTTTTTGTAAATACCAGGACCTGTATTGATGTACAGAGCGGCAATTGCACCATCACAAGAAATGTTTTCGGTGGCTTGGATACTTTGCAGGGAATCCCATTTTTGAATCCATCTAATGCCATTACACTGAGTGGAGGAGGAGTATATGATGTCAATACCAATTGGTTTTTTGGCCAACGGGTATTCAGCATTCAGGCCAATTCAATCAGCAGACCTTTGACTATAAGATCCAACCGATTCAGTGGAGGAATTCTTGATGTTGAACTTAATGGGAGCAGCAGTACAGACTTGATTATTCAGAACAATACAGGGAGGTCAGGTACTGATTTTATTACAGTCAACACCATGGGTACCTATAATCTCCGTATTGAAGGAAATAACGTCAATCAATACAGTAATTTTTATACCAATAATCTGGAGCCTCTTATCAATCTTGCCAGGCATGCCAGTAACAGGATGACCTGTATTTCAGGCCAGGTAGTATTTCTTAACAATGCACGGGCTCCGAAACCTCCGGTGCCAACTATTACACTGGTCAACAGAAATCAAATTCAGGGTACCGGTAGACCCAATGATTCAATTGCCGTATATGCAAATCCCACCAACGTTTGCCCGGGACTTAATTGTCAGGGAGGATTTGAGTTGGGGCGAACAGTTGCGAATGGTGCAGGTAGTTGGACTTTAAATGTTCCATATCCCAACAGACATACCATTTCAGCCTATCAATATTTAAGTAATCCAGCTGCACCTTCTAATGTGTATTCAGAATTTTCTCCTTGCTATGTTTGTCCTGGAAATGTACGCACCGTGTTTACTGCAACTATATGTGCCAACCAAACCGTAAGTTTTAGAAATAAAATTTACGGTGCTGCCAATCCAAAGGATTCTTTTAATGTGAATGGAGATGGTGTCAGTATTTGTGACTCTGTATTCATTGTAGATGTAAAAGTGGGAAGTGGCTCAAGAGAAATCAGACAATTGAATATTTGTTTGGATGACACTTTGAATGTTGGTGGAAAACTTATCCACAAATTCAATCCGGTGGATTCTCTCAATTTAAAAACTTCAGCGGGTTGTGACAGTGTAATTGTCTTGGTTGGAACAGAAAGAGGATTATCAAATTTTTCCAGAACCATTTGTTCCAATGATAAAATTACGGTCGGAGGTGAAGTATTTGATCAGAACCGAACACAAGGAGTGGTGGTCATTCCGGGTGGTTCAGTATTTGGTTGTGACAGCATCATTAATGTAAATATTACGATCAAGAATTTTGCAGAATTTAACTTAGATACAGGGATATGTTTAGGTCAGAGCATTATCATAAATGGTGAAATATTTGATGAGAATAAAACTGATTCCCGACAAGTTTTGACCGGACAATCCTCCACTGGTTGTGACAGTGTGATCAATGTAAAAGTGTTTATTGCTGATCCGAACAGTACATTCACCACTACTATTTGTCCCGGTGACAGTGTTCTGGTAGGCGGTGCGCAAGGAATGTATTTCAGCGATCGTAAACCGAGCGGAAAGTTGGTATTGCCGAATGCATCTTATTTGAAATGTGACAGCATTATCACAGTCAATATGATTGTATTGCCCAATGGTATGGGTACTTATCGGGCAGAGATTTGCAGAACAGATACCATCACGCTGCATGGTCAGAAATTTTCATCCGGCAGGACACAAGGAACTATTCTGTTGGCCAATTCTTCCGCCAATTTATGCGACTCTGTTGTCCAGGTTGAACTCACCGTTCTTCCTGATGCATTGGGGCAACTGGATACTGCTGTATGTGTCAATGATTCAGTGGTTTTGTTTGGGCAGGTATTCAATTCATCCAGGCCAAGTGGCACCATAAAAGTGTCTAAATTTTCTCATCGTCTATGCGACAGTTTTATCATGATAAGAGTAAATTTTATTCCTGAAAAATTAGGAACTTTTACCACCACCATTTGTGCAAAAGACAGTATCAGAGTAGGTAACCAATTTTTTTCAGCTGCTCGTCCTAATGGGACAGTAGTTATAGACCGTCCATCTTCGGCAGGTTGTGATTCTGTGGTTACGGTGAGTTTAAATATTGCGCCTGCGATTGTTGCAAACTTTACTACAGAAGATTTAAAATGCAATGCAGCGAATACAGGAGTCCTCCGAATATCTACCATAGGTACAGGCATTGGGCCATTTATGGTCTCCGTGGACAACAAAACACCGATAAATTTTACTCCGGATCTGGAGGTCAAGAATCTTGCCTTGGGTGCACATACATTAAGGATAATTGATCCTTTTGGATGTGATGTAGTTAATAATTTTACCATTAATCCATCGGCAGTTTTGGTACTCAACCTTCCCGCAGATACTACGATATTCAGAGGAAATCAGGTAAACATTGTCGCCAACGCGAGTTTTGTTCCAGCTAAAATCACCTGGGATCCTGTTGACTTTTTATCCTGTACCAATTGTCTGAATCCCGTGTCAGCACCGGACAATACCATCAATTATATGTTGACCCTGGAAGATGCAAATGGATGTATCATAAAAGACAACATGACCATTACCGTCAAAGTGGAAGAATCAGATGTATATATTCCGAATGTATTCAGTCCTAATGGAGATGGGTTGAATGATTTTTTTGAAGTAGTCTTTCGTTTTCCTGACCGCAGCAAGATTAATATTTTAAGAATTTATGACCGCTGGGGGGCTTTACTTTTTGAAAGGACTGGAGCGAATATCGGCGAACCGGTAAGATGGGATGGAAGATTTCAAGGCAGGGATTTGAATCCGGGTGTTTATGTCTATGCTTTGCAGTATGAAGCCCAGGATGAAGAACCTAAATGGAGAAAAGGAGATATCAACATTGTGCGTTGATCGTTTCGATATTGAATTCTGTAAAAGAATAGAAAGTTGTTTTAATTTGACTTTGCATAATATAGTGCAAGTGCTTTTTAATGAAACTTTCAGGAATCCAGATCGTTAAGAATTATATTGCTTAGATATTTATTAATTGAATAGCAAGTTCAGGTCCATTAGCCAAGTAATAAATTAGACGAATTAATTAAACAAAATGGAGTTGAGATTCATTAATTCTAAAAGTTTCAAATTCGGAATTTATGGGAACCTTCTGAATATTTTACTTTTATTTTTTTTGGATAATCAAATATTTGCACAAAGTGAGATTCAAATAGGTATTAATGGCCTGACCTGTTCACTGTGTTGTAAGACGGTTGAAGAAAGTATACGTCGCCTCCATTTTGTGGAAGATGTCAAGATGGATTTAATCAATACAGTTGCTTCAGTCCGTATTACAGATTCAGTCAGTGATTTGGATAAGTTGGTAAAAGCGGTAGTAAATGCAGGATTTTCAGTAAGGATGGTAAGGGGAAATTTGATGGGAAGAAATTGGAAAATGTTAGAGGAAATTCAAATTTCATTAGGGAGTCTTACATTTAAAGTGTTGAATTCAGAAGCGTACAAGCCTGCAACACAAATGCACATTCAGTATATCTCAAAGAAATATCTACCTTCTAAAGATTGGAAGAGCATTTCAAGAACATATCCGGATATAAAAATGCAGACATCCGGACATTATATTTTGATTTTATGATTTTCAGAACAAATCTGGTCACAGGATTTATTTTATTTTTTACGCTGGTGCAGGGACAAGAGTTATTTCCACTGGCAGAATCAGCCAATACTGTCCCAAAGGGTGTAATAGGTTTACGTGGATTTGCGGAGGCAAATTATGAGATTAAAACAGTGCGTGCATGGACCGGATTTAAATTGATGTACGGTCTGACCTCCAATTTCAGCATTGCCTTGACAGGAAGTATTTCCAATCACCATGCAAAAAAATTACCACCGGATCTGATAGGGCACAGGCATACCGGAAGTACAGGTACCTATTATTTTACGAATTTTCCGCAACGTGGAGTCACCTATCCTTTTAGTTGGAACGGTTTTCATGCACTTGCCAAATTCAGAATTTTTAATTTGGATGGGAAAAACAGGCATCTGAGGTGTGCCATTATAGGAGAGTGGTCAAATGTCAAGCAAGCACATGATGAAGCCGAACCAAATCTAATGGATGACAATAGTGGAGTTGGTGCCGGAATAGTATTAAGTGTGTTGGAAAAAAGATTTGCTTTGAGTTTAACTACCGGAGGGATTTTTCCGACTGCCTATTCAGAATCAGAACCTGATCCGGTCAACGGACAAGAAATTCAACGTAAACTTATTTATGGAAATGCAATTTACTATCATTTATCATTTGGTTATTTGCTGCAAGGAAACAGGATGAATACCTATGAAGAGACCAATACAAACCTATATGTGGAATTCCTTGGAAAGCAATATCAAAGTGCCCAATTCTTATATAATAACCGAGAATTGGAAAATAAAAATCCTGCATTTAATAAAGGGCATTATTTAGAAATTTATCCCGGAATTCAAAGAATTTTTAATTCAAATCTGCGGGTAGATGTTTCACTTGGATTCTCTCTTTTGGGAAAATCATACGTGCATTTTTATCCTTTATACAGAATCGGAATTCAGAAATATTTTTTTCTGAAATAGAAATATTATTTTTATTCGCAGAATATTTTTTCTCAAATGCTTTACCATTCCTTGGGTCTGAAGTCGTCTTTGTTTACGAGAATGGCAGAATCGCCGGTTGCTTTGATCACAAATAAACCTTGACGTTCTGAGAAAAGAGGGCTTTCTTCATCGGCAGTCAGAAAAGCAACTGCGCCGTAAAGTTTAAAGTCCTTGTATTCTTCCAGCCAATCTCTTACCTGACTGAGTTCGTCCAGGAAATCTTTAACGACCTGCACGTTTAGGGTGGATTTAACTTCTACGATGACAATTTCGGAACCATTTTTTGCAATGATGTCAAATTCAAACTGGCGACCGTTGTGTTCTCCTTTTCTTCTTTGGGTAGTGTCGTGTACATCGATTCCTTTGGATCGGAGAATGTGGATCAGATTTCCATTGACCAGACTTTCTACAAACTTGCCCCACTGACTTTCGAAGAGGTGAATGGTTTTATTGATTTTACGGTCAGTGTCCTTAAATTGTCTGTCAGTTTCCTTAAATCTCCGATCCGTTTCCTTGAATTGTAAATCCGTTTCCTTAAAAAGTTTTTCCGTTTCTTTTTGACTGATGACCAACTCCTTGATGAGTTGTTGTAATTCCTGAATAGTTACTTGAGGTTCCATAATAGTTATTTTAAAACAAAAATAATAAAAAGTCAGTTCCGATGGCAGTACTTATTGAATAAAACTATTTGTTTAATCGGAGTTAAATAGTTCGAGTAAATTCACGAACTACTCTAAATGTCAACTTAAATTTTAACAATGGAAAGATTACCACTCCTTGGGTCTGAAGTCATCTTTGTTTACGAGAATGGCAGAATCGCCGGTTGCTTTGATCACAAATAAACCCTGACGCTCTGAGAAAAGAGGGCTTTCTTCATCGGCGGTCAGAAAAGCAACTGCGCCGTAAAGTTTAAAGTCCTTGTATTCTTCCAGCCAACCTCGTACCAGACTGAGTTCGTCCAGGAAATCTTTAACGGCTTGAACATTCAGTGTGGATTTAACTTCCACGATAACGATTTCAGATCCGTTTTTTGCAATGATGTCAAACTCAAACTGACGACCATTGTGTTCTCCTTTTCTTCTCTGGGTGGTATCGTGTACATCGATTCCTTTGGATCGTAGAATGTAGATCAGATTTCCATTAACCAGACTTTCTACAAACTTACCCCACTGACTTTCGAAGAGGTGAATGGTTTTATTGATTTTGCGGTCAGTTTCCCGAAACTTTCGATCCGTTTCCTTAAAAAGTTTTTCAGTTTCTTTCTGACTGAGGACCAACTCCTTGATGAGCTGTTGTAATTCTTGAATAGTTACTTGAGGTTTCATAATAGTTATTTGAAAACAAAAATAATAATAATGAGGTTCCAAAGCTAATCTGAATGGTTACGATTTTTTTTGGGTCAAGTCAAAAATTTGTAGAGAAATCAGTTTTAGCTAAAATGAAAAAGGCCGAACTGAATTTCTTTTACGATAATATATGATGAGGTATTTGAATCTTTTTAATAAAATTATTAAAGATGTTTAATTTCTACTTAATCCCCTTAAATTTACATGACACCAATTTTAAGAGATTTATGGATTTTGCAAGCTTCGAATGGAAGGAATTATAACAATCTCTTATCTCACCAAAGTAAGATCTCCAGAGAAAGAAGTAGAGGTACCTTGCGCATCATAGAGAACGATGTGGAACAGATACACACCCGGGATGCAAGGCATTCCATGGTGATTGCCATCCCAGCCCTGAGTGGCGGGAGGGGAAGCCATGAGCGCCCCCCACCGGTCATAGATTTTGATTTCTGCCCGCGTCCAGGAGCTGCCCCAGGAAGGCAACCAAAAGTCGTTGATGCCATCGTTGTTTGGGGAGAAGATCAATGGGGCAAAGAATTCATTGTTTTGTCTGACAGAGACTTTGAGCGTTTTGGTAATCTCACAGCCGTTGTCGTCGATGAAGGTGAGGGTATAAATTTGGTCAGTGGTTGCGGAGATGCGCAGCCCACCCTGATCCAGAGCGATTCCTTCACCGGGCTGGAACAAGATGTTTTGAATGGAGCCTTTGAGGAGTCTGTATTGCACCAGGACGGAAGACCCTGCATCGAGGATAAGGGAGTCTGTCATGTCGACTTCAAAGAGTGGCGGAGACAGGATGAGGACTGTGTCAGAGCGGGTACAACCCAGCGCATCTGAAAAAGTGGCAATGTAAGATCCCGGAGGCAGAGAAGAAAAGATGCCCGAAGGATTGGTCAGTCCATTGAGGGAATATTGTATGGGAGGAATTCCACCTGAAGAAACCTTGAGGAGGACGCTTCCCAGCTCATCGCTGCAAAGGGGGTCGTAAGAAGTGATGACGTAAGAAATGGGTGGTGCCTGATCCACGCGGAAGGAAGAGCTTGCGGAGCAATTGTTGGCATCCGTGACGGTGAGGGAATAATTTCCCGGTGCTGCGGGAATGGCTCTAGTGATATCGCCGGTGGACCACAGGAGGCTTCCGGAGGCTGAGGTGCTGAGCAAAGCAGTATCCCCTTCACAGAGGAGGGTATCTCCCAAAATGCTTACAGCGGGCAAAGGAAGAGGTTTTAGCCACAATTCCAGTAAAGTATCGCAACCTGAGGCGGCGTAGAGGGTATCTCTGATGAGAGAACCGGGAGGATAGGAGATATTTTTGTAGATAAAATTTTGATTCTGACAGATAGATTTTGAATTGGTTAAAGTAGTATAATTGTTTTGAAAAACCTGAATCGAATCATAAATAAAACAACCCTTGTTATTGGTTATTCTTACTTTGTAAATTCCTGGATTCGTGACAACATATTTTGGTGTTGTATTCTTGTCTTGCCATTCCACAGTAAAAAGGGCAGGAACTTCAAAACTAACACTGTCTCCAGGACAAATATATTGATCCGATCCTAAATCAAAAGCAGGTAGATCAAGCAAATCAACTTTGATAAAAGAAGCATCTATTCCACAAATAGAATCACCTACTGTATAAGAGTAAATTCCACTGGTATCTTTTGAAGGATTTAAAATTCCTGTTGAATTGCTCCAGATGCCATTAGAACTAAAACAAGTTCCAAGGAAAGAAGATAGATTTATAACAGTGTCAATTTTACAAATTGAAATTTGATTATTGCTGCCTGCATTAAAATAAGGCCCGATAATATTTAGATTACAAATAGCAGTATCTGTTTTTCCATTTTTATAAGCTATAAACCTTATCTTTCTTAAGCCTGGAGAAACCGGGCATGCATCATTGACGTAATAAATATTTTTTAAAGCTAATTCATAATCTTTGTTTGAAGTAAAACCGGATGGAAAAATTCTTACAAAAGTATTTGAACTAATAGCCTTAAAATTTCCAAAAGTATCCAATGATAATCGCTCAAAGTTGTTGTCAACAGTATTTAAAAGCTCAACGTTCAATGAATCCATGCTTCCAAAATCAGAAAATACATCTAAATCAGCATCGGTTATAAGTGATTTATTTTGACGACATTTCAAAAATTTGTTAAATCCATTAGTCTTATCTCCTGAGTTTCCATCCAAATCCAAATCAATAAAAACATCACAATCATTTGGATTGTAAGGCCAGGGAGAAGCTCCATTCGATATAAAAGTATTTGGTGCATTGAGCTGTACATCACACATTAAACTTAGATTTCCTGAATTAATATCCAAATAGTATAACTTGTTATGGATAGTACAAATTAAGTGGCTTACCCCACAACTTATATTCAATGGAAATAGTGAACCAGGAGTGGTTTCATAATTTTCAAAAGTTCTAATTTTTCTTATTACTTTTAAAGTTGAAGTATCGATTTCAAATATGCTTATTTTGTTTAGAGGGTCATTAATTTCAGTGCCGGTAGTATAAATTTTTCCATTGTAAATTGTGGCTTTTGTGTCAAACTTAAATAGATTTAGGTCTGCATAATTTTGATATGCAAAATAAAGACTAGGCGGATTTACTTTGCCAACACCTAAATCATCAAATAACCAGATAATCCCATCTTTGTCACTCTCTCTGGAATAACCAATTTGTCTTGGGATAGATGGTTGAATCCATGATTCAATTTTGGTGCCCTGATGGCAGGAATCTAATAATTCCCAAGTAATAACAGCATTTATAGTTGTTAAAAAATAATATTTTTGAGGGAATGGTCTTATATAATAATCATGACTTGGTATATCATCACACCATAAGGCATATGTACAGGAATTTATGTCTAATTCAAAAATATCGTTTTGATGTGCTTGACTATCCTGAGCGAGGAAATAGAGTTTCTGAGATACTGATGGTAACCCAAAGATTACCATCAGTAAACCAATAATGCAATGTTTCATTCTAATGAACTTTGGAAATAAATACTTTTTTAAAAATGGACTTTGAATTGGAAAACAATTCTAAAAAGTAAATTCCTGGAGGAAAATTTGAGGTGTTTATTGTTTTTTCAACCACTTTACCAGAATAGACCTCGATTCCATTTGAAGAATAAATTTTAAGTTGGTGCTCTTCGGGAATTTCACCGAGGAAGCTAAGATAATTTGTAGTGGGGATTGGGTAAATGGTAAAACCGGAATCATGATTGAACACAGGTTGATCAAAATATGAATAGGATCCGTTTTCACCGATTATTAAATTATGAATTTTGGGATCGCCATTGACCAATCGCATGCAGGAACCATTGATTTCCAATTTGGATTTATAAATTATATTAATTTTAAAATTTCTTTTTGTAAAAATTGAGTTTGAAACATAAGACATTCTTAACTGATTTGTCTGTTTCTCATAATTCCAGGCAAAGCTATTGGATTCTTTGTCGTCTTGGTACACTGCGACAATTTCATTTTGAAGGGCAAGGTTCTGAAGAACCATGGACCATACATTTACTTTGAAAGGACAATCAAAATGTAAAACTAATTCATTTGTATTCGTGTGATTAATTAAAATATTTTGAAAGTTTTCTCCCAAAGTATAAGATCGTGACACCGGGGCAGACGCAAATTCACAAGAGGTGCAGGAATAATTTACATCTCCTACCGGAAAACCATACCAATCTTCCACAGTGGGATTGGAGGAAATTGTTATTTCGGCACAATTGTCAGCAACAGGAATATCTGCATTACAATTGTCATTTTGGTTTATTAAAACCTGAGCAACATATTCTGTGTAATTGATGTATTTCCACATCAATGGCATTGTAGCAGATACATTGTTAAGTATATTTTGGATTTGGAGCACATCTGCTGTTGAAATGGAACCATTATTATTTACATCTGCAGCATAAAGTTGCCAAACCCAATCAAAACAATCTGTTCCAAGGATGTGATCCCTTATGACATCAAGATCAAATTCATCAATTCCACAAGCTTGTTCATTTTCATGCGTTACACAAACTTTATACTTACACCCATTTCGAAGTTCCTCACATTCATAAAAACCATCTGAAGGAGTATCAGTAATTGTACAAATGTTGTAATACGGATTATAGTTCATATCAATTGCAATATCACGCTCCGGTAAACCATGATTGGTGCTTCCGGAAGTGCAGCTAAACTCACTTGGAATAAGTACATTTCCCTCTAGTGTACGCTGAGCAAGAGAGATACTCTCAGAGCTGGCATTTCCTCCAGTCGTACATAAAGTATAACCACCCGGAGCTCCTGGGTCGACAGCAGTCACACGGGTAAAAGTAGTTACAGCTGATGCGGAATTTCCTGTCATCAAAGTGTAGGTTATTGTTGCAAGGGAAATTGCAGTGCCACTTGTAATAGATTTATTGTTCAAATTAATTGTAAAATTATAGTCTCCAGAGATGCTGGACGTAACTCCACTTGAATTTGAAATACTAAGAATTTTCACATTAGAGGAAAAGTTTCCATTGACTATCCCTGTATAGGCTGTGAAGTTATTAGAAGTATTCATTAATACGTCTATTGTATTAAAACCACATGGAGTATAAGGTTGATTATTTCCCATCTGTCCAGAATAGCTTGATGGACATTGCCCATTGACCAATCCAGGCAATGCGATGGTAAAAAGTGTAGCCATGATGGAGGCGATGACGGGTTTAAGAAAACCAAATTTCAGTAAAGAAAAATGGGGGGGGTAGGAATTTAATTTTGCTGAAACAGTAGCAAAAATTTTAGTTTTCATAGATAAAAATTTTAGATGAATAAAAAAGTTACATAGCAAGTTTTAAATCGGTGTCTAAAAAAATGTGGTGTAATAAAAATTAAGTGAATATAGCAAAGGCTGATTGAGAATTCCAAATTTTTGGACATTTATTTTGAATGCAAACTAAATTTTCTCAGGCAGGTTAAAGGAAGCTGAATGATGTGCTTTACCTCACCAAAGTAAGATCTCCAGAGAAAGAAGTAGAGGTACCTTGCGCATCATAGAGAACGATGTGGAACAGATACACACCCGGGATGCAAGGCATTCCATGGTGATTGCCATCCCAGCCCTGAGTGGCGGGAGGGGAAGCCATGAGCGCCCCCCACCGGTCATAGATTTTGATTTCTGCCCGCGTCCAGGAGCTGCCCCAGGAAGGCAACCAAAAGTCGTTGATGCCATCGTTGTTTGGGGAGAAGATCAATGGGGCAAAGAATTCATTGTTTTGTCTGACAGAGACTTTGAGCGTTTTGGTAATCTCACAGCCGTTGTCGTCGATGAAGGTGAGGGTATAAATTTGGTCAGTGGTTGCGGAGATGCGCAGCCCACCCTGATCCAGAGCGATTCCTTCACCGGGCTGGAACAAGATGTTTTGAATGGAGCCTTTGAGGAGTCTGTATTGCACCAGGACGGAAGACCCTGCATCGAGGATAAGGGAGTCTGTCATGTCGACTTCAAAGAGTGGCGGAGGCAAGATGAGGACTGTGTCAGAGCGGGTACAACCCAGCGCATCTGAAAAAGTGGCAATGTAAGATCCCGGAGGCAGGGAAGAAAAGATGCCGGAAAGATTGGTCATCCCGTTGAGAGCATATTGAAAGGGAGGAATTCCACCTGAAGAAACCTTGAGGAGGACGCTTCCCAGCTCCTCGCTGCAAAGGGGGTCGTAAGAAGTGATGACGTAAGAAAGTGGCGGTGCCTGGTCCACGTGGAAGGAAGAGCTTGCGGAGCAATTGTTGGCATCCGTGACGGTGAGGGAATAATTGCCCGGTGCTGCAGGAATGGCTCTTGTGGTATCGCCGGTGGACCACAGGAGGCTTCCGGAGGCTGAGGTGCTGAGCAAAGTAGTGTCCCCTTCACAAATGAGGGTATCCCCCAAAATGCTTACAGCGGGCAGAGGAAGCAGTTGTAGCCACAATTCCAGTAAAGTATCGCAACCTGAGGCGGCGTAGAGGGTATCTCTGATGAGAGAACCGGGAGGATAGGAGATGTTTTTGTAGATATATTTTTCATTCAGACAAAGAGGTCTGGTAACTCTGGTAAGGTTCAGATCAGAGGGGATGAGCGAGATGGAGAGGAGGGTGTCACAGGAAAGAGCAGCATACAAAGTATCAAGAATAGTTTGACCCGGGAAGTAAGTTTTATTTTTGTAGACCAAGGAACCGTTGCGACACACCGTCAAAGAGTCAAAACGAGATAGGAGCCTGGAAGATTTTTGAATGAGGAGGGAGTCGTAGGACAGGCACCCGTCCTTAGACTTGAGCGTCAGGAAGTAGGATCCGGGCTTGCGGAGAATGATATGAGGAGAGGCAGGAGATCCATTGATCCACAGGCTGTCCAGTGCCGGGTGGTTGAGAAGGAGGGAGAAGGAATCGCCGTTGCAAAACTCCAGATCGGGTCCCAGATCAGCGGGAATGGAATGGGCTTCAGAGAGGAGTATCTGTGCCGTATCGGTACCACAGAAGAGATCGGTAGTGATGTACCGGTAGAGGCCATAGGAATCAGAGCCGGGCACAAAGACCTTGTTGGCGGATTTCAGTGGAGGATAAAAAAGTCCATCTGAATCTGCGTTGGAGAGGAGAGGAAGAAGATCAACGGGATCAAGAGCCGGCAAGCAGATGTGAATGCTGGTATCGGGACCACTGTAAGGCTTGTTTCCCAGACGGAGGAAAGCACGGGCCAGAGAACCTGATTTCAGGGAATTGTGACCCTGAAAGGAGATCTGTCTGGAACCTGAAATTCTGAAGGGAGCATTGTTGACATATCGGAGTGATTTAAGTGCCAGGGTGTATTCTGCATCGGATGCGGATGATCCGGACAAAGTCCAGGTAGAATCAGAACGCCTAAGCAAAGAAAATCCCGGCGGGAGACCTGTGGAAGCAATGAATTCCAGCGGGAGATTAAGAGCGTTGGAAAGGAGGATGGAGATGCTGTCCAGAGGAAAAGAAGTGTGGAGGTAAAGATCGTCGTCGCAAAGAGTAGCGGAATCATTGGGCGCACAAAGCGCAAAGGGAATATCAAAATCATAGGGATAAAGACCGGAAGAATTATTGCGGTCCAGATCGAGCAGGAGATCACATTGGTTTTCTGAATCCAGAAATTCCAGAGGGTTTAGGATGCCGATATATGTATTTTTAAATGGCAAAATAACTTTGCACAGCTCTTTTATCTCTCGATTAGATTTCAAATCATAGGCAATAATTCTGGTGTGTTCTGTACTAAAGGAAAATTCAAAAAAATGGTTATTTAATGAATCTAAATAAACATCCATTGGCATGTCCAGTGCTGCGGCCAAATAATAACTAGAGTCGCAATCAATTATTAATTTTGTCAAATTGACAATGGGAACAGAAAACTGGACATTTTGTATAAAATTGTAATTCTTGTCATATCTTGAATATGTTTTAGTATAGTTGAGCAGGAGAATTTCATCATTATCTAATAAAATATATGATGGTCTTATTTGCCAGTTTAATAAATAATGAAGCGAGTCACCAATGAAATTAGAAACCACAATACTGCTGTCTTTTGTGTTATTGGCATACATTCTGCCCAAATGATCAATTTTTAGTGGAGCGCCATTTTGAGAATAATTATATTTTACAAATGAATACATAAGGGTTGTATCACAATTAATAAAATCCCTAATATAATATGCAACTCTTGAGAAATTTCCCGGAAGCGGTGTTGACCTCATCCAAACAATATTTCCATTTGGGTGAAAAGCATAAGCTTTGTTTGAAATAGGTTGACAAAAAGTTGTATTAAGAGAACAACTGGCTGCATCCCATTCTACTTGAAATCCACCGGACCAAAAAATAATATTTTGAGCAATTCCAATTGGTTTAATTAATATAATTAGAATTACAACAACAATTGCTCTGAACATAGATTGAATGATAAAAATTTGGAGAACGGTTGGGTTTTAATCTGATACCCAACCGTCAATAAAAATTTTATTTAGATAAAAATTTTGCAGAGAATACCTTATCTAAGGTAACCAGTTTGGCAAAATAGATTCCCGGCGTTAAATTTTCAGGAACCTTATAATTTGCCTTTCCTTCGAACAATTCAATTTTATCCCCTGATATTAAGTTTCCATTGGAATCAAAAAACATCAATTCTCCAAAACCTGAATTGTTGCTGTGAATTTGAATTTCATGGAAGTTATGATTATAAATCATGCTTAAATTACCTTGAATTACATCATCCAAAATTATCCGTGCATTAGTGTTTATAAGATGACCTTTCATATTGGTCGCTTCTACCTGCCTTTTAGGATCCCAAATAATTTCATTGGTTAAATTGTCAATCGATTTATTTGCAATCAAAGTAAAATTCAGAATTATTGATTCTCCATTTGTTTTTAATTCTTTTAAATTAGCATCCACCCATAAGATGGTGAGGCGATTGGTCAGTTCACTGTAAGCATAATTGATCGGGAAGTTTCCGGTGGAACTGATGTCTTTTATGGTGAATAAACTTTTATCAATTCTAATGGGTAATTCTAAACTAACAATGGGTTCATTGATTTCTACGGCCACACTAAAGCGTAATTCTGAATTTGCGGGCACTTTTAGATTTTGGATATCTGTGCCGGATCTTGCAGAAACAGCAGGTGATTTAAAAGTGTAGGTATCACATACCCAGGTATTGGCAGTGGTGTTGTCAATTTCACCAACTTTTGTAGTTCTGTAATGGAGGTATCTGTTTTGATAATTTACGAGTGTACTGTGACTCATGCTGGGATAGATGATGATCTGGTCAGTCCATAGATCCCATAATGAATAAGCAAAAGGATTGGAATTAAAGTGAGAAGAATTATTTGCCACCTGATATTCATTAAACCAATCCCAGCTGGTTCTATTAAAGAGGGTATTGTATAAAATGAGATTATAAATGGCAACTCTATCATTGGAATCAATAATTTGATTTCCTGTAGGATCAGCAGCAACAATTTTATAAGGATCAGTGATGTATTCAATACCCAATACATGCTTATTAATGGCGGCCACATCTGCTGCTGTAACACCATCCTGATAATCATATACATCATTATCCGTGTAAGGGGTTACCTCGACTACGCTTAAAGTAGAGTTGATGCTGCTAGGAATTTCAGTATAATCTTCGATTTCAAAAATCCCATATTCACACCCAGTTGAAGTGTGAGAGGTTTGGCCTTCGCATTGGGATCCAGAAACTTGGTATACTAAAATACTAAAAGAATGGTTACTAACTCCAAAGCTATAATTGCGAAACAAACAATGACCTTCTAAATTAACAGTTTCACATGAATCTTGTCCAACCACAATTCCAGGCAAACCAAGTGTCAAGAGTGTAGCCATGATGGAGGCGATGACGGGTTTAAGAAAGCCAAATTTCAGTGAAGAAAAATGAGTTGGGGAGGAATTTAATTTTGCTGAAACAGTAGCAAAAATTTTAGTTTTCATAGATAAAAATTTTGGATGAATAAAAATGTTACATACCCAGTGTTAAATCGGTGTCTAAAAAAATGTGGTGTAATAAAAATTAAGTGAATATAGTAAAGGCTGATTGAGAATTCCAAATTTTTGGACATTTATTTTGAATGCAAACTAAATTTTCTCAGGCAGGTTTAAGGAAGCTGAATGATGTGTTTTACCTCACCAAAGTAAGATCTCCAGAGAAAGAAGTAGAGCTACCTTGCGCATCATAGAGAACGATGTGGAACAGATACACACCCGGGATGCAAGGCATTCCATGGTGATTGCCATCCCAGCCCTGAGCTGTGGGAGGGGAAGCCATGAGCGCCCCCCATCGGTCATAGATTTTGATTTCTGCCCGGGTCCAGGAGCTGCCCCAGGAAGGCAACCAGAAGTCGTTGATGCCATCGTTGTTTGGGGAGAAGATCAATGGGGCAAAGAATTCATTGTTTTGTCTGACGGAGACCTTGAGCGTTTTGGTAATCTCACAGCCGTTGTCGTCGATGAAGGTGAGGGTATAAATTTGGTCGGTGGTTGCGGAGATGCGCAGCCCACCCTGATCCAGAGCGATTCCTTCACCGGGCTGGAACAAGATGTTTTGAATGGAGCCTTTGAGGAGTCTGTATTGCACCAGGACGGAAGACCCTGCATCGAGGATAAGGGAGTCTGTCATGTCGACTTCAAAGAGTGGCGGAGGCAGGATGAGGACTGTGTCAGAGCGGGTACAACCCAGCGCATCTGAAAAAGTGGCAATGTAAGATCCCGGAGGCAGGGAAGAAAAGATGCCTGAAAGATTGGTCATCCCGTTGAGAGCATATTGAAAGGGAGGAATTCCACCTGAAGAAACCTTGAGGAGGACGCTTCCCAGCTCCTCGCTGCAAAGGGGTCGTAAGAAGTGATGACGTAAGAAAGTGGCGGTGCCTGGTCCACGTGGAAGGAAGAGCTTGCGGAGCAATTGTTGGCATCCGTGACGGTGAGGGAATAATTGCCCGGTGCTGCAGGAATGGCTCTTGTGGTATCGCCGGTGGACCACAGGAGGCTTCCGGAGGCTGAGGTGCTGAGCAAAGTAGTGTCCCCTTCACAAATGAGGGTATCCCCCAAAATGCTTACAGCGGGCAGAGGAAGCAGTTGTAGCCACAATTCCAGTAAAGTATCGCAACCTGAGGCGGCGTAGAGGGTATCTCTGATGAGAGAACCGGGAGGATAGGAGATGTTTTTGTAGATATATTTTTCATTCAGACAAAGAGGTCTGGTAACTCTGGTAAGGTTCAGATCAGAGGGGATGAGCGAGATGGAGAGGAGGGTGTCACAGGAAAGAGCAGCATACAAAGTATCAAGAATAGTTTGACCCGGGAAGTAAGTTTTATTTTTGTAGACCAAGGAACCGTTGCGACACACCGTCAAAGAGTCAAAACGAGATAGGAGCCTGGAAGATTTTTGAATGAGGAGGGAGTCGTAGGACAGGCACCCGTCCTTAGACTTGAGCGTCAGGAAGTAGGATCCGGGCTTGCGGAGAATGATATGAGGAGAGGCAGGAGATCCATTGATCCACAGGCTGTCCAGTGCCGGGTGGTTGAGAAGGAGGGAGAAGGAATCGCCGTTGCAAAACTCCAGATCGGGTCCCAGATCAGCGGGAATGGAATGGGCTTCAGAGAGGAGTATCTGTGCCGTATCGGTACCACAGAAGAGATCGGTAGTGATGTACCGGTAGAGGCCATAGGAATCAGAGCCGGGCACAAAGACCTTGTTGGCGGATTTCAGTGGAGGATAAAAAAGTCCATCTGAATCTGCGTTGGAGAGGAGAGGAAGAAGATCAACGGGATCAAGAGCCGGCAAGCAGATGTGAATGCTGGTATCGGGACCACTGTAAGGCTTGTTTCCCAGACGGAGGAAAGCACGGGCCAGAGAACCTGATTTCAGGGAATTGTGACCCTGAAAGGAGATCTGTCTGGAACCAGAAATTCTGAAGGGAGCATTGTTGACATATCGGAGTGATTTAAGCGCCAGGGTGTATTCTGCATCGGATGCGGATGATCCGGACAAAGTCCAGGTAGAATCTGAACGCCTAAGCAAAGAAAATCCCGGTGGGAGACCTGTGGAAGCAATGAATTCCAGCGGCAGATTAAGTGCATTGGAAAGGAGGATGGAGATGCTGTCCAGAGGAAAAGAAGTGTGGAGATAAAGATCGTCGTCGCAAAGAGTAGCGGAATCATTGGGCGCACAAAGCGCGAAAGGAATATCAAAATCATAGGGATAAAGACCGGAAGAATTATTGCGGTCCAGATCGAGCAGGAGATCACATTCCGGATCGGAACCAAGGTATTCATACTTACTGGTGAGATTTCCAGCCCACCCAACAACGTTTGTATCAAAAGCAGGAGTGTAGCACATGCTGTCCAATAAAATACCATTTTGCAAATCAAAACGGAACTGATAAATACCTAAATCCCAAGGTTTATCATTTAATGTTTTAATATCCTTTTTGCTTCCAAAACAAAAAGTATTAAAACTGTCACAATCGTAATAAATGTTTGTAAAACTACCTAACGAATGTGATAGATAATTATAAGATTTAATGAATTTAAAATTTTGGTCAAATTGGTCGATTTCACCAGAAAAATTATCATAAGCAAAAAGCAAGCCTTTTATGTAAGTAAAATCATCAAAATAAATCCCCTTGTTTGGTAGAATACTAATAGTTTTAAAAGTATCTCTTAGACTTTCCGCGAGTAGCAATTTTTCATGCATCCCAATTCCACCTCTTGATATAATACGACCTAAATAGTCAATATAAAATAAACGAGGATACAGCGAAAAATTATCTTGTGAAAAGGATCTGATTATTTTTACCTCGCAATTTAATGGATCAATCTTAAATAGGACTATGGAGTCTTTTGGACAGTTAGATACGGGACCAAGACATTGCTGCCAAATTCCGATCAGATCTCCATTGGGATGATAACAAATTTGGTCAATAGCAATGTTCAAATTATCGCAGATAATTAAAGTATCCTTGCAATCAAAATTCGTGTGTAGAAAAGCATGCTTACGGTCAATGTATAATCTTGTAACAGCAAGTCTTTCCTGACTATATACAGTCTGAATAAAAATTAAAATGATGGTCAAAGAAATTAAATTCTTCATAATTAAAATAACCGGTCACAGATAAAATCCATGACCGGTAACGGTATAATTAAATTTTGATAATTTTTTTTGTTAAGATTTGTTGCTCCTTTTGGATGACCAAATGGAATAAGCCCGGGGTTAATTGCTCATCAAAATTCACTTCCTGATATCCGGCCTCCAAAGATAACTTTCCGGAAATAATTCTATTTCCCAAAGCATCAAAAAGATCATAAGAAACCGTTCTTTGAATATCGTTGGCAAAGGAAATTCTGCTTGTATTTCCTATTTGTCCAAAATCAAAATTATCCGGCGTATGCTTAATTAAAATCAGTGATAAATCGTTGGAAGTTAAAAGGTCCGGAAAACTGATGAGTTCAGGATTTCGGTTTTGATCCCAGGCTACTATTTTGCCCAGATGCAAGTGATCAGATTTGGCTTTTAAGGTAAATTTCAATAAGGGAGTTTGTGCTTCATAGTTGTGCTTCTCCAGTTTAGAATCCAGACCAAGAGCAGTTAATCGCTTATTTTTTTGCTGGAAGTTTGTTTTAACATTTAATTCTGGTATGGTTTCAATAGTTAAAATTTCAAGATACTTGTCATCTATGAAAACAGGTAATTCTAAACCATTTATAGAACTGTTTTGATCAGGGACCACATAAAATTCCAATAAATCCCCTTTATGAATTTTGATGTTACTTATGTTGCTGGTGTTGCTTCTTGAACTAATTTTTTCATTGCAATTAAAACAACTTGGATAGCTTCCTGCTCCACACACCCAGGTATTTATAGAACCTCCATTTTCGGTTTTGTCAATGTCCCCAACTTTGGTAGATCTGTAATCAAAATATTTATATTGATTATTATCAACTTCTGAATAAGTAAGTCGAGGGAAAATCACACCTCCCGGCCACTGATCTGAAATGACATACCTAAAAGGATATGTACTAAAACTTCCATAGGTAGATAATGAAATCATGTATGGATTAACCCATTCCCAACTTTGACGGTTAAATTCATCAATATAACCAAGAATTAAATCACTCAATTGATCATAGTCATCCCAATCTATAGTCTGGTCACCATCTGCATCGGCAGAAATTATTTTATAAGGGCAAGAAATATTTTCCAAACTGTTGAGGTGAGCGGAAATTCTCGCCATATCGTAAGCAGTAACTCCGTTGGTATAATCCGCATAATCATTTTCGCTGGAGGGCAGAACTTTGATAGTATTATTATCACTGTTTTGGCCTAATAAGTAAATTGTTCCCTCGTATATTTCATCCCCACAAGATTGAGTAGTAAAAGCTCCTTGAAAATTCCATTGAGCCCCGTTATCATCCGGATGGATTACCCAGATTGAAAAATCGTGGTTCTCAACGCCATAACCTGCAGTTCTAAATAGACTAATACCACTGATGTCTAATGGATCCTGTCCAACCACAATTCCAGGCAAACCAAGTGTCAAGAGTGCAGCCATGATGGAGGCGATAAAGGGGTTAAGAATGCCAAATTTCAGTGAAGAAAAATGGGGGGGGGCGGAATTTAATTTTGCTGATACAGTAGCAAAAATTTTAGTTTTCATAGATAAAAATTTTAGATGAATAAAAAAGTTACATAGCAAGTGTTAAATCGGTGTCTAAAAAAATGTGGTGTAATAAAAATTAAGTGAATATAGCAAAGGCTGATTGAGAATTCCAAATTTTTGGACATTTATTTTGAATGCAAACTAAATTTTCTCAGGCAGGTTTAAGGAAGCTGAATGATGTGTTTTACCTCACCAAAGTAAGATCTCCAGAGAAAGAAGTAGAGTTACCTTGCGCATCATAGAGAACGATGTGGAACAGATACACACCCGGGATGCAGGGCGTTCCATGGTGATTGCCATCCCAGCCCTGAGCTGGGGGAGGGGAAGCCATGAGTGCACCCCACCGGTCATAAATTTTGATTTCTGCCCGGGTCCAGGAACTGCCCCAGGAAGGCAACCAAAAGTCGTTGATGCCATCGTTGTTTGGGGAGAAGATCAATGGGGCAAAGAATTCATTGTTTTGTCTGACGGAGACTTTGAGCGTTTTGGTAATCTCACAGCCGTTGTCGTCGATGAAGGTGAGGGTATAAATTTGGTCGGTGGTTGCGGAGATGCGCAGCCCACCCTGATTCAGAGCGATTCCTTCACCGGGCCGGAACAAGATGTTCTGAATGGAGCCCTGGAGGAGTCTGTATTGCACGAGGACGGAAGACCCTGCATCAAGGATAAGGGAGTCTGTCATGTCGACTTCAAAGAGTGGTGGAGGCAGGATGAGGACTGTGTCAGAGCGGGTACAACCCAGCGCATCCGAAAAAGTGGCAATGTAAGATCCCGGAGGCAGAGAAGAAAAGATGCCGGAAAGATTGGTCAGTCCGTTGAGGGAATATTGTATGGGAGGAATTCCACCTGAAGAAACCCTGAGGAGGACGCTTCCCAGCTCCTCGCTGCAAAGGGGGTCGTAAGAAGTGATGACATAAGAAAGTGGCGGTGCCTGGTCCACGTGGAAGGAAGAGCTTGCGGAGCAATTGTTGGCATCCGTGACGGTGAGGGAATAATTGCCCGGTGCTGCAGGAATGGCTCTTGTGGTATCGCCGGTGGACCACAGGAGGCTTCCGGAGGCTGAGGTGCTGAGCAAGGCAGTATCCCCTTCACATAGGAGGGTATCTCCCAAAATGCGCACAGCGGGCAAAGGAAGAGGTTGTAGCCACAATTCCAGTAAAGTATCGCAGCCGGAGGCAGCGTAGAGGGTATCTCTGATGAGAAAACCGGGAGGATAGGAGATGTTTTTATAGATAAAATTTTGATTCTGACAGATGGATGTGGACCTGGTTACAGTTGTATAATTGTTTTGAAAAATCTGAATCGAATCATAAATAAAACAACCCTTATCATTGGTTATTCTTACTTCGTAAATTCCTGGATTCGTGACAACATATTTTGGTGCTGTACTCTTGTCTTGCCATTCCACAGTAAGAAGGGCAGGGACTTCAAAACTAACACTGTCTCCAGGACAAATATATTGATCCGCTCCTAAGTCAAAAGCAGGTAGACCAAGCAAATCAACTTTGATAAATGCAGCATCTATTCCACAAATGGAATCACCTACTGTATAAGAGTAAATTCCACTGGTATCTTTTGAGGGGTTTAAAATTCCTTTTGAATTGCTCCAGATGCCATTAGAACTAAAACAAGTTCCAAGGAAAGAAGATAAATTTATAACAGTGTCAATTTTACAAATTGAAATTTGATTATTGCTACCTGCATTAAAATAAGGCCCTATAATATTTAAATTACAAATAGCAGTATCTGTTTTTCCATTTTTATAAGCTATAAACCTTATTTTTCTTAAACCGGGAGAAACCGGGCATGCATCATTGACATAATAAATATTTTTTAAAGCCAGTTCATAATCTTTGTTTGAAGTAAAACCGGAGGGAAAAATTCTTACAAAAGTATTTGAATTAATAGCTTTAAAATTTCCAAAAGTATCCAATGATAATCGCTCATAGTTGTTGTCAACAGTATTTAAAAGTTCAACGTTCAATGAATCCATGCTTCCAAAATCAGAAAATACATCTAAATCAGCATCGGTTATAAGCGATTTATTTTGACGACATTTCAAAAATTTGTTAAATCCATTGGTCTTATCTCCTGAGTTTCCATCCAAATCCAAATCAATGAAAACATCACAATCATTTGGATTGTAAGGCCAGGGTGAAGCTCCATTGACTAAAAAGTTATCATTTGGTGCATTGAGCTGTACGTCACACATTAAACTTAGATTTCCTGAATTAATATCCAAATAGTATAACTTATTTTGAACAATACAAATTAAATGGCTTACCCCACAACTTATATTCAATGGAAATAGTGAACCAGGAGCGGTTTCATAATTTTCAAAAGTTCTAATTTTTCTTATTACTTTTAAAGTTGAAGTATCGATTTCAAATATGCTTATTTTGTTTAGAGGGTCATTAATTTCAGTACCTATGGTGTATATTTTTCCATTGTAAATTGTGGCATATTGGCCGAACCTAAAAAGATTAAGGTTCGCATAGTTTTGATAAGTATAAAAAAGACTAGGTGGATTTACTTTGCCTACACCTAAAGGATCAAATAACCAAATAATCCCATTTTTGTCACTCTCTCTGGAATAACCAATTGATCTTGGAATAGATGGTTGAATCCATAATTCAACTTTGGAGCCCTGATGGCAGGAATCTAATAATTCCCAGGTAACAATTTCATTTACACAAGTTATAAAGTAAAATTTGTAAGGGAAAGGTCTAATGTAAAAATCACTATCTTGATAATCATCGCACCATAAGGTATAAGTACATGAATTTATGTCTAATTCAAAAATATCATTTTGTTGTTTTTGACTATCCTGAGCGACGAAATAGAGTTTCTGAGATACTGATGGTAAACCGAAGATTACCATCAGTAAACCAATAATGCAATGTTTCATTCTAATGAACTTTGGAAATAAATACTTTATTAAAAATTGATTTTGAACTTGATGACAATTCTAAAAAGTAAATTCCGGGAGGAAAATTTGAGGTGTTTATTGTTTTTTCAACCACTTTACCAGAATAGACCTCGATTCCATTTGATGAATAAATTTTAAGTTGGTGATCTTCGGGAATTTCACCAAGGAAGCTAAGATAATTTGTAGTGGGGATTGGGACTTCAATATTATTGATATTAAATGTAAAATTATTTGTTTTACGAACGCATGTGTCGATTAATTTACCAATATATTTATTGCTCATGAGTTATATTTTTAAACCATATATAAATGCTACATACCCAGTGTTAAATCGGTGTCTAAAAAAATGTGGTGTAGTAAAAACTGAGTGAATATAGTAAAGGCTGATTGAGAATTCCAAATTTTTGGACATTTATTTTGAATGACTTGAGGTATCAACGGCGATTTAAATTTTTATGAGATACATTTGGAGGAACAGGCTTTGCAAATTATGAATGTGTTTCCAAAATGACTGACCAATAAAAAAAAGGATTGCAATGACCCAATCATTGGCAAATGTTAAATTGTTCTTAAAGTACGAAAGCTTTCGTATATGTTTGCCAAAATGTTTACTTTTGTTGGGCGAAGAGGCCGGGGGGAGTTCTACATTCCTCTATGCGCTGACGCAAGTTTTAAATTGATGCAATTTTAATAGATTATGAAGAGAGTTTGGTTTTGGTCGTTATTAATGTTTGTAACTGGAAGCTTGATGGCCCAGGAAGGCCGTATTTACGGAGCTTTAAAGAGCCCGGAAGGCGGGGCAGTAGAGTTTGCCAACGTAGTCCTGTATCAGGCTGTGGACAGTTCGATCGTAAAAGTGGAGCCTAGTGATGCAGAGGGTAAATTTGCCTTTGCGGGTTTGAAGGAGGGGGTTTATGAGGTGATGGCGAGTTTTCTTGGCATGGACAATCTAAAGATCAGTAAGTTGTCATTAAAGCCAGGACAAGCCATGGATCTGGGTACCCTGACCTTGCAATCCGGTAGCATTGCCCTGGATGCAGCCACCGTAAAAGCCACCCGTGCATTAATTGAGATCAAACCTGACCGAACGGTCTTTAACGTACAGGGAACCATCAACAGTGTAGGCTCCGATGCCTTGTCCTTGCTACGCAAAGCTCCGAGCGTTACAGTAGACAACAATGACAACATCAGCGTACTGGGGCGTACCGGTGTTTTGGTTTACGTGGATGGAAAACGTCTTCCGCTGAATGGAGAGGAACTGAGTAATTATCTGCAAAGTCTTCCCGCAGAGCAAATTGATCGCATAGACATCATCTCCAATCCCGGAGCCAAATATGAAGCAGAGGGGAATGCGGGTATTCTGGACATTCGCCTGAAAAGAGATAAAAGTCTTGGTGCCAACGGTACAGTGAGTGTGACCAGCGGTCAGGGAAAATACAACCGGACCAACTTAAGTAGCAATGCTAATTATCGAAACAAAAAATTTAATTTTTTTGGACAATTGGGAATTGGGCAACAAAAGGGATTCAATACCCTCGATTTCATCAGTTACCAAAATGGACTTTACCTTGAAGAGTTAAATGTGCTGCGCAACCGTGGACGATTTGCAAATCTCCGACTCGGTGCAGATTATTATCTGGATAAAAATCAAACCATTGGATTCCTCTATTCGCCTGGCTTGCACATGGGAAGACAACTTGGATACAATCGCATTACCATCGCAGAGGCAACCAGCCAATCGTTAGTGGACAGCATACTGGTAGCCCAGACGGTTAGTAAAAATACCCGACATCAGAACACCTACAACCTCAACTATCGCTACGATGCAAAAAAAGGAAGAAATTTCAATATAGACCTTGACTATGGGCATTTTACCAATGACGGCAGGAGATCACAACCAAATGCTTATTGGAATGCCACAGAGGATTCTGTATTGAGCAGAGTCATCAATAATTTTGAGACTCCGACGGACATTAAAATTTACACTTTCAAAGCTGATTATGAGCAAAATTTATTTGGCGGAACAGTTGCTGCAGGAACAAAAATCAGCAAGGTGGTTTCTGATAATACTTTCCTGGTTTTTGATGAAATAACCGGACTGAATATTCGGGATGACAGACGATCTAATTTGTTTGAATACGATGAAAATGTTTATGCGGTTTATTTAAATTACCAAAGACCTTTGACAAAAAAATGGAACGCCAGTTTCGGAATGCGCACCGAACAAACCAATGCAACAGGAGATCTCCGTGCTTTTCTTCCGGAACTTCAGGAGCCACCTGTTTTACTGGATTATCTCAGTTGGTTTCCCAGTGCCGGACTCAACTTTACACCTTCCCCAAAACATTCCTTTAATCTCAACTATGGTAAAAGAATCAATCGTCCGGATTACAATGTACTTAATCCATTCAACAATCAGTTGAGCCAACTTTCCTTTGAAAAAGGAAATCCGTTTCTCAGGCCGGAGATTGTCAACAACATTGAATTAGGATATACCCTTGGTTCCCGTTATAATTTTAAAGCGGGATACAGTCTCACAGAAAATCAAATCACCCGTCTTATTGGGCCCGATGATTCTGATCCAAGAGCCAGCTTCATTTCCTGGGATAATCTGGCCACTCAAAAAATTTGGAGTACCAGTGTCAGCATTCCGGTAGAAATTTTAAAATTCTGGAATGCCTATTTCAACCTCAGCGGATCACACATCGACAATCAGGCTGATTACGGTGAAGGCGCTGTCGTGGATGTACAAGCTTTTACCTACAACATTTACCAACAGCACACTTTCGAACTTCCCTGGAAACTTAAAGGAGAAGTGTCCGGATATTATTCCGGCCCGGGCGTCTGGGGAGGTGTTTTTGTCTATGAGTCCAGTTGGAGTCTCGACCTTGGGTTGCAACGTAAATTCTTAAACGATCGCATGAATGTGCGATTGGGTATCTCTGATTTGTTTTATGAATCGGGATGGGATGGCGTTTCCAGTTTTGATGGATTGGAATCTGAAGGAAGCGGCCGTTATGATACAAGAAGGGCAAGCATCAGCGTCAGCTATTTGTTTGGAAACCAGAATCTGAAATCGAGTAAAAGAAAAACGGGGATGGAGGAAGAAGCGGGGAGGATAAATGAATGAGCTAATGTAATAATTAGCTAATGTGATAATGAGTTAATGTGCTAATGAGTGACTGAACGATCTCTGCTTCGGCAGAGTATCGTGCCACAGCACGATAAGAGAAGGAACCCTGCCTGACTGCGTCGGCAGGCAGGCGCGAAAGCGGCTAACGAGAGAATTAGGAAATTTGAAAATGAGCTAATTAGTTAATTGGTTGATGATTGAATTGCTCTTGATCGTTTAAAAAATAATAAGAAATAAAATTAATTGCAATGAAAATTCAATTTCTAATCATTGGGGTCATGATGGTGAGTGCAAATGTTTTCACTCAAGATGTGAATACGGTCATGTTTCAAAAGCTGGATTCACTTTTGAGTGATGCATATGACAAAGGAATATTTACCGGACAGGTAATTCTGTCCCACCGCACCAAACAAATTTATTACAGGAAGTATGGTTATGCAGACTGGAATACAAAGAGGGAAATGGACCCCAAAAAATTATTCAATATTGGTTCGCTGAATAAGCAATTTACAGAGGAAATAATTCATCAGCTGGTGCAAGAGGGTCATCTCCAATATCAAGATAAACTTAGTAAATATATTGATGTAATTGCTGCGGATAACGAAGATAAAATTACTGTTGAGATGTTGCTTGACATGAAAGCTGGATTAGGAGATTATCTGAGAAATCCGAAATTCAGAAAGATTCAACAAACCGATTTTAGTCTGAACGAATTGATTGAAATTATAAAAGTGGAGCCATTGCTTTTTGAACCGGGGACGCAACAAGAATACTCCAATTCAGGATATGCAGTCTTGGGTGCACTGATTGAAAAAGTAACAGGAAAAAGTTATGAGGAAAATCTTTTAACCAGAATTGCAAAACCATTGGGAATATCGGAAATCTATTATGCCAGAGATCAGAAGTCAAGACAAGTCAATCGGGCATTTGGCCATTTGATAGATTTCGATGGGAAAAAGAGAAGTGTGGATGAAAGCAGTAACAGTACACCTGCCGGCGGAATTTATATGAACATCGGCGACATGTTGAGGTTTGCCGAAGCTAAGATGAATGGCCAATTGGCTTCCGGCAGAAAATATGGCAATGGAATGTTTGCCGGTGGGACTGATATTTGGAATGCGACCATTTACTATCATGAAAAAAGTGGCTTTTCTTTTGCGGTGATGGCCAACACCGGTGAAATTGCCGATGAATTGTCACCAAGAATCAAGGCAATTTTGAATGGTGAATCATATCCTCCGCTTGAGTTGCCATTTCAAATGGTATTGTATAAAATTATCAAGGAGAAGGGAATGGATTATGTTAAACAACATGTGGAGGATTTGGCCATGCAAGCTAAACTTCCCTATGACGATCGATTTTTAAACTACTTCGGCTATCAGTTTCTCAGAGGAAATAAAATGGAAATCGCTTTGGATCTATTTAAAATGAACGTATCGCTTTTTCCTAAGGTGGTAAATACTTATGACAGTCTTGCAGAAGCCTATTTAAAAAGTGGAGATAAAATGAACGCCCTCAAGTATTACAAACTGGCTTTGGAATTGTCTCCAAATGACGATCAGCTTAAGGAAAAAATTCTTGATTTAGAGAAATAATCGTCATACTTTTTATTGATATTTAATTAGAACAAAGCTGTCCAATACTGCAATAAATTTGTTCTTCTTTAATTTAATTGAAATTTATTTTTATAACTTTGAAAATGAAAATTTATCAATTAAAGACCCATATTTTAGTTTTTCTTTTAATGGCCTCTTTCTCACAAGCCAGCCATTCTCAAGCCGTAAATCCGGAAAAATATGGATTTAAAAATCATTCCCTCGTAACGAAAGATCTGGGTACTGTAAATTATTATGTGAGCACTCCCAAATCTTCTCAAAAGAAACCACTTCTATTGTATGTAGATGGTTCGGGACCTATGCCACTTTTTCAATTGGTAGAAAAAGGGACAGCGAGTACAGTCCCATTTGATTATAGAAAATTATCAGAGTACTACCACATCGTCCTCATCAGTAAACCCGGAGTGCCCTTTGCAGACAGTGTCAAAAGAGATCCCGAACATGGTTATCCCATTTACCCGGAGCCTGCAGAATATACCAGAAGACTCTCTTTGGACTGGAGGGTTGAAGCAGCTCAAGCGGTGCTGAAAAAAGTGATTAAAGATTATCCCGTTGATCAAAGCAAGGTTGCTGTGATGGGAATTTCAGAAGGATTTCAGGTTGGGGCCAAGTTGGCTGCAAAATGTAAAAAGATTACCCATTGTGTATTATTAGTAGGGAACGGCTTAAGTCAGTTTTATGATTTTATTATCCAAAATAGAACGGATGCTGCTTGTGGGATCATTGCAGAAGAGGAAGCTCAGAAAAATATTGATTCACTTAAATTGATTTTTGAAGATATTTATAAAAATGCAGCTGCGACCGATCGGGAATGGTTTGGGCATACCTATCTTCGCTGGAGTAGTTTTTGCAAGAATCAGCCAGTGGAGGACATTATTTCTTTAAATATTCCTGTCTATTTGGTTGCTGCGTCAAAAGATCGAAATACTTCTGTTCTCAGTTATGATTATATACAGATCGAGGCGCTCAGAAAGGAAAAGAAAAACATCACATTCAAAGTTTATCCGTATGATCATTCTTTTTCGGAATGGAAAAAAGATGCAGAAGGAAAGAGCGTTTTTGTAAGCAATCACATGAACGAGGTTATTGATGAGTCATTGAGGTGGCTGGGTCGTTAAAGTGTAAATTATTATTGGGATCTGTATTTGTACGTTGATGCACTTTAAAAATTATTGTTTGCTGATTTAATTGACTCTACTTTTTAAAATTCGAACAGGAAGATTGAAGTTTTGAGATATTTCGGGTCAAGTCAAAATTTTTAGGGAGAAACCAGTTTTGCGGAACCAGTTATTCACTAAAGTTGTCCTAAGTTTCATCCTATTGTCATTGTTCTTTTTTGTCTTGATAAACCCATTCTATGCATTAGAATTTCTATTCCAAGTCAAAACACCTACAAATACAAGTACTTCCTCGATTTTTCTCCTGCACCATAGAATCCACTATGCCTTGTCAAAAAATCTTGCGGGAGCACTTGTCTTTTTTGGTCTTTTGCCTTTCATAACGAAACCCTAATGCATAGTATGGGTTAAAAAAAGAACCAAAAAAAATCAAGGCTGTTTTCATTTCTTAACGCTAAAACTGTTTTAAAAAGCTAAACAAAATAAACTCGCCATAAGCAGTCAGAATAGCTTCAGGCCTTACTGTCATAAATTCATTAGCATATCTGCATGTGAGCTCAAACAGTATTTTGTTTTGAACGCTTTTTAAATCAGTTTTAGCTAAAATGAAAAAGGCCGATCGGAATTTCTCATTCGATAATTATATAAGGTATCCGAATCTATTTAAACCATCTATTAATGCTGCTTAATTTCTAATTAATCCCCATAAAATTTATCTGACCAGTTATTTCAATTTGGAAAGTTAAGACTTCTCTTCTGGCTTTGTATTACATTTGAAAATAATATAAAGCCATTTTATGCAGGAAATTTTTGGATTTGATGCTTTTTCACCAAAGGAAATTGCAGAACGGGTAGAAAATGTCGGTGTTGTTAAAGCGAGACTTCCTTTGCTATCCATGTTTATGTTGGGTATTCTTGCTGGGGCATTTATTGGATTGGGTGCGATGTGTTTTGTGTTGGTTCAATCTGAAACAGGATTGGGTTTTGTTGCAGGAAGGTTTATTGGAGGGCTGGTATTTTCATTGGGATTGATATTGGTGGTCATAGCCGGTGCCGAACTTTTTACCGGAAACAATTTACTGGTGATGGCCTGGGCAGATGGTAAGTTGAAGTTTTCAGAAGTATTGCGCAACTGGATTGTAGTAGCTTCCGCAAATTTTATAGGAGCTGCAGGCATTGCATTATTGGTTTACTTTTCCGGACATCCAGACATGAATGGAGGTGCGGTTGGAATGACTTATGTTAAAATTGCTGCAATGAAATGTAATTTATCCTTTCTGCAGTGTTTTTTCAGTGGCATGTTGTGTAATGTGTTGGTTTGTTTGGCGGTTTGGATGGCACAGGCAGGTAGGAGTGTAGTGGATAAGGTGGTGGTGATTATTTTCCCCATCACTGCATTTGTGGCTTGTGGATTTGAGCACAGCATCGCAAACATGTTTCTGATTCCGATGGGTTTTTTGTTGAAGGAAGCAAATCTTTTAGTTCCCGGTGCAGAGTCGATCAACTTTGCAGGATTTATAAAAAATTTGGTTCCTGTAATTTTAGGAAATCTTGCAGGTGGAAGTTTGTTTGTTTCTTTTTTTTATTATATGATCTATGGAAGAACGCCTAAAATTAGGTAGTCATCAAGCAAATTTATAGGTAAACGCATTGATGTTCATTCCTGCGCCTACAGATGCAAAAACAGCATAGTCGTCTTTATTCAGATCGTGGTCCTTCATTTTATTTTTTAGGATCAGATCGAGGAGTGTTGGAAGTGTAGCCGTAGAGCTGTTTCCCAGTTTATCAATGGTCATGGGCATCAGACTGGCGGGATCAGATTTTTTTCCAAAAAGTTGGCATATTCTGTGAAGGATGGCTTCATCCATTTTGCCATTGGCCTGATGGATGAGTACTTTTTTGATTTGGTCGAATTGAAGATCAGATTTTACGATGCAGTCTTTAACCAATTGCGGAACCTGATTCAGCGCATATTCATAAAGTTTGCGTCCCTGCATTTTGAGATAAAGCTCAGATCCAGAATAATCCGGGCTGTTAGACTCCTTCATTTCGAGATAGTGAGCTTCATTAAAGGCATCTGTCCGGACGGAGTGGGCGATCATTCCGATCGGTACTTCACTGCGTATAGCTTTAAGAATGGTTGCGCCTGCACCATCAGAGTAGATCATACTGTCCCGATCATGTGGATCGGAGACCCTGGAGAGCATTTCAGAGCCGATGACCATGATTTGTTGTGCATTGCCTGATTTGATCTGGTAATCCGCCTGGATCATGCCTTGGAGCCATCCCGGGCAGCCAAAGATGAGGTCAAATGCGACTGTGTTAGGATTTTTAATGCCCAGGTGATATTTAACCCTGGAGGCAAGGCTCGGCACTAAATCAGATTTGCGGTTATTCTTTTTGACATTCCCAAAATTATGTGCAACGATGATCAGGTCAAGACTTTCCGGATCGATGCCGGAAGATTCCAAGGCATCCTTTGCAGCCAGGTAGGCCATGTCAGAAGTAACCATGTGATCGTCTGCGTAGCGCCTTTCGCTGATGGTGGTTATTTTTTGAAACTTGCTGATTAAATCTTCATTGGGCGTATCTATATTCTTTTTATCCTGATCATAAAAAGTACTTTGCATGAAATCGCTGTTGAGGATAACATTTTCGGGAATAAAACTTCCTGTACCTGCGATAACGGAGTAGATATTTTCTTTCATAAATACAGCATCTGATGAGTTGGCTTTTGACAAAATGGAATATCAACACTGCCATGAGAAAATCCATTCGTCTTCAAAGGACTGAATCACAAGTCAAATTTAAGATAAAACTTGATTATGAAAAGGGATAAATCATGAGGGTCCATGTAGATTATTCCTGATCTAAAGATGGTGCGATGCGGACACTTGAATTTGGGTGCATCAAAGTTGTAATTCTGTACCAAAAAGGGGCACAGTTGCAGCAGAAAATGCAATCAAAAAAGAAATCAAGGAGTACTGAGTACTCCTTGATTTTTGTAAGACTTCAATTGATTTTGGATGAATTTCATCGATCCTTCTATCCACCTGGCGAAAGCCCGGCGCCTGATTCTAAAAAAATATTTAATCAGAAAACACTGATGGAAAATCCATCTTAAATTTTAAAGAAGCAGGACGAAAAACTATAGAACGTCTGTTGGAATTATAGCCTTAAGCTTAAGCTAACTTTACGTTAACCGCGTTAAGACCTTTTTTTCCATCCTGAACGTCAAAGGTAACCTTATCGTTTTCGCGAATCTCTTCTTTTAATCCGGAAGCATGAACAAAAATTTCTTGTCCATTATCTTCTTTAATAAATCCAAATCCTTTGGCTTCGTTGTAAAATTTTACTACACCGTTTTTCATGCTTTTAATTTAATGATTGTTTAATATAATTATTCTTGTAATAGATGTTGAAGAAAAAGTCCTACAGGTAGGGATGTTTTTTAATGACTTCAATATCTTTTTTTATTAATTTTTGTATGCCTCTAAAATAAGCCATTTCTTCTGTACTGCAAAGGGAAACAGCTTCACCTGTTTCACCCGCTCTACCGGTCCGGCCGATGCGATGTACGTAATTTTCAGCTTGTTCAGGAATTTCATAATTGATCACGTGGGTGAGTTTGTCCACATCAATTCCTCTTGATGCGATATCGGTAGCAACCAATACACTTACTGTCCTGTCCTTAAAACCTTTAAGGGCTTTTTCGCGGGCAGTCTGAGACTTATTCCCGTGGATGGCTTCTGCTTTGATGTTGATTCCTTTAAGGTCTTTGGCAACTTTATCAGCACCTCTTTTGGTGCGGGTAAAGATCAACACGTGATCGATTTTATCTGTCTTCAGGATATGTTTCAGTAAAGCACTTTTTTGAGGACGTTGTACAAAGTAAACACTTTGTCTGATCGCAGGTGCAGTAGAGGAAACAGGATTGACGGAAACGCTTACCGGATTTTTAAGAATGGTATTGGCGAGTTGCATGATATTTGGTGCAGCTGTGGCGGAAAAAAACATGGTTTGTTTTTTTGCCGGCAACTTGGCGATCACTTTTCTCATGTCATTGATGAATCCCATGTCCAGCATGCGGTCAGCTTCATCCAAAACGAAATATTCCACATGATTCAGATTGACAAATCCCTGTTGCATGAGATCCAGCAATCTGCCGGGCGTTGCAATCAGGATATCAATTCCTCTTCTCAATGCATTGACTTGTTGTGTCTGGGACACTCCTCCGAAGACAGTTGCATGTGTGAAATTTAGGTTAGCTCCATAATCTCTTACATTTTCGCTGATCTGGGTTGCCAGTTCGCGGGTAGGTGCAAGAATTAAAGCTTTTATGGTCCTTCTTATTTGATTGGTTTTAGAGGCTTCCATCATTTGCAAGATAGGAAGTGTAAAAGCAGCGGTTTTTCCTGTACCGGTCTGGGCACAGCCAAAGATGTCTTTCCCTGCGAGCAGGTGTGGGATACTTTTGGCCTGAATGGGGGAAGGTTTTAGGTAATTTTTTTTATCGAGCGCCGAAAGTAGCGGCGTAATTAAATTCAAATCAGTAAACGTCATTAAAGTTTTTTAATGTTAGGCACTTTAAAGAAAAATGTAATGTGAAACCGACGGTAATTGAATTTTACCAGTAGATTGAGATACAATCTTCAGACAAAGTACCACAAAGATACGTGTTTTATTTCATAAATGCCATAAATTTTATGATACAGCCTGTTTTAGCTTACTTTGACCTTCCCATTGGGAATAAATTTGCTAACTTAACAAGTTGTTCGCCAATCAGTTGCAATTTAATGGGAGGAAAGCATCGAATACAGAGCCTTAACCTAAATGGTTTTCTAATAATCGCACAATATGTCTCTAAAATCTAAGCACCAGGCCACCAGACCGAGCAAATGAAACGGCCTTTTGATGACTATAAAGTTCCGCGACGAGCTTGTTCGGCTTCTATGCTCTCGAACAGAGCCTGAAAGTTACCTTTCCCGAATGACTTTGCTCCTTTGCGTTGGATGATTTCAAAGAACAGGGTCGGACGATCTTCCACCGGTCTGGTAAATATCTGCAGGAGGTAACCGTCTTCGTCACGATCCACCATGATGCCGAGTTTTCTCAACTCTTCCATGTCTTCTTCTATGATACCCACCCTGGATTTGACCGTATCATAGTAATCACCGGGCACATGAAGAAATTCAACACCTCTCTTTCTCATTTCACTGATGGTGAAGATGATGTTGTCGGTGGCAACTGCAATGTGCTGACAACCCGGACCTTTATAAAAATCAAGATATTCCTCGATCTGTGATTTTTTTAGCCCCATTGCAGGTTCGTTGATGGGGAATTTGATTCGGCCATTCCCGTTGGTCATCACCTTGCTCATCAAGGCGGTGTATTTGGTAGAAATGTCTTTGTCGTCGAAGGTAATCAGATTGGCAAAACCCATCACTTCTGCATAGAATCTTGCCCACTTGTCCATTCCACCAAGTTCGACATTACCCACCATGTGATCGATGTATTTGAGACCAGTCTCAGAAGGTTGATAATCTGAATGCCAGGCTATGTATCCAGGCATAAAAGGACCGTGATAATTTTTTCTTTCTATGAACAGGTGAACGGTATCACCGTAGGTATGTATTCCTGATTTAACAATTTCGCCAAATTCGTCTGAAACACTTACCGGTTCGAGGAATGATTTTGCACCGCGCGACACAGTTTCCTCAAATGCTTTTCTGGCATCATCTACCCACAGTGCAATGTACTTAACACCATCGCCATGCATTCTAATGTGTTGTGAAATTTCACTGTCCGGATTGAATGGAGAGGTTAATACCAGGCGTATTTTTCCTTGTTGGATGACATAGGAGCACTTTTCTTTATTGCCGGTCTCCAATCCTGAATAGGCAACAGACTGAAATCCGAAAGCAGTTTTATAAAAATGCGCTGCCTGTTTGGCATTGCCTACGTAAAGTTCAACAAAATCAGTTCCATTAATGGGGAGAAAATCCTGAGCTTTTTCGAAAATCTTTTCTCCGCTGTAGGAATAATTCTGTACGGTGGTCAGATCTTTCATCATCTTAAGTAATATTAAATTTTAGCAAAATAGTTTTTATTAATGTGCGCTCACCGGTTCTTCCAACCATGATTTGTAGTAATCCTTGACCTCAATTTCCATGGCATCTTTGGTGATGCTTACAGGACTGAAAGGATCAATCATCACGGCCAGTTCTTTGGTATCTTTTTGTCCAATACTTCTCTCAATCGCTCCCGGATGTGGTCCGTGCGGAATGCCGGCAGGATGTAGGGTCAGCTGACCTTTTTGAATGTTGTTTCTGCTCATAAAATCGCCATCCACATAATAGAGAATTTCGTCGGAGTCAATATTGCTGTGGTGGTATGGAGCCGGAATGGCGTCGGGATGGTAATCATACATTCTTGGAACGAAAGAACAAATGACAAAGCCACGACCTTCAAACTGTTGGTGAATGGGTGGAGGCATGTGGATGCGTCCTGTAATGGGTTCGAAGTCAAAGATCGAAATTCCATAAGGATAGTTATAACCATCCCACCCAACTACATCAAAAGGATGATTGGAATATACGAAAGGGTAAATCATCCCACGTTTTTTTATTCGCAGATGAAACTCACCTTCCTGATCGATGGTTTCCAGATCCGTAGGAAGTTTGAAGTCACGTTCACAAAAAGGGGAATGTTCCAGATATTGTCCCATGGCGTTGCGGTAACGACCAGGCGTTCGGATAGGTCCATGAGACTCCACAATCAGGTGACGGTTAAGGCCTGAATCAAATTCAATCTGGTAGACAGTTCCCCGTGGTATGACCAGATAATCGCCATACTCAAAACGTACATTGCCATAACTGGTACGCAACACACCAGCACCTTCATGGATGAAAATCATCTCGTCGGCATCGGCATTTTTATAAAAATAACTTCTTAGGGATTCGGTAGGAGCTGCAAGACTTACGGACATATCCGCGTTGAGAAACAAAGTCCTGCGGCTCTCTATGTAATCGGCTTTTGGAGTGGCCTTGAATCCAGAAAAACTCAATGCCTGTAAATTATCCTCGAACGCTAATTCCGGTTTGATGGACCATGGCTTTCCGATTTGACGGACACGGGTAGGCGGCCTCAGATGGTACACCAGAGAGGATGTTGACGAAAACCCTTCGGTTCCGAAGAGTTCTTCATGGTACAACTCACCCGTTTTTTGTCTATAGGCGACATGCCTTTTATGAGGAATCTTACCCTGAGAATGATATACGGACATACTGCTTAAAATTCTAAGCACGAAGGAAAGAAAATATGCGCTCAGAGGTCTTGATGGGAATCAACGTCAGACATGATTATTATCATGAAGGCGGGTCTGTAATACAATCCCCATCAATTGTCTGAACCATGATTTTTGGGATGTATGGGATTAATGAGATCGCGATGATGGAATTTTATCCATGGTCAAGAATATTACATCTTCAATAAATTCAAAAAGAAATGATAATCCTTCCCACAACTCCCAACAATCCCATAAATCCCAGTTCAGACAAAATTCCGTTATCTGTCTGAACCATGATTTTTGGGATGCATGGGATGGGTGAGATCGAGAGAATAAAATTATATTTCATAACTAAGAATATTACATCTTCAATCAATCCAAAAAAAAATGATATTCCTTCCCACAACTCCCATAAATCCCAGTTCAGACAAAATTCTTATCTCACCACCGTCACCTCCCCCTGCCAAGAGATCACCGAACCATCCTGCAGGGTCAATTGAGCATGCCACACATATACGCCCGGAACGACTGCTTTCCCCTTGAAGCTGCCGTCCCAGCCCAGCGAGGGATCATTGGCAGCGAAGTTTTCTTGTTGCCATACCTGCGATCCCCAGCGATCGTAGATCGATAATTTTGTGATCTGTGCAATGGTCGATCCATCATCGAATAATGTAAATCCATTGTTCACCCCACCGGGGTATATGATATTGGGATAGTAGATTCCGTAATTCTTTTTGATGAGCAGATACAGGTAGTGGAGCGAATCACAACCTACCGTCGAACGGAAGGACTCTTGATACGTTCCGGACTTGTCATAGGTCTGTGCATTGACGGGCCATGTGTAGGTCGTATCTGTGATGACCGTATCCCGTTTTTCAAAATCTTCATTTATTTTAAGATCCAAACTGAGAATGGAATCACAGCCCTGATGGGTTTTGAGTGGAATGGTGTACAGGCCAGATTCTGTAAGCAATTGATTGTTGAGTGGCCACCGGTATTGTTTACATGCTTCTGCCTGTTGTGTGAATTCATACTTCGGATGGATGGTTAATTCCAAATAATAAATAGAATCACAACCTGAGCTGTTTGTATATTTTTCTGAATACATTCCGGAAGTGTCAAACTTTTTGCCATTCAAATCCCAGACGTATGCATCACATCTTATAACATTTTGTTTATAATAGTTGGAGTTGATTTTCAAATTCAAATTTACGATGGAATCACAACCCGCCGCATTGGTTAGAGGAAAGGAATAGTTTCCGGAACTTGTTAAATTTTTACCCAGAAACATTATGCTGTCACAAATGGAAATGGAAGTATCTTTTTTGGTAGATGAAACAATGTTTAAATCCAAGGTGACGATGCTGTCGCAGCCATATTGATTGATTGTCTGAAAAATATATTTTCCTGATTGTGTGTACGTGACATTATTCCAAACAAATGTCTCACATGCCGTTTGTTTTTGCAGCAAACTATCCGACTTATGTATGACCAAATTTAAAACTGCCGTGCTGTCACAGCCTGATGAATTAATTGTGTTGTATTGATACGTTCCACTTTGCGTATAGCTTACATTGTTCCAGAAGTACTTATCACAACTTGCAACATTGATCTCTGATTGAGTTGAATTTTTTACAGTCAATTGCAAAGTAGCGGTGCTGTCACATCCACTTGCATTTTGTGTTTGAAAAGTATATGTACCGCTTTGTGTATAAGTATTTCCATTCCATACATAGCGGTCGCAAGTTGTGTGCACCGTATTTGAACTGTTGGATTTATTGATGGTTAGTTGCAGGGTAGTGATGCTGTCGCATCCTTTGGAACTTTGTGTCGTATCCGTATAAATTCCTGATTGACTGTAATTGCGTCCATTCCATTGATAAGCATCACAAGAGGTTTGAACAATGGTTTTATTGATCTGAGAATTTATATTCAGATTTAATTGCACCACACTGTCACATCCGAATTGATTGATGGTGTCGAGTGTATATACACCACTTTGTGTATAGGTCCTTCCATTCCAAACAAATGAATTGCAGGTTTCGATTTGCAAATGGTTGGAATCGGAATGGTGAAGAGTGAGTTCCAGCGTTACGGTGCTGTCGCAGCCGAAACTATTTTTTGTTTTGTACGAATAGATTCCACCGGTATTGTAGGTTTGTCCATTCCAGCTGTATGCATCGCAATCAGTGTGTCTGATGTTTGTTGCATTGGATTTATGGATGGTTAGATCCAGGTTAACGATGCTGTCGCAACCAAATTGATTAATGGTGTCAAAGCGATAAATGCCCGTCTGTGTCAAGGTCTGATGATTCCAGAAGTATGCATCGCAAGTTTGAATGGATTGATTGATGTAAATGGTATCAGCTGTCGTCAGATCCAATATCGTAATTAAACTATCACATCCTTTTACAGAACTTAGCTTGCGATAATACTTACCTGCATCCACGATGCTCGTATCCACAAACCGATAAGAGGATCCCTTGCAAATCATTGCATGAATACTGTCAATCTTCGGAAGATCAATTGTACGCGAAATATTATCCGTGTAATCACATTCTGCCTGTAGAAAATCTTGATCTCCGAAGTTGCCCGGGGTATTGCGTACCGAGTTGATCACCATAAACAGATCTGAAAGATTGCGGGCAGAAAATTTAAATTCCAGATTCAGCAAACTGTCTCCCGGATAAATGGATCTCAGCGTATAATAATGGCCGATCAAGGTTCCTGCATTGGTTGGATCTCCGTTAAAAAAAGAAATAGCCAGATTGGAGTCTGCCACTGCAGAAGCATCCTTACGATTGAATAAATCAAATGTTAAGGTATAAAGTTTTGTGATGGGATCATAGTTTATGCATTGGATCTTTCCGGTCAGACTTGCAGCGGGGCTTTTGTAAAAGCCATTGGAATCCAGCAGGGATTCCTGTTGCATGAAGTTGTTGTACTTACCGTTCCTGTAAGTCGCCTGATTCTTCTGGTAACGCGGCACTGTGAGATCATCGTTGATGTAAAGTGGATTGTAGGCATATTGATTCCAAATGCCCCGGGCAGGGGCCCAGTGATCTCCATCCGGAGGACCGAAGACAGTAATTCTAGGGTTTCTGTATGGAAAAGGATCTGTACAAGTCACACAAATTTTAATATTACCTGTATGATCATAATCGGATATGGTAGGGAATTCTCTTAAAGTTGGAGAAGAGCATTTGATTTGACTCATTACGAATGGAGTGCTTCCAATACCTGATAATATTCTTAGATCAGTCATATCCCGAAAAATTATTTCTTGCAAGCCATCGCCGTCTATATCATAGATTCCAATTCCGCAAACACCCGAAGTATCTGTCGTATTTAAAATCCAATCCGGGTTAAATACTTGCGAACCATTGAACCTAAAAGAATACAATTTTGTGGAGATATTTACAATAATGCTTGGGCTGCCATTATTATTCAAATTGCCAACAGATGCATGGGAGATTTGTTGAACATTTGGAAAACTGGCATAACTAATCAAACTTGGGGAATTATTATCCAGGTAATATGCATATAAAATTGGGTCGCTGTTTCTAGTTGGTGCAGAGACAATCACGTCCAATATCCCATCGGAATTGATGTCTGCAATACTAGTCGTTCCATCTTCAGTGCTACCATTGAATAAAATATTTTTAGCGATCATCGAGTTTCCGGTCATTCCATTTGGATTGGTAATCATTACCTTGTAAATACTGAAACCGGCTGCCAATTCCAAATCACTTGTATCTGAATCCAGATTCGCTGCGACACTTATAGGAATATATGTTCCGATTGCCAATCTGTTGTAGCCAAAACCATTATTGCCTCCATCCGCCAATTTTTTACCGGTTAAGGCATTAAAGATTTTATTTGAAGTATATATTTCTGGAATCCCATCAAAATTAAAATCACATATCCCAATAGCCCCAGTCCGAGCATTTCCGTTGTTGACTGCGTTTACGGTTGTGTCAGATATCCAAAGTATTGAACCATCCAAACCATAACAAATAAGCCTGTCGCTATCAAAATTATCTGGATTAGCTGGATTTCGAACTGTTTGAATTATAAATTCAGGAATGTTATTACCATTAATATCTGAAATTAATATGCTATTTTCAGAAGCGTTAACATTTTTAATTGGAATAGTTATTTTTGTAATTCCATTTACTAAATCAATAATATAAATAGAATCTCCTCTTCTTGAAAAAGTGATAAGCTCAGAATTACAATCACCGTCTATATCAGCCAGTAAATGTATAGAGGCGTCATAAACCTTATGAGGAAATTCAATTTTTTTATCGATTCTAGTGACTAAAGATTTGAATCCATCTATTTTATAACAAAAATTGGAATCTGGATAACCTGCACAGTGTTGAGACTTAACATTTACAAAAGAAATTAAAATAAATATTGTTATTTTTATTAAAATATTGAATTTCATTTTCGTTACGAAAAAAATCAGGTGAGTCTTAAAAAAATTGAAATTCATCCTCGTATTATCCATTTAGGAAAGAGATGATGGAATTAAAATTGGCCCCCTTCTTTTAATATTAGGCATATTTTGTAGCTTTAAATTATTATACGTTTTCGTAGTAAAAAATAGTTTCAGTGTGAATGAATAAATCGCTGCTGCTTGTTTACGTCTGCTTTATCCTGTCTTTTACTTCCCGAATCTGCTGCAGGATGCTGATCCGTCTCCCTTCCTTTCTCATAGGCTCAAGTTGTTTGTTGGCATTTAAAAAAAAACTAATTTAAACAAATATATGCATTCCAGTCCACATTCCAAAGGCTAGATGCATGGATGATTGTTTCTTGAGCAATATTTTGCTTGATACTACAAAACTCTTGAAATTGCAGTTTGGTGTCACATCTGCTATCACTTTAAAAGAAACATTGATTTAAAACCCACTACTCCCATCAATCCCCGTCATCTGTCTGAACCATGATTTTTGGGATGCATGGGATGGATGAGATCCGGAGGATGGAAATTTATTAAATGTTGTGGATGTTTCAACTTCAATCAATTCAAAGGAAAATGATATCCAATCCCACAACTCCCAATAATCCCATAAATCCCAGTTCAGACAATATTCCGTTATCTGTCTGAACCATGATTTTTGGGATGCATGGGATTAATGAGATCGGCAGGATGATATTTTATACATGGTCAAGAATATTACAACTTCAATCCATTCAAAAGAAAAAATATTCCTTCCCACAACTCCCAATAATCCCATAAATCCCAGTTCAGACAAAATTTCCCTTCCCATAACTCCCAACAATCCCAAAAATCCCAGTTCAGACAAAATCCCCGTTAACTGCCTGAACCATGATTTTTGGGATGCATGGGATGGATGAGATCAGGAGGATGGAATTTTATTAAATTATTATAATGTTTCATCAATAGACTTTTCAAAGAAAAAAATGATATTCCATCCCATGATTCCCAACAATCCCATAAATCCCAGTTCAGACAAAATTCTTCTTCCCACAACTCCCAACAATCCCATAAATCCCTGTTCAGACAAAATCCCGTCAAATGTCTGAATCATGATTTTTGGGATGCATGGGATTAATGAGATCAGGAGGTTGAATTTTATCAGTTGGTCATAAAACATGGTAATAAATCACTGTCACCAATGATAAATGTCAGTTATAATGAATGTTTTAATCTTAAATTGAAATGTTTATTATTAAATAAATTCAAATATCAGTAATGAGAAATTTTAAAATTTTGATTTTCGTATTGAGTCTTTTTCTAATTCAGTGGGTTTCTGCCCAAGATGGAGGTTTTGATAAGAGCTTTAATGGGAATTCTTACCATTCTCTTTCCATAGGAAAGTCCTTTGAAAGGACTCAACACATGACCAGACAAGCAGATGGAAAAATAATTGTGGTGGGTTATTTATCGGTTGGTCAAACTAGAAATGCTTTCGTTGCAAGATATATGAGCGATGGAGCGGAGGACTTAAGTTTTGGAGATGGAGGGAAGGTCATATTTTACAATTTCCCTTCTACGTTTTATTCTGTGGTTGTGCAAAAAGATGGGAAGTTAGTAATCTCTGGTGTGGCCACGCAGAGTAATCAAAATAATTTTCTAGTAGCAAGATTGGAATCTAATGGAAACTTTGATAAAAGTTTTGCCGGAAAGGGGTATTTGACACAGCCGGTTGGTGATCTGGGCGCTGCCTTGGCATATAAGGTTGTTGTTGGCTCCGATGGAAAAATAGTTGTCGGAGGGTACGCTTGGGTGAATGGCCAACACTATAATTTCGCCATGATCCGTTTAAAGCCTGACGGAACTTTAGATGCAGATTTTGGTACAGCCGGAATTTCTTTGACAGATATTGGAAGTGGTACTGCGGATTTTGCTAATGACATAATTTTACTTACCAATGGTGGCATATTGATGGTGGGTTCAACCCGACAAGTGACTCCGGCAGTTTTAAACTATGATTTTGCGATGGCCAGGTTTAATTCGTATGGTCGATTGGATAATACATTTAGTAGCGACGGAAAGGTGACTACAGATTTTGCGGGACAGGACGATGCTGCATATTCGGTTTTGGTATTAAGCAATGGAGGAATAATAGTAGGTGGGTATGCAACAGAGGCAGGTATATCCAAGTTTGCCCTTGCGAAATATTCAAACAGTGGTATTTTGGATATTTCATTTGATAAAGATGGCAAAGTGATGACAACGGTTAATGGTGAGTCATCTTCTCCATATGATATGAATATTCAAAGTGATGATAAAATTGTGTTGGCGGGTAACACATTAAGTGGTAAATTTTGTACAGTAAGATACAGTGCATATGGGGTCCCGGATAATTCTTATGGTAAGGCCGGTATTAATATACAGGATCTTGGGGGAGGGATCGGAGGTCTCAGAGGTGTTGTTATTTTATCAGATAGAAAGGCTCTTGTTTGTGGATATTCAAGTTTGAAGCAAAATACAGATGGCGTAATCGCGCGATTAAATACTGACGGAAGTCCGGATATAAGCTTTGGAAATAAAGGTCTGGTTTATATCGCATACAATTTAACCAGGACGGAGGCTACAAGTTTATCCATACAGATGGATGGAAAGATTCTGGCAGGAGCAATTGCAAATGACGCCCTGTTCAGTAGATTCGCATTGGCGAGATTTAATGAGGATGGTACATTGGGTGATGATTTTGCTGAAGGCGGAAAATTTCTCAATCAAACATGTCCAAGCTGTGGGGATGAATTGACAACTGATATGACCGTTCAACAGGATGGTAAAATTCTATTGTTCGGCATCACTTATTCCGCCATCAATGAGAGGGACAATTACCAGCTCATCCGGCTTCATCCGGATGGTAGGATCGACAGTAGTTTTGGTAAGAATGGAATAGTGAATACAGATTTTGATTCAACATTTGATAGAGGAATATCGATGGCTGTTCAGAGTGATCGCAAAATTATTTGCTCAGGCTTTGTTTACAATGGTCAGGATTGGGATTTTGGATTAGTGAGATATTTGCCTGATGGTAGTCTGGATTCCGGGTTTGGAGTTGGTGGAAAGCTAATCACAGCAATTGGAAGAGGAAATGATGTTGCCTATGCATTGGCCATACAAACTGATGGAAAAATTGTTGCAGGTGGATTGAGTGTGGTGGACACGCCAAATATATATCATTTTGCAATGGTGCGATATGAGACCGATGGCTCGTTAGACCAAAGTTTTAATGGAAGTGGGAAGGTGATCATTGATTTTGGCACTGATTTTAAACAGGGCACTGTATATACCATAAGGGTTCAAAAGGATGGAAAGCTTTTACTGTCGGGCGAAATAAATAATATCACCACCGGTGGTAAATACGGCGGTTTGGTGAGATTAAATGCAGATGGTAGTTTAGATAAAAATTTTGGAAACAGTGGCATGTTAATCATTTCAGTGGATAGTTTTTTCAATAACGTAAATGACATGGTTGTTCAGGAAGACGGAAAAATTATTTGTGGCGGCAGATACGGGGCAGGAAATTCAGGATCTTTCCTTGTAAGGTATAATTCTGATGGTAGTATAGATAAGAATTTTGCATTCATGGGAATTTTAAGAATCGGATTGCAAGGTCCAAGTTTAGTAAATGCTTTGGCACTGCAGGTAGATGGAAAAATTGTTTTAGCAGGAAATGTCTATACTGCAAACAAAACAGAATTGTATGTTATGAGGTTGCTGAATAAATTAAATGTAGGTGTGCTTAGTGAAGGAAAGTTAGCAAACAATTTCCTGGTTTACCCAAATCCGGTATCTGATGAAGTAAGTGTTGGTTACACGTTAGTTAATTCTGGAATTGTGCATCTAAAAATATTGGACTTAAAAGGGAGTGTGCTTCAGGAAATTAGGGCCACAGATGCTGAAGAAACAGGAGATCATACTTTTAAATTCAAGCTGCATCCTTCAATTCAAACCGGGGTATACATTCTGCAGTTGCATAGTGGAAATGAACAAGCTTCTGTACAGATTTTTGTTAATAAAACTTAGTATTCTATATGTAATTCAATCTTTTGAGCAGAAATTTAATTCTGATCAAATACAAGATGGGTAAATGTGTAAGCATGATATATGGTATCGAATTGTATAAATTGATTTTGGTAAATTTATAAGCTTTTGATAAAGCTGTGATCAGTTTTATTCATGCAAGTTTTATTTTTGTAAATAGTTAGCAAGCAGAGTTGAGTAAAATAAAAATATCTACACCTATTTCAGGGAAATCAAAACATTTAATTTTTCACGATTGATCAGTTTTGGAGTAAATAAAGATCAGAAAGTCTTTAAGTTACGCTGTATTCAGATTTTAAATATTGAATTTGAAATTTTCTTTTAATAAAAAGATCATTTGTGTACATGACTTCAATCATTTCGAAAGTGAAAATATATTCAGAACATTGTTCAAAATTATAGAGTATGATCAAAGAAGTAAAGGGTGACATCATGTTGTCAGAAGCTGCTGTATTGGTTCACAGTGTGGCCCCTATGGATCATTTTGATTCGGGACTCGCGTTGAGCATCCGGGATCAATATCCTGAAATGGTGAAGGAGTTCAGGCATCATTGCCGGGTTCATCATCCTTCACCCGGGGAGATATTTAATTGGATCGGGAAGGATGGGAAGCAAATAGTGAGCCTTATGGCTCAGGAGCCGCCGCCATCTTCCCATGGTCATGCAAATCCCGGTAAAGCGACTATAAGTCATTTGGATCATTCGTTGAAGAAACTTGCCAAACTGATTGCAAACGATGACATCAAAAGTGTTGCCTTGCCCAAATTAGCCACCGGGGTAGGAGGTTTAAAATGGGAAGAAGTGCAGGCTAGTATAATTAAATATCTTGGTCAAGTTGATGTGCCGGTGTATCTCTATACGACCTATGTAAAAGGAGTCAAGGCGAGTGAAGGGTAATTCATATGATGAATGGTATCAATTAACCATTCAGCTTATGGTGTGAAGACCGGTATGATTTCTTTTTTACGGATAGATTGCATTTCAGCGGGAATGGAAAGAAGTATTTCTTCTTTGATGGCTTCGATCAGTTTTTCTTTCACAAAATAGCGGTAGGTCACCAAACCTATTTCTCTGACAGGAGCGGGGCTTTTGAAGTGTCGTGTATTATTTTTTTGCTTTGAATTCATGTCTCTGAGTGCAAGTTTTGGGAGAATGGTAATTCCTTCGTTGGTTTCCACAATTCTCTTGAGGGTCTCTATGCTGCCGGATGCAAAATTAAATTGCTGAGTGGCGTTGTCTTTCTTTTTGAGTTCACAGAGATTGATGATCTGGGATCGCAGGCAATGACCTTCCTGCAAGAGCCAAAGCCTGTTGACATCAATGTCTTGTGCGAGCAGGTATTTTTTCTTCAATAATTTTTCTTTGGAGGAAGCGTATACGATAAATTCTTCATAGAAAAGTTGTTCTTCTTTGAGTGATGAATCGTTTAGGGGAGTAGCGAGAATTCCGGCATCCAGATCATTTTGTTTGAGTTTGAGTATGATTTCATCTGTGCTTAATTCACTGATGCTTAGTTTGACCAGTGGGTGTTTTTTTAAAAATGAATTTAGAAAAAGTGGTAGCAGGTAAGGGGCGAGCGTTGGAATAATTCCGATATGTAATTCTCCACTTAGTGAGTTCTGCTCTGTTGATACGATTTCTTTCAGTTTTTGACTTTCCTGGACGATTATTTTTGCCTGAGCAATGATCTTTTTCCCCAATTGAGTGGGGACTACGGGTTTTTTACTCCGGTCAAAAATAACCAGGTCCAACTCCTCTTCCAATTTCTTAATCATCATGCTTAAGGTAGCCTGGGTGATGAAGCATTTTTCAGCGGCCTTTACAAAGTGGCGGTGGGTATCGACGGCAATGATGTATTCAAGCTGATTTAAATTCATAATATAGATAAAATCTATGCGAATATATAAAATATCAGTTTGATTGATAGTGTCCGGCCAATTAAATTTGCGTTCAGTTGCAGGGAAGTTCTGCTACACAGCGTTCAAAAGTATGCAATGGGGCTAAATGGGAATAGATATCATCTGGATCCATTAATTGCTGAAAGAGTCAATTGAACCTCATTTTGGAGCGCGTTTGGATGGAAGTTAATTTCTAAGCCTTTTAGAAATTAAATAATTACAGAGGATTTATTATTGTTGAATTTATATGTATTTTTTTATACGCAGGTCGGTCAGGGCCTGCGTTTTTTATTTTTAGAAAAATTAATCCAACTTTATTTTTTTAGAAATATTTACTTCATGTTTCAAAGAGGATTTCGACGCATCATTCGTACTGTTCGAAGAGTTAAAATAAGCTACTAAGCAGCAGTTTTTATTTTAACCATTTTAAATAAATCAGCATTCACTTTATTTAATCAGCACAATTTTTCTGACCGTATGGAAATTGGCACTTGAAATTTTGATAAAGTAGGTTCCGCTGTACAGCGTACTTGTTTCAAAATAGACGATGGTGCTTCCCTGATAAATGGTTGTATGGCTGATGATTTTGCCGGATTCATTTAGCAGTTCTACTTTAATATCCATCCTGTTCAGATCATTCCATTGAATTGCGATCAGATCGTTGGCTGGATTTGGAAATACATTTACATCCTGAATATTTGACGGATCATTTTGGATGCCTGTGGAAGTCGGAAGATAGGTAGTGACCTGTTCATTGATGGCCTGAACTTTCATGGCATTTCGCACACCATAAAAGGTAGGTCCTACCGCATAAGGATAGGCAGAATTCCAATGCTTGTCAACGGTTGCAAAATAGCAGTAGATGCCATTTGGATATTCAGGTGTTACGCAAAATCTTCCATTGTGTTCGTCCAGGTAATCAGGCGTTGAAGAGGAAGTTGGAACATATTCATAATCCTCTCTGAAATAACCCAGGGGATAGCTTGAGTTTACGACAGGACCAGGAGTGACGGTAGATCCATCCGAATAGGTATTGCGTTGGGTGATATTTCTAAGTTTATAGCTGGAATTCATTCTGACGATTCCACCGGTTCCATCCGTATTTTTAAATGCATAAGCCCCATAAATGGGAAAACCGTCATATGCAAATCCCAATAAGGGAGAATGTCTGTTACTGTCGATTACATACAGACCATCTGCATCGTACAAATTGCAAATGGTTGAAATAACATTCAGGTCTAATTTAAAAGCACTTGGATTTTGATGATGATGATAGTTGCCCATGGCAGGGTGAGCCTTTGAGCAATCAAATCCGGCTCTTTCTGCCACTACTGCATCTCTGTTCCATTTTTGGTCACCCATTCCACCCAAAGGCCCTCCCTTAAGGGAATTAGAAGCATTTGACCAGGATACTCCATCCCGATAGTCAAACAGGGCCACTCCATTGATAAAGAGTCCGATGTTTCCTCCGGTGGTATTGGTGGGGGTCCCGGTATTTTTTGAAGGATTTAATGTTAGTCTAAAAATTGCATTTTGATTGGTGGCTATGGAAGGATTTCCATCCAGAAATGGGCCTGTGATGTATGCGGGAATTCCAGTTGCGTTGATGTATACCCAATCATTGGAATATTTTACACTTTGGACATTGGCAGGAACGGCATCCATTATGGGTGTAGGATTTCCTTTTATATAATGCCTTCCCATGATGTTTGTTGTATTTTGTAACCAGGAAGTTAAAGAAGGATTTAATTGTGCCTGCAAGTTTAGGTGACAGGTAATGAGTAGTAAACAATAAATAATTAATTTCATATGACCGGATATTGATTTGTACATAAAGGTGCGAAGATTTATTCTTTGTTGATTCTAACTATTTGAACAGGTTTAACTAAAATTTTAAGTACGTAGGTGCCGGAAGGCAAGTAAGAGAAATCCATGTTTTCGATTTGGGATCCTGCGTAAATTCTTTCGCCCATTATGTTGTAGAGCTCTGCAATGGTTGAATTGGCAAATTGCTTGATTTTTATTTTTGAATTAAATGGATTTGGGTAAACTATCGAAGTTGAATACGATCCAGGGTAATCTTTGGAATCAACAGTAGTAAGACAAATATTTCCAACGCCCAGAAGATTTTCCATTTCATTACACAAGTAGTAGTATTGGGTGATCTCTTCTGTTGTCATTTTGGACTCGAGTAAATTTACTTTTTCTTCAGGGTCTGTTTTAAGTTTATAGAATTCTTCTTTTCCGGAATTGAATTTAATCAGTTTAAAATCCGGATTACGAATTGATTTGGCTTCGCTGGCATCCGGGGTTAATTTAAATATTTCACTAAATGACCAGGGTCTGATCTGATTACTTTCTTCCCTGATAAAAGGCAAAATACTTTTGCTGTCCACCGGTTTTTTCGGATCAATCAGAGATGACCAATTTGTAAATCCAAATAATTCAAAAACGCTGGCAAAGATATCTGTTGTATTCACTAATGCGTCCGTTATTTGGCCCGGGTTTTTGACAGAGGGTCCTGCAATCATAAACGGTACATGAATTCCATTTTGGTAAACAGTGCCTTTTGCTCTTGCGGTATCGGTGCTCTGAGTGGTTTTTTGGGTATCCCCGTTGTCTCCAATAAAAATAATGTCTGTATTGTCTAATTTGCCCATTACTTCTAGAGAATCAAACAGTCGACCCATTTCGTGATCTAAGGCTTGGATCATCGCTTTAAAATAGCTTTTTGGATTAGCCCTAATATCCTGTGCGGTGCCGCTTAAGTTTTTGTAATTATGTAAATCGGCAGGTGGCAAATGCAGTGGTTCATGAGGAGCGTTAAATGCGAGCCACAAAAAGAATGGTTTGTTATTTTGATTTTTAAGCCAAGTAACCGCATTATTGACATTTTCAGAAGTGGCATAGTTGGTTACATTTGTGGCTACCCCATTGATGTATTTTGTCCAATTGGTAAAACTTGACAATTGTCCGATAAAGGGCCCTTCAAAATGATCATAACCCATGATGTTTGGAAATTTCAAATTGCTGACAGGCATGGCTTGTTGAAGATGCCATTTACCAATGTTGGCTGTTGCAATTTCGGGATTCAAAATTTTTAGTATTCTCGGTATTGTATTTTCAGCTGTATCCAGGGGCATGGATCCACCTGCTCCACCCACAATGCCGCCTACTCCTGTTCTGAAACTGTATCTTCCTGTTAAAATACCTGATCTGGTGGAGGAGCATACCGGATTAGAAGCTGCATTCTGAAACAGCACACCGCGGCTTACCAGTTTTCGGAGATTGGGAACTTCTACTGTGTCTTTGTGATCTTTGTAAAAACCAAGATAATCAGTGCCTAAATCATCTGCAATAATAACCAGGACATTTCTTTGTGCCTGGCTTAGGTGGATGGTCCAAATGGACAAAAGCGCAGTGAGTAATATTTTAAAATGATGCATCATGAATGACAATAATAGAATTTTTAAATTTTGACCTGATTTGTTTTCATCTTCTTTTATCCGGCGATTTATATTTTCAACTACTTAAGACATGAATGAGGAAAAGAAAAATTTAATGGTAAAAAAATATTTACTGAGTTGAGGTAAATAAATCAATCAAAGTTAATCAATCTAATGCCATTGTTTTAAGGAATGACCTGTAAATTGAGTACCATCTGAAAAAAAAGCGACCAAGTCCACGTGTAGAAGGGGGAAAAACTAACTTTGTACTGTAGTCGAAGAAAAATTATGGATGGTTGGGTGTTCCGGACTATTGGTAAGTAAGTGGCAACAGTAGTTGAAAAGCAAGAGATCTGGATTTATTATATTGTTGGCAGATAAATTTTGCATTTAATGGTCATCTAGACTATGATAGATGATGCAGATTGATTGGCGATGGCTGGCTGCCTGGGTCGTTTATGTATGTTGTCATTTGAATGCTTTCATTAACTGGGCAATGTGATTACCTCCTAATTTAATTTTCGGGCAGCCTGTCTAGGGCCATTCTTTACATGTAATTTAATCAAGATTGAAGGGTTTGTGTTTACTCCTGATCAAAATAAAGTCAATACATAAATTCCTTATTTTTTGAAAAATATAAATTTTGGAAATGAATTTTTGGGATCAAATAAAAAGGATTTATCGGAGAGGGTCAAAAGAAATGCAATCAGATCAACTTTTTCATTTGATTTTAGTGCAATTGAATTTTTCAATTTTTCGGACAATGTTTTACTTTGGTGAATCCCGGAGGTATAGTGTTTTAGAACCTCACTTAGATTTTTGAAGCGACCATCGTGCATGTATGGAGCGGTAAATTCAATATTTCTTAAAGTAGGTACTTTAAATTTTAGTGAATCCGCAGACAGGCCCGTTGTTTTCATTCTTCCTGCATCATTTAATGTATTATCCGGAGGCAGGCCATTGTTTTCAAAATTTTGGTTGGTGAACAATGGTTCAGTATGACATTGTGCGCAATGTTTTCTGAAGAGTTTCAGGCCGTTTCTTTCCTGATCAGTGAATTTCGTTTGCTTTCGGGTCACACTTTCGTATTTTGAATTGGCACTTACCAGAGTTAACAAAAAAGCAGAAAAAGCTTTCAAGGTGTTTGCTCCGGTAATCAAACTATCACCAAATGCAGTGTAAAATAATCCAGGGTATAAATGTTTTTTTTGGAGTTTTCCAATGACGTGAGCGAAGTCCTCATTCATTTCTATTGGATTGGTAATGGGGGAAAGCGCCTGCATGTCCAAATGGTGAATGGCGCCATCCCACATAAATGATTTTTGCCATGCCAGATTCATCAGTGCAGGAGCATTTCTGGTTCCTATTAAATCATTGATTCCATGGCTAAGTGCATGATCTGTATGAGCAAAGGCAGTATAGGGATTGTGGCAGCTTGCACAAGAGATTGTACTGTCTTTGGATAAAATGGGATCGTAAAACAAAGCTCTTCCTAAATCAATTTTTGTTTGCGAGAGTTGGTTTTGAGTAAATGAATAATTGGGTTTTGGCCATCCTTTGGGGACCTTAAAGAAAGGTTCCGGAATGACGCCAGAGGTTAACAGCATTAGCAAAAGGAGGCAATATGAAATGATGAAATATTTCATTTGGGAATTACAGAAAAAATTTCACTAAAGTATTGACTCAAAGTATAGGCATTTTTACCAGGTGACATGATTTGATTTTGTTTGGCGAGATCAATTTTATCAAATAAATTCTGGAAATTGATTAAGATGTTGTGCGCATCATTCTTTTGCAAATCCAGACAAATATTCTGACACGCATTGAAGGGTGATTGGTACCCACCCAGATGAAATTGAAATTCGTGATTGCGTGTTGTGCAATGTTGAGATTTACCCTCCATTTTGATGTTGATGTATCCACTTTGCCAGGTCCAATACATTCCGGTGGTGGGGTCTAAATCTCCACCATAAACACCCGAGGTATTGGTCGTGCTGTCTATACCCAAGTTAAAGCAAAGGGTTTTGTAGTTTGTTTCTTGAGAGATGTTTATGGAAAGAGATAATGTGTTTTCTTTAGCTAAATCTAATAAATGGAAGCTGTTGTTTTCTTCCCAAGCGAGCGTGTTACCATCCCATAATTTAAAAGCAGAAAGATAGAACTTTATAGTTTCAAAGATCAAGGTATCTTCAGACTGTTCGTTGTACACATTTTTATTAAGAAAGATTTTTTGATTGTCAAAAACCGGAATAAAATTGAGTGAAATTGATTTATAATCCTGAGCATTCAAAAAAGAAAATGCACAAAGCATAAATGGGTTAAAATAACTTAATTTATTTTTAAGCCCGTTCATTTATTTGATTTTGTTAGAAATAAAATTGAGTTCTGATTCATAAAAAAGATTAGCTACGTTATAAAAAAAAATGTGAAGTTGAGGTCCTCAGGTAATGAATTATTTATGTTGAATAGGGGCTTAATAAATTAATGATCATGAAATTGAGTTTAGTTATTAATACTCCTGATAAAACGAATAATGGCTGTGTTCAAAAAGTTTATTCAGATAAATGAAATGCATACCCTATAGAAAGTCCAATTCCTCTGGTATGTACTTTTTTCGTACTTTCTTCTGCAAAACCATCGATGTCCAATAAGCCAAAAATGTAGCGGGCGTCGAGTATGATTTCTCCATTACCTGCCGGTATGCCAAGGTTTCCGCCTAGGTGGAGGCATATGTCCCATTTTTTTAACTGCATATCCTTAAAATCGATGCTTTCTTTTACGCTGTATTTTACTTTTTGCTCCGTAAAATCCTGATTGATTTTTCCTCCCATTGCATACACAATGGAAGGGCCTGCAAACAAGCACAACTTTGTAGACCAATCTGTAAAATTCTTTTTTGCGAGAATGGGTAATTCCAAAACATCCATGCGCATTCTAAAATCGCTGTAATCTATTGCATCCTGAGAGTACAACCTTACTGCCTTTTGAAGATATATGAGTTCAGTCTGTAAGGAAAAATATTCACTTAGAAAAACTTCTGCTGTCATGGATACGTATGGAGTACTCATATACTTTACAGCATCTTCCTCCTCACTGTTGAATCTAAATCTGGAAATGTGAATGCCTGTGCGGATCCCAGCAGAAGATTGGCCATGTATAGAGGAGACCGTGATCAGAAACAAGAGAATTCCCAGAAAATTTGAGCACTTCGATCTTTTCATAGGATGAATGTAAATATTTTTTCTGAATCAAATCTTTTGACTTAATAAACCAGAAGTTGCTTTTCGTAAAGTTTGGCAATTGCTGCAAATGGATTATGGGTCACCTGAGGTCGTACATTCTGTATTTCAAATTGGTCAAGAATCTTACTGAATGGATAAAAATTATGTAATTAATTGAAATACAGTAATATAAATATTATACAATAATTTAAAATAATGATTATATATTATTTAATTATTATATATATTTGCATTTAAATCAATATTTAATACTTTAAATAAAGATTTAATTTAATATCCAAAACCGAATTCATGTTATCCAGATGCCCTTCTTTTGGACCTAAAATATTGACTTATAGTGCTTTTGTAGTCCATCTATTCTTTCAATCAACCCTACTTATTGCTCAAAATCCGTCTCTTCCAAAGGCCTGTCCGGTAAAAAATGGGCACCAGATTACCTCAGGTTCCATTAGCCTAAGACCTCAAATCATTGAATCAAACATTCAGCCTGGCCAGCAAGGATTTAATCAGGTGAATTCAATAGCCTATGATGATCAGGAATATGGTCAGTTGGTTCTTAAGGGTGGGGTCATTTCTTCTGTATTGTCGTTCCGGAATTTTAATTTAGTCTTGCCTGAAGGATCAAAAATTTATGGAATTGCAATTGAGTTTGAAGGAAATGTCACAGGTGGAAAATTGAATCTGGTACAGCTCCAACTTACTGACCGCAATGGTAAAAACTATGGTGAGAACAAGGCTGCTATTTTACCGTCCCTGCAATGGAATGCTACAAGGCCAAATGCAGATTCCTTATGGAAACATGGTGGAGTGAATGATGTGTGGAATCTTAAACCATCACTTCAGGATGTAAACTCCTCTAATTTTGGTTTTAAGTTGCAGGTAAAAAACGTTGGGAACACAGAGGTCAAACTTAATCTGGATCGTGTGCGTCTGGTCATTTATTATCAGGCCATGCCAGCCATGTGTATGAAAGATTGTAGTTTTTTTTATGTAGATCCGGTTAAGAATGCTACCCAATATCACTGGAAAATTCCTACAGGTGCAGAGGTGATTTCGAATGAAGTCAATCAGTCTTTTATAGGATTGAACATCGGACGGTTGCCATACGGAATACACGAAGTGTGTGTGCAAACAGAATCCGCGGCAGGGCTTTCTGACCTTTGTTGTCTTAGTTTTTTAAACAGCGACTGTTCAAGAGCATCGGTTGGAGACAGGGTGTGGCGAGATGATAATGCAAATGGAATTCAGGATCCTAATGAACCCGGAATTTCATCCACTCAAGTTCTACTTTATGACGGACAGACAAAAAAGTATATTAGATCGGTGCTGACAGATATTTCCGGAAATTTTAAATTTGATAGTTTAGTCTCCGGATATTATTATTTAAAATTTATTACGCCTGGAAATTTAATTTCCACTTCGTCTTTCAAAGGAAACAATTCCTCCCTTGACAGTGATTTGGAAAATGTTTTTGGAACAGGCAGTACGCCCATGTTTTATCTGGCACCCGGGCAACAAAAAACGGATGTAGATGCAGGTTTTTTTCAATATTCATCCATAGGAGATTTTGTTTGGGAAGATGTGGATGCTGATGGCATTCAGGATGCTCATGAGCGTGGCATAGCAGGAATTAAATTTTATTTGCTTAATACTTCAGCAGTCCTATTGGATTCGGTAGTGAGTGATTTGAATGGTAGGTATTCTTTCAGCAAGGTTTTGCCGGGGGATTATTACATACGGGTTTATTCATCAGATCCGTATGCAGTCACTCAATTTCGTGCGGGAAATAATTCTGCCAAGGACAATGATTTTTTGGGAAATTTTACATCTGAAATTTTTAGTGTAGGTTTCCAACAAATGCGAAGCGATGTTGATTTAGGTTTGACCAAATCCTCCCCAGTGTGTGGTAAGATTTGGTATGACCGCAATCAGGATGGTCAACGTGATGTGAAGGAAACTTTGGTAAAGGATGCGTTGATTTATTTACTTGATTCTGTTTCACAGATTTTAGATTCTACCAGGAGTGCTGATAATGGAAATTATTGTTTGAATATTTCACAATCTTCAGGAAAATATCGCTTGAGAATATTTTTATCGGATGAATTCATACTGAGTAAAAAGGATTCAGGTCCGGATAGTACGGACAATGATTTTAACTTAGATCATTTTACAGATTATTTTTTAGTGTCACAAGGACAAAGCATCAAATTGGATGCCGGATTTTTAATTGATTGCAAGGATTTGGCTCCCGAATTAATTTTTATTCAATCCAGTCCAGAATGTTTGGATCAAGAACCCATTCAAATTTTGTTTGCCCCCGCCTCTACTCCTCCGCTTAATCCCGGATTTGAGAAAACATATTTTCTTGTTCGAACTTCAGATGGTGTAATTGTATCCATTAATTCATTTCCATTTTTTCAAGTGGATCAGCCTGGCAATTATTATTGCAGGTCTATGATTTATGATGGAACAAAGGGGTCGTATAATTATTTTGATGTTAACACTATACAGGTAGGGATTACATATTTGCAGAGGCTTATCAATGACTTGGATTCACTGCAATTATGTTACAATATATCAGCAGCTTCCACAGTGGTGACGATCAGGGAGTGCAGTAGTATAAGTGGAAGGGCATGGTATGATTACGGGCAAGATGGTATTCAGGATCAGAAGGACAGAAGTATTCCGGATGTATTGGTTTGTTTAAAGGATGAATTTGGAATTGCAATAGATTCTGTGAGAACAGATTCTATAGGTAAATATGCATTTGTAAAATTGAATCCTACCCATAAGTATAGTATTGCATTCAAATATTTACAGGATTATAGTTATACTCTGAAGGATGCATCCGGTTTTGAGCAAACCGACTCCGATGTAAATAAAACCGGAGAGACAGATATATTTACACCTGCGATGGGAAATAATATGCATGTAGATGCAGGATTGTTTTTGAATTGCAATATTTCTTTAGCAAGTTTAAAAACCTTGCCAATGGAATTTGAATGTTATTCAGGAGGAGTTCAAAGCATTCGAGCTACGGCAATTGGGACGCATCAACATCCGGTCGACTATGTTGTGAAATATTTATTGGTTACAGGTGTAACACAAAAAATTTCTGAAATTTCCGACAGTCCTGAATTTGAGATAGATAGGGCGGGAGTGTACAATATTTATGCTTTGTGTTTTGAAGAGTTGCAAAGTGGGTTTAACTTTCTAGATCTGTCTATACTGATCCCGGGAACTACAACTTTAGTTGATCTCGGAAATTTGATTTTGCGGGAGCAAAAATGTGCTTCTATTTCTGCAAAAGGCGTATCTTTTGTAGTGGATGAATGTATCGGCATCCGTGGTTTGGTGTGGCGGGATGCCAATAAAAATGGCATTCAGGATTTAGGAGAACAGGGATTTAAGGATTATTTGGTTTACCTCACAGATATATCAAGAAAAATAATTGATTCGATAAAGACAGATTTTAACGGACATTATTTTTTTGAAAAGAAAACGCCTGCATTGGAGTACAGGATATTTTTGTCGCCGATGGCAGGATATGTTTTTTCAAAAAAGGGTAGTGGGAGTATGCCGGATGTTGACAGTGATGTTGATTCTTCCGGTTGGAGTGAATTGTTGAGTTTGCCGGGAGGAGGGCAGGCAAAAATTGATGCAGGAATTTATGAAGAGTGTTTGGCAAAAGCTCCTGATTTATATGATTTATCTATGTCTTCTCCGTGTTACGCAGGAAATCCGGTTCGCGTCAGATATGCCTTGAATGGTATTGAGTTTCTACCTCCAGGCTTTAGCAGAAAGTTTATTTTAATATCAGATTCCGGACAAGAAATTTTGAAGACGAGTGACAGTCTTTATACTGACATTATGAGATCCGGAAGATTTTATGTTTATGAGTTGGTCTATCAAAATGATCCGCTGAGTCCGGATTATTTTGATGCAACCAGCTTTCTTAATTTGGGTACCCGCTTAAATGAAGTATTGCAATATTTTAAATCAACGGCTAAATGTCATGCTCTTAGTAAGCGTCCTGCATTCTTTGAATTATACAACTGTAGAAAAATCGAGGGAACTGTTTGGGAAGATTTTGATAAAAACGGAATTCGCAATTCCGGTGAGACGGGAATAGAAAGGGTCAAAGTGTTTTTATATGATGATCAGAACAACCTTTTGGACAGTATGATGACAGATACATTTGGTCAATATGTATTTCTTCAATTTGCTCCGGGAGACTATCAGATTAAATTTGTGAACGAAGACAAGAATTTTAGTTTTAGTCCCCAAGATCAGGGAGTTGATGAAGATCTAGACAGCGATGTAAATCAAATGGGTGAATTATATTTTAGTGTATTTCCCGGAAAAATTATCACTGTTGTTGATGCCGGAATGATAAGACCTTATGGTATGATTGGGGATTATGTATGGGAGGACAGTAATGGTGATGGAATCCAGCAAAGCAATGAGATAGGAGTTAACGGAATTGCTATAGATTTGATTGAGGCCAGTACAGGCAGGTTAATTAGAAGTACTATCAGTAAGTTGGATTCACTGGGTAATCCGGGTTATTATAGATTTGATCATGCTCCGGAAGGAATGCATTATTTGAGTGTAAGCTTTCCGGATTCCATTTCCATTACTGCGTACAGATCCGGTATTGATAGCTTGCTTGATTCAGATTTTGACAAGGTAGGTGGTCAATTTAGGACCGTTGATTTTGAGGTAAAATCAAATGCTCAAAGAGACGATCTGGATCTTGGGATTTTGAAGAAATCGACTGTGGGAAATTTTATTTGGCTGGACGTAGATAGGGATGGAATTCAGGATGCCGGAGAAGAGGGCATACCTGAGGTCAAGGTGAAATTATACAATGAGCAAGATGTAATGGTGGATGAGGTATATAGTGATGAAGAAGGACATTTTAATCTACGTGCACATACCGGTTCATATTATCTAAAATTTGAAGCACCTCCATTTTATAGGTATACGAGTATGAACGGATTTGTAGCCCAAGATGTAAACAGTGATGTGAATCACAGTCATGGCTACGGTACTACCGATGTGGTGCAGCTCTTCGAAGGTGATGTATTGTCAGATCTGGATGCAGGATTGGTGTTGAGTTCAGTATTGTCCATACAGGAAATTAAATTGGAATCAGAAATTGAAAAAGAAGGTGTGTGCAAATTGCATTGGAAGATAAACGGAGATTTTAACAAGGGTCTGATGAAATTATTGAAATACGATGGTAATTGGTCAGCAATCCATCACCCAGTAATTGATGAAAATAAAAATGAATTTTGGTTTGAGGATGTAGAAGTAAATAAGTCAGATTTGATTTATTATAAAGTTGTTTATTTGAATGAAACTGAATTGATAGAAAGCAATGTAGTTGCATTTCAGAACAAGAGAAGTGCTGAACTCATGTTAAGCCCAAATCCTGCGAGCGATTTTGTGGAGGTAAAATTTAATTCATTAGACAGGGAGGGTAATTATGAAATCTTAAATATTCAAGGAAACATCATAGAGTCAGGCTATATTAAAAATGGAGTTCAGAAAATATATGTTGCAGGGCTTCTTCCGGGAGCGTATTTTATCAAGGTACCTACCTCCAAAGGTGCTGAGATCAAAGAATTTTTAAAATTGTAAATGTTTCTAATCACTACATTTATAAAGAGTAAATCATTTTGATATTTCCAATGCTTAAAATGTTACGATGATTTTTAGCACAACTGTCTGAGCCATGATTTTTGGGATGCGTGGGTTGGGTGAGATTGAGAGGATAGAATTTTATTAAATGTTGAGGATGTTTCAACTTCAATCAATTCAAAAGAAAAAGATATTCCTTCCCATAACTCCCAACAATCCCATAAATCCCAGTTCAGACAATATTCTTACCTCACCACCGTCACCTCTCCCTGCCATGAGATCACCGATCCATCCTGCAAGGTCAATTGTGCATGCCATACATATACACCCGGAATGACTGCTTTGCCCTTAAAGCTGCCGTCCCAGCCCAGCGAGGGATCATTGGCTGTAAAGTTTTCTTGTTGCCATACCTGCGATCCCCAGCGGTCGTAGATTGATAATTTCGTGATCTGCGCAATGGTCGATCCATCATCGAATAATGTAAATCCATTGTTCACCCCACCTGGGTGGATCACATTCGGATAGTAGATTCCATAATTCTTTTTGATAAGCAGGTATAAGTAGTGGAGCGAATCACAACCTACCGTCGAACGTAAGGACTCTTGATACGTTCCTGACTTTTCATAGGTCTGTGCATTGACGGGCCAGATGTAGGTCGTATCTGTGAAAACCGTATCCCACTTTTCAAAATCTTCATTTATCGTAAGATTCAAGCTGAGGATGGAATCACAGCCTTGATGGGTTTTGAGTGGAATAGTGTACAAGCCAGATTCTGTAAGCAATTGATTGTTGAGTGGCCACCGGTATTGTTTACATGCTTCTGCCTGTTGTGTGAATTCATACTTCGGATGGATGGTTAATTCCAAATAATAAATAGAATCACAACCTGAACTGTTTGTATATTTTTCCTGATAAATTCCTGAGCGGTTATATTTGATTCCATTGACTTGCCAGGTATAGGAATCACAGCTTGCAATTTGATTTATGTAACGTTGTCCATTCACATTCAAATTCAGATTTACGACGGAATCACAACCCGCCGCATTGGTTAGTGGAAAGGAATAGTTTCCGGAACTTGTTAAATTTTTACCCAGAAACATTATGCTGTCGCAAATGGTAATGGAAGTATCTTTTTTGGTAGATGGAACTAGGTTTAAATCCAAAGTAACGATGCTGTCGCAGCCAAATTGATTGGTGGTCTGAAAAATATATTTTCCTGATTGTGTGTAGGTCACATTATTCCATACAAATGTCTCGCAGGCTGTTTGTTTTTGCAGTACACTGTCGGATTTATGAATTACAAGATTGAGTGTAGCGGTGCTGTCACAGCCCGATGAATTAATTGTTTTGTATGGATACGTTCCACTTTGTGTATACTTTACATTGTTCCAGCTGTATTCATCGCAACTTGTACGATTGCTTACCGATTGACTTGAATTTGAAATAGTCAGTTGCAAAGTAGCAGTGCTGTCACAACCCTTTGCATTCTGTGTTTGAAAAGTATATGTACCACTTTGTGTATAAGTATTTCCATTCCATACATAGCGGTCGCAAGTTGTGTGCGCCGTATTCGAACTGTTGGATTTATTGATGGTCAGTTGCAGGGTAGTGATGCTGTCGCATCCTTTGGAACTTTGTGTCGTATCCGCATAAATTCCTGATTGACTGTAATTGCGTCCATTCCAATTATAATTATCACAAGAAGTTTGAACTATGGTTTTATTGATCTGAGAATTTATGCTGAGATTTAATTGCACCACACTGTCACAACCGAATTGATTGACGGTGTCGAGTGTATATACACCACTTTGTGTATAGGTCCTTCCATTCCAAACAAATGAATTGCATGTTTCGATTTGCACACGGTTGGAATCGGAATGGTGAAGAGTGAGCTCCAGTGTTACGGTACTGTCGCAACCGAAACTATTTTTTGTTTTGTACGAATAGATTCCACCGGTATCGTAGGTTTGTCCATTCCAGCTGTATGCATCGCAAGCAGTGTGTCTGATGTTTGTTGCATTGGATTTAAGGATCGTTAGATCCAGGTTAACGATGCTGTCGCAACCAAATTGATTAATGGTGTCAAAGCGATAAATACCCGTCTGTGTCAAGGTCTGATGGTTCCAGTAATATGCATCGCAAGTTTGAATGGATTGATTGATGTAAATGGTATCAGCTGTCGTCAGATCCAATATCATAATTAAACTATCACATCCTCTCACAGAACTTAGCTTGCTATAATACTTACCTGCATCCACGATACTCGTATCCACAAACCGATAAGATGATCCCTTGCAAATCATTGCATGAATATTTTCTATCTTCGGAAGATCAATTGTACGGGAAATATTATCCGTGTAATCACATTCTGCCTGTAGAAAATCTTGATCTCCAAAAGTGCCCGGGGTATTGCGTACCGAGTTGATCACCATAAACAGATCTGAAAGATTGCCGGCAGAAAATTTAAATTCCAGATTCAGCAAACTGTCTCCCGGATAAATGGATCTCAGCGTATAATAATGGCCGATCAATGTTCCGGCAACGGTAGGATCACCATTAAAAAAAGAAATCGCCAGATTGGAGTCTGCCACTGCAGAAGCATCCTTGCGATTGAATAAATCAAAAGCAATGGTGTAAATTTTTGTGATGGGATCATAGTTTATGCATTGGATCTTTCCGGTAAGACTTGCGGCAGGTTTTTTAACAAAGCCATTAGAATCCACATAAGATTCTTGTTGCATGAAGTTGTTGTACTTACCATTCATGTAAGTTGCCTGATTCTTCTGTACGCGTGGCACAGTGAGGTCGTCGTTGATCTGGAGGGGATTGTAAGCGTATTGATTCCAGATGCCTCTGGCAGGCGCCCATCCTGGGAGGGAGTCGGGGGAGCCGAAGATGAACATTTTGCCTACATTGTCATCTCGATTCTTTCCGCAAAGAACACAGATTTTTGCTTGTCCAGTATTATCTAAATCTGCAACTAAGGGAGATTCTAAAATGGTTAATGAAGTGCATGGTGTTCTAAAGAGAATAGTTGGAACAATAGTTGAAGCATCGAATATTTGAAAATCGGTCTCATCCCTATATATGACCTCTTGATTGCCATCACTATTAAGGTCAAATGCTCCAATGCCCGTAGTTCCGGAAGAATCTGTTGTTGTAATTGTCCAATCCAAGTTTAAATTCATACTTCCGCTATAATGAAAAGAATAAATTTTACAAAATCTTGTAAACAAAATGGAAGGAGTTGGGAATTTACCAAGCCTGCTTATAGAAGCCATTCCTATTCCGGAGTAATCATTCCCAGGGATTTGTGCTTTTGCAATTAAACTTGGATTACCTGAGTTGAATGTATAGGCATATACCAGTGCTTCATTGTTAATACCAGGAGAAGTCACCACTACATCTAGTTTACCATCTACATTAATATCCCCAATTGAGGTATATCCATCTCTAAACTTTCCGTTAATCATTAAATTGTGCGGAGTCATGGTATTGCCTATGCTTCCATTTAGGTTTGTCAGATTCATTTTGTAAATAGTATATCCTGCAGCCAATTCCAAATCCTTTACATCATCATCCAATTGAGCGGCCACAGATACCCCATCAGGGGCAAAATCTATCGCATATTCCAAACCAAGCCCATTTGATCCGCCATCACATAAAAGTGCTCCGGTCTGTCCATTGAATATTTTATTGTTAACATATACTTCGGGCATTCCATCCTGATTAAAATCAGCTATGCCTATAGCGCCACCAGGCATTTCACGGAATTGTTTATATACATCTACCCTTTTATCAGACATCCACATTTGTGTGCCATCCAAACGAAAGCAGAATAGTCTGCCAAAATAAGCTTGGGGGTTTATCCCTGAATTTGCAGCCAAAACAACAATCTCAGACTCACCATCCCCATTCAAATCCGCTAATGCAAACTTTGAACCAAATGGAAATAAAGCTGGAATCTTAATTTTATTTTTTTTCTTGCCAGTTAAGGAATTGATAAATAATAGTTCATTATAATTATTATCTAATAGTATGATTTCCGGAATACAATCTTTATCCAAATCAGCAAGAAATGGGATTTGATATAAAAATATGGTATCTTCACTTTCGATTTTCTTTTCCACAAAAATTTTAGTGTCCCTATATTGTTTAACTGTATAACATTGGCTTGTATCAATATTATTGCAATTCAATGATTGATTGAATGCCAAGGTTGTACTAAGCGTGCCAAGTATAATAAAATAAAATCTCTTGATAAACAAATTACAATTCTTTTTAAATTTTGACATTGAATATATATCAATAAGCATAGCAATCTTAGTAAATTGCTATGCTTATTGATGAATTTAGAACTTAATAAACTTGGTTACCTTTTCTTTTCCGAAAATATCAGAATACTTAACGAAATAGATGCCTGAAGGCATTAGTATGTTTATCTCGTAATTTTCAGTTTCAAATTGTCCTGATAAAATCTCCTTTCCCGAAAGCTCAAATAATTTGAATTCAGTTTTTAATAATTTGGATCGAATTCGAATGAAATCATCATGAACTGGATTAGGAATCACTTCCAATTCAGCACCTTTGTCAGTGTCTGATTTGCTAAAAGTTGTCCTGAAGTCAAGATTATTGCAATCAGGAAATGGAACATAGATGGTCTTATAGCAACTTGGATTGGAACAACTGCAATTCGAAGAGTTGCTGATGAGTAATGTCAATTCAATGTCTTCATCAAAAGGACCCAAGGCGCCGTTGGGTAAAAGAAAGCAAGTATTTGTTTGACTTGAGCGTTCATATGCATTGCAACAAATATATCCACTACTTGAGGATGTCTTTAGATTAAAGTAATATTCCGTTTTACCTTCATTACAATAACTATTCAGCAAATAAGCTTCAATATTACATTGAGAATTGCAGGGCTTAGGTGGGCAAATTAAAAGGTTCGATTGGCAATTATTAGAATGGGTTACTTTAATTGATAAGCAGGTTGTCGACTGAGTTAGACCACTAATAGTATAAGTTTGATTAAAGTAATATTGTGTTTGTCCAGTGTAGTCAATCGTATAAAAATTGGCACCCTGTCCCGGATCTAAAACAAATATTTTAAAGGACCAGGTATTTGGATTGGTTGAATTATCACATCCAATATCAAATACTTTAGCACCTCTTAAAGTTGCACAACCAGAACAGTAGTCAGAGGGAAGAATATTATATTCATAAGTGCAATAGCCGGCATTTATTCTTAGAATCCAACTGCCTTCTTGTATGAGTAAAGGTCCTAAATTAATTGTCCCATTTCCGGATCCTGTTTTTATAATATACTTACCAGTCTCATTTGGATAGGGATCATTTAACTCTCGTTCCATGGTCCAGTTAGTATTTGTAAAATTTGCAAGGATAACTTTTACATAATAATAATCATCAGAAAGTTGATTTGTTGTTCCATTGTTTTGGCAGATACCTGTTGTTACTGTTATGTTATACTTAGCATAATTTTCGGGACATACATAAATTTTATTGCTGGTTGCTTTTAATATATAATTAGTTACGGACTTAAAGCTTAATTCTGCAAAAACGTCTTTACAATTTCCATTGAGACTAGTGGAAGGAATATCAATACAGAAGGTCTTTGTGGAAGTATCTAAAGAATAAGAGTAAGTAGAAATTCCAAAAACCTTAAAGCTATCCAAAATCCAGTTTCCACAAACATAAGGTAAAGTGTAATCACCACAAATAGTTAAAGTATCGCCATTGCAACTGAAATTATCAATGCCTTGTCCAAGGTTATTCATTGGTTGATTGTAGAGAGTTGCTGAACCCAGAGCGCTTCCGGTGCATTCCTCGCAAATGCCATCAATGTAAGCATATCCGAAATGACAACCATGACCGCAATCTGAAGAAGAGATTTCAAGGGTTGCAATGCTTCCAATTTTATCTTCTGGGATCGAAATTCTATGACACGACCAGTTTAAAACATCAATGGGATCAAAAGAACAATTATCACTAAAGTTCTGCTCGCAAGAAAGTAAATTAGCATCAAAACACAAATCACTGCCGGCAGCTAAATCACAATGAATGTTGAAATAGGGTTGTGAATTTTGATGAGAGGCACCAGGATTTTCAAAAACAATAGCAAACCAAATAGTAAATTCCCTATTGGTCTGTGTAACTTTAAATCTTTTAACGATTTTATTCACATCAAAATCTGTAGTGCAATCGTCATTATGACCATAGGGATGATTTAACCTGAGTGCTTTGTTTCCAAATTTTGTCATTGGAATACCGACCAATGAATCGGTTCCGCTGGATACAATACTAAACCTGTGGAAACCGGGTAAACTAGAAGAAACCCAAGTTGCGGGTTGACCCCCAAAAGAAGGTGTACAATTGTCGCTTCCAGTTTGAAAACTGGTTACTTCTCCAAAATAATAATCAAACCCATCTTCAAACCCACCATTGTCACAGATGAGGGTATCTTGGGCGCGAGATATTCCAGGCATAAAGAGGCTTATTATAAAGAATAAAAATGCGTTTCCAAATTTAATTAATTGAATTTTGGGGGGGGGCGGAATTAAATTCTGCTCCAGCAGAGAAAATTTTGTTGAGCTTCATAGTAAATAAATTATTTAGTTAAAAAAAGATAACCAAAAGGATATTAGGAAAATGGGATAGTTCTACTGCTCTTAAGCGAATATAGTGTAATAAAATGGAATTGGTGAGATTTATTTAGTGTAGCGAAAATTAAAACCGGCCGATTCCATCACCGGGACCTATGTCGCAAGTCGCGGAAACTATTGTTCTAAAGGTCAGACTGATTCGAGGCATAGTACATTTTTTGGTTTTGGGTAAAGAGTGTAGCCAGTTGATCTGGGTGCTGTCTTTCATAACCAAAAGTTGCCCTGCATGTAAGTTGATGGATATTTCTTCTTTTGTGGTTTTATGGCGGAAGGAAAATTTGCGAGAAGCACCAAGGCTGAGCGAGGCAATCGCTCCTAAAGGTTTTAATGTTTTTTCATCATCGCTATGCCACGCTACACCTTCTTCGCCATTATGGTATAAATTGAGCAAACAGGAATTATAACTTTCATCTGAGTGTTTTTCCACAAGTTCTTTTAACTTTTTTAATGTGGTGTTCCAGGGTAGGGCGCGCCGGTTGATTTTAGAATAGGTATATTCATAATCTTTGTCTCCATACCAGGCGAATTTCCTTTTGGTCAGAATCCGTTTACCAAAAATGATGGCTTCATCGTGTTTCCAGTCAACTTCATTTAACAGGCAATTGAAATAGTGTTGACTTTCCTCTTCATTGAATAAAATGCCCAGGTTGTGGACCGTTCCGTCAAAAGGCAATAAATTCTCCTTAGGTTCATGAAGCTTTTCAAACAATTCCATTTTTAAATCATGGTTGTTATCAATCCAGTTTTAGTTAGAAGAATATCAAAACTATTTGAAGTAATTTGCTTTAAAGAAAGCCTGGTATTCTTTTACGGATTTTAGTTCGAGGATTTTTCGATAATTGTTTGGTGTCAGCGGATAGGTCTCATAATTCTGAAATCCCGGGATGTATTCGCTGATGTTGCGCTGAACGCCTTCATAATATTTCATGGCTCTGTTTCGGTCATCAAATTTACGGATGAGAATGATCGAGATGTTTTTATCGATGTCCAGAACCACACTGGACATTTTTAAGTTTTCAGTGCGGTGATATTTTGCATGATAATCCGAGATGGCAATTTTTGCTTTGTCCAATTGTTTTTCCGGAGGATCAAAGAATACGACAATGGCATAATGGTTTTTATCGTCTTCGAGTTTGAATTGAAATTCTTCGATTTGTTGGGTAGTGATTTCTATGAAGGCTTCATTATCACCTTTTAGGAAGCGTAAAATTTCTTTGGCCTTACTTTCTTCAGGAGTTCCGGGAAAGTTGGCGATAAGGTCTCGCAGCGCATTCATGTACATTTCTTTTCCACCTGTCTGTCCGGAACACATGGCACTAAGCATGGCAATTTTGGCCTGCAGTGGATGTTTGTTGATGGCTTTTGTTTTGGTGGCTTGTAAAACTTCATTGGCCATGGCGAAGTTTTTAGCGGTGAAAAGTTCGTAGGCCTTGGTATAAGCCACCGTGACTTCGTCCTGCTTTATTACCAGGGTTTTTGCGTATTCGGGATCATTTATGACTTTTGAATATTTTGAATCCGGAAAACGATCTTTGAGTTGATCGCTGTAGCTGGCCGCGCAACCCTGATCGTTTAGATCCAGACAATTTAGATAGAGATAGTACAAGGCATCTGCCCTGCGTTCAAAATCCGGATAGCGATCCAGTAAAGCTACGTGTGCATCTTTAGATTTTTGGTATTGTTCAATTTTTTCACGGTAGTAGACACCCAGAAAAAACATAGCATCCTGAATCTTTAAATGTGCTTCCTGAATTTCTTTGTCGTTGCCGGGGATTCCTTTCAGAATAGCTGCAAGGTCCTCTTCTAAATTGTCTGTTTCATTTTCTTTTTGGTCAGCCGTTTTTTCTTCCTGAAATGCAAAGGAGGTTTTATTGGATCTTCTCCAGTTGTCTTCCAAAATCCTGTTACCCCAGATTTGTTCAAAACCACTTTTTCCGCGATTCATATTTTTCTGATCATAAGCGAAGAATCCACTTGGCTTTCCGCCTGAGGATTTATCGCCTCCTACACTGGGAAGGTTTTCTTGGTTTTGCACCATACTTCTGTCAAAGGGGCTGTTGTTTCCCATTTGAAGCCGATCCATTCCGAGCGCTTGCCGATCAATTTCAGGTTGTACCAATTTGGCTTTGTCTCTGTTTTTAATTTGAATGGCCAGGGCACGTTTTTCTTTTACGCTTAATTTTGAAATTCTGATGAGACTGTCCTGCAGTGTAATGATTTCTAATTGTTCGGCGATGTCCTTGAGGTTGGCCACCATTTTGCTTACATAGTTACGGCGTTCGTCATTTTTTGCAAGCGACATCAGTGTACTGTCAAAATAGTATTTGGATTTTTGATAATTCTGATCATCAAAATAAAGATCTGCAAGCATGTGGTAAGCGGACGCTTTCTGATTGTTTGCAGGTGCCTTATCCCAGACGCATAGTTCGAGGTAATGAATGCCCTCGGCCTTTCTGTTGTCTTTGATGGCGATTTGTGCCAATGCAAAATACAGTTCAGGAGCGTAATCAGCATTTTTAGGATCTTTCAGCAATCTGCTGAGATCTTTTTCCACCTGAGTAGGTTCTTCTCCACTGATACCTTTGTTGATGAGCATGTTCATTTTAGCATGAAAGCTCAGATCGTATGAAGGTTTTAATTTTACTACTTGTGTATAATATTCATCAGAACTTGCAGGACGGTTTTCTTTTTGATAAAGCTGCGCAAGAATATAGGCGTAACGTGCCTTTTTCTTTTTATTCTTGGTTGTTGCGACGGCACTTTTTAAAGCAACAATTGCATTGCCGTAATTTTTTTCACGAAGGTAAACATGGGCATAGGTGGCGTATAAATCTCCCTGCAATTTTTCCGGTGTATTTGGATCTTCCTGGATGGATTTAAGGAGATCTCTGGCTTCGTAATATTTTCCTCTGTCTGTAAGATTTTTTGCAGACCAGATAACGGTTTCCCAATAGGCGGGTCTGTGGGGGACTAATTTGGAACCCACGTTTGTTACGTCCGGTGTTTTGGTTTTTTTGGGTGTTGCAATTTCTTCATAGGTCTCGGTTGCAGACGAATTGGAATTGCTTTCTGTGGCAGGTGAGTCCTTCGTTTTTTCTATATTTTTTTTGGGAGTGGATTTGGAGGAAGAACCTTTTTTCTTTTTGGCATTTTTTTTCGCCTTTTCTTTTGCCCTGGCTTTTGCTTTGGCTTTTTCCTTGGCTGTTTTTTTTGCCAGTTTCTTTTTTTCTTCAGCGGTTTCTTTTTTTTCCTCCTTTATCTTTTCTTTTTCTTTGGTTTTTTCTTTGACCGTTTTTTCTCTTAGGCGTTTGTTATTTTTGATAAGGTTGGAAGGTTTGAATTCTTCCAGCATGAATTTGAATGAATTTTCAGCGGTTTCAAAATCTTTTTTAAGGTATTGAGCTTTCGCCAAAATGAGATAACAGTCATCCATCCAGTGACTTGGTCTGTGCAGGCTGATGTCTACCGATACTTTTTGAATAGCCTTGTCCAGATTGCCTTTTTCAGGATCTGCATTGGCTACTGCATTGTAAGGAAAAACAGGTAAAATTTCGGAGTAATTATCTTTGTGCGCATTCTCCAGATTTGAAATACTGTTTTGTAATATTTCGTTAGCATTGAAGTAACCGTTATATTTGGCCGTGGTGTTGTGGTAGAATCTTCCCAAAGCTGAAGTTTCTCCTTTTTTCTTCCGGCTGACGCAGGCACTTAAAGCAAAGGCTACAAGAAAACTGTAGAAAAGGTATTTTTGGATAAATTTCATTAATGGTCGATCTTCCTCAATTAGACGGTATATAACTATAATTCGCGCAAATTTATTTTAAAAAAGCTTAATAAATGGCTTTTGACTATAAAAAGACCAAACAACAGGTAAAGGCTCATTTGGCCAAGAGGTTCCTGTTTATCCTTAGGGAGGAAGATACCTTTGAGGAAGTAGCCAGTTACAAGCTCACGCTTTTAAATGTCTATCTATTGCTGAGTACCGTAGTTTTTGCAGTGGGATTTCTGTTGCTTTTGTTGTTGATTGCCACCCCATTGAAGACTTTTATCCCCGGGTACGGAAATGTACGATCGACCGCTGAGTACATTTACCTGGAGAAGAAAATTGAGTCCCTTGAGCAGGAAATGGCTGCCAGAGAAGTGTACATCAACAGTATTAAAAGGGTATTGACCGGTAATCCCCAGACCAGTTCTGATGTAACCAAAGATGTAAACATTCGGCAGGAGGCTGCTGTGCCGGTGCCAAGAATTAAAGAGGATTCTTTGCTGAGGGTTGCCTATGAAGACAACAAATCTGCTGTAATTCGTCAACCGTCAAACCCGTTGAGAACGGTCAGGTCACAACCGGTCACTTATGTTGATTTGTCAGAAATGAGATTTCTGCCCCCCATAAGAGGAACACTTGGTGCCAATTACAAACCTGAGAAGGATCATTTTGGAATTGACATCATTGCGCCCGAGAATACACCTATCAGGGCAGTTATGAGCGGTTCCATTATCCAATCCGACTGGACGTTGGAAAACGGACACACTATTTCTATTCAACATTCCAATAATCTGATATCGGTTTATAAGCATAATTCGGCCTTGTTAAAGAAAACAGGGACTCATGTGAAGGCAGGAGAGGCGATCGCCATCATCGGCAATACAGGAAGACTTACTGAAGGGCCCCATCTGCATTTTGAATTATGGTACTTGGGGAATCCTGTAAATCCATTGAATTATGTTGATTTTTAGGAATTGAATTGGAAAGTGATTATTTCGGTAAACGGTGTTTTTTATTTTGAATAACTAAATCATAATTCCAATCGAGTGATCTGACAAAATTAGTAGATCTCACCGGGCAGGCTGCTTTGTTGCACAAACTGCATTGCTCAGGGATGCAGCCATCCGTATGAATGGAGAATTCCACACGGTCATCAAAATGATTAGCCAACACAGCCGTTATCCGATCCAGTTCGGCATGAGCCTCGTCAACTGTAAAATATCTAGGCACCGTAATGTGTCCGTCAATATGGAAAAATCCAGCGTAGTTCACCACCCGAAGATTGTGAATGTCCAGCCAATTTTCATTGCGGTGATCCTTCAGGACGTTTAATATCTGATTAATTAGCTGTTCGTCTGCCTCATCCATAATTCCGGAAAGGGCACTTCTTACGATGCTGAATCCTGAATAAATAATGATCAAGGCAAAGACAATGGCGACCAGGGCATCTAAAAATTGCCACTCGGTAATCCACACCATAGCCAGTCCGAGGATCAAACCAAAAGTGGTGAGCGCATCTGTCTTCAGATGTGTGCCACTTGAAATGAGGGCAAGAGAATTATTTTTCTTTCCGTTCCGGAGGCTGTATTGACCTACGGCCAGATTGATGAAAGCAGAAATTCCCAAAAGGATCATTCCCTGATCCAGTTGTTGAAGAGGGGTAAAATGGAATATTCTGTAGACGCACTCATAAATAATCCAAAAACCAGCAAGAATGATCAAACTACCTTCAACTCCTGCAGAAAGAAACTCTACCTTTCCATGACCATATGGATGATTGGCATCCTTGGGTAAAGCAGATAAACTTAAGCTGTACAAGCCTATCAATGCTGCGATCACATTTACGATGCTTTCCAGGGCATCTGTCAGTACCGCTACTGAACCGGTAATGTAATAAGCAGCGAGTTTGAGGACTAAAAGTGTAATGGATACCGCCAGCAACAGCTTCTGGTTATTGTAGGAATTTAACTTAGCGGAGTTCAAGTCTGTTCAAATTTTTATTCCTTGAATTTTGTTCTTAGGTGTCCGTTGTGATTCAGCAACAAATGTAGGATCATTCTTCATAAACCAACCATTTTGTCAATGAAGTATGTGTAAAGTGATCCATTCGGTTACATTTCTCTAACTTTGCGGACTTTATGTCTATGTTTCCAAAATATGATGTGATTGTGGTCGGTGCAGGCCATGCAGGCTGTGAAGCAGCGGCAGCTGCCGCCAATTTGGGCTGCAAGGTATTGCTGGTAACGATGAACATGCAGACCATTGCACAAATGTCCTGTAATCCTGCGATGGGTGGTGTGGCTAAGGGGCAGATAGTGCGTGAGATTGATGCAATGGGGGGATACAGTGGGATTGTGACCGATCATACCATGGTTCAATTCCGGATGTTGAACAGATCTAAAGGTCCGGCCATGTGGAGTCCTAGAGCACAAAGTGACCGAATGTTATTTGCAAAAAAGTGGCGACAAATGCTGGAAGATCATCCTTTGGTTGATTTTTGGCAGGATATGGTTGCAGGACTTTTGATAAAGGACCGAAAAGTGACCGGAGTGGTAACCGGTATGGGACTTGAGATTGAATCAACTTGTGTGGTCCTCACCAACGGAACATTCCTTAACGGGATCATCCATATCGGAGAGAAACAGTTTGGTGGTGGAAGGGCCGGAGAAAGTGCTGCAAAAGGTATCACCGAACAATTGGTTTCTCTTGGTTTCGAAGCTGGTCGTATGAAGACCGGAACTCCACCTAGATTGGATGGGAGATCTTTGGATTATAATAAAATGGAAATACAGGAGGGTGACGAGATACCCGGCAAGTTTTCCTATACAGATACTGCTATCCCTGAAAAACAACTCTGCTGTCACATTACCTATACCAATCAGGAAGTCCACGACATACTCAGAACAGGGTTTGACCAGAGTCCTATGTTTGCGGGTCGAATAAAGGGACTTGGGCCTCGATATTGCCCATCCATCGAAGATAAGATCGATCGATTTGCAGACCGGGACAGGCATCAGTTGTTTGTAGAGCCGGAGGGGTGGGATACACATGAAATTTACTTAAACGGATTTTCCTCTTCCTTACCTGAAGCAGTTCAATATAAAGCGCTGACGAAAATTCCGGGTTTGGAAAATGTCAAGATGTTCAGGCCCGGTTACGCGATCGAATATGATTATTTCCCACCTACGCAATTGGGTTTAAGCCTGGAGACCCATTTGATTGGAAATTTATTTTTTGCAGGGCAAATAAATGGTACCACCGGATATGAGGAAGCCGCCTGCCAGGGATTGATGGCCGGTATCAATGCTGCATTGAGGGTAAAAGAGGAAGAACCTTTGGTGCTCAAAAGATCTGAAGCTTATATAGGTGTATTGATAGACGATTTGGTCAACAAAGGCACTGAAGAACCCTACCGGATGTTCACCTCCCGTGCCGAATACAGAATATTGTTGCGGCAAGACAATGCAGATCAACGTCTGACTCCAATTGCAGCAAAAATAGGGATGCAAAATCTGGAAGCAAGAATGGTCAGGCTTGCAGAAAAAACAGATTGCTTTCAGCGTGTCAAAAAGTTATTGCAGGAAATGAGCGCTTTGCCTGAAGAGATCAATCCTTATTTGGAAAGCATAGGTTCTGCTTCTATTGAACAAAAATCAAGATTGAGTTTGTTGCTGACTCGTCCTAATGTAACATTAAAAGATTTAATCAACCATCATGATGCCCTCCGGGATGCAACATTAGGTATGGATGAAGAATCCCTTGAGCATATTCAGATCAATCTGAAATATGAAGGCTATATCAGGAAAGAACAGGAAATGGTTGATAAAATGTCCAGGCTTGAGTCACTCAAAATAAATCCCGAATATGATTATCATGGAATCAGCGCGCTTTCCAATGAAGCAAAAACCAAACTAAGCAAAATCAAACCGGTTACCATTGGTCAGGCAAGCAGAATCAGTGGTGTATCTCCTGCAGACATTTCTGTTTTACTGGTGTATTTAGGGAGGTAATATTATTTTACAAGAGAGAGATCTCCACTCAGAATTAAATGCTCCCCATCCAGAAAAACAATTTCTGAAATCCACACATACACACCCGGTAAAGCCAACTGTTCGTTCACCTTTCCATTCCACCATTGTGACTCCTGATAGAAATCAAAATTTTTATTTTGGTAAACCATTCCGCCCCAACGATCAAATATTTTTAAGTATTCTACTTTTCGAATTTGATTTGATCCAAACAATTTGAACCAATCATTTATCTGATCATCATTGGGACTAAAAACATTTGGAGCAAAAACGTTTCTGTTTTTTAATACTTTTATTCTGATGAGGAGACTGTCAGCGCAACCATCTACAGAAATGGTTTTTAGTGAATAATTTATGTCATTAATAGGTTTGGCAAATGGTTCGGGGCAATCATTGCACGAGAGAAATTCCTCCGGAGTCCATTTCCAGGTAGCGGGTTCGAGTTGTCGATTTACCAACAGCTGAACAGAATCACCGAGGTCAATCGTATATTCATCCTTTGACTGAATGTTGTTGTGTTCGGGTGTATGCAAGATAATTTCTACAGAATCTCTGCACCTATTTGCATCTTCGATGATTAAGATATGTCTTCCTCCCTGGAGTCCAGAAAAAATATTTTCAGTAGAAAAATTACCACCATCCAAATACTTTTTGTAGGGCGTTGTTCCACCGATCAATTGATTGATAGTTATGGTTCCACTGGAAGCATCCTCACAACTTGGATTCTGAAATTGAGCATTTAGAAGTAGGGGCGGCGGTTCATTTAACAGGTAAGATTTTGTGAGTGTACATCCATTTTGATCAGTGATGGTTACCTGATAAGAGCCTGCCGGTAAATTTGTTATTTTGGAGGTGACATCCTTGGTGTTCCAACGGAATGAAAATGGACCGGTTCCGCCAATTCCTTTAGCCTCAATCCAACCGGAAGATTGTCCATTGCAGGCAATTTCAAATCCATTATAGTCAGAAAGGATATTTTCGATTTGAACTACATCCGGTTCGGAAACTTTGCCGAAGAAAACTCTTCGGTTTCCATAGTTATCGGTGATGCTGATGATGTAATCACCTGCACTTAAATTTTGAATAAGGACACTGTCACCAATGTTTTGGATAATGCCGTTTCCATTAATTCCCGGATCCGAAATTTTATTATAGGAATAGTTAAACGGAGGAGTGCCTTGAGTGATTAAGAAAAATAAACTTCCTGTACTTCCCTGGTGACATAATGCATTTTTTGCGAAAAGGTCTCCCTGGATGTTGCATTGAATTAATTTAACTGTCAGATTAAGCAAGCTGTCACAACCAAAGATATTTGCAAGACGATCGGTGAAGGTACCTGCCGTCCAATAGGATTTTCCATTCAGTCTCAGTGTATCGCCTTCACAAATTGAAAAATTTACCTGTTGTTGTTGGGTTGAATTCACTTTCAGTTCCAGTTGAACAGCGCTGTCGCATCCGTTTTCTGAGGTCAACAGTATTCGGTAATTACCAGCATTTGAATAATGGGTCCCATTGATGATTAGAGAATCGCCTTCACAAACGGATCTTGTAATCATCGTATCTTTTCGTGGATTGACTTTTACTTTTATACAGCTGGGATCACCTTCATCGCATGCATTAATCGCTTTTACACACAATTCAAAAGTTCCTGCGATGTCCCAATTTATATTTTTAGTTGATCCTGTTCCCAAAGCCACCCCATCCAAAGTCCATTGCTGCCAGGCTGCGCCATTCACAGGACTCACCTGATATTCTTGTTGGATTCCCTGACAAATTTCCAAAGGACCGGTGATGTCTCCTGAAAAACTTAATGGAGAAACTTTTGTGCTGCCTTCTACGATGGTAACCTTGTAATCACAAATGTCACCTCTGTTTCCGTCAATGACCAAATAATAATAATTTCCGATAACCAGGTTTTTGGTGATGGTTAGCGTGGTAGAAGTGTTCTCTAAAACATCTCCGTCACAATTGGAAATGCGTGTAAATTTTTTACAATCTGTACTTTCATATAGCCCGACTTCAAGTCCATCGGATCTTACACAGTTACTTACTGCCAGATTGAGTTTTAAATTGGTGGAACTTGCCATAAAAGCAATCCATTGTCCATTGTGTTTTACGGTCGTACAAAAATCTGGAGGGAGCTCGCCAGGAAGCGTGCTGGTATTCCGGCCGGTAAAACCATTAATGTCACATATCAAACAAGCTTCTGCGCAAGTAGGCGTCATGTAGGAAGGAGTGGGGCAGATCTTGGGTAAATTCTGTGCACCCGAGAAGGTATTAAGCGCCAAAAAAAGAAATATTGCGGCAAAGGCTTTCATGTAGGAAAATTCAAATAAACTTTAAAATCTTCAGATGATTGCCAAAGCAGACATCTTTTTTGAAAACAGATACAAAGACAAGCGTAATAAGATCCGAATGTACTCTCTTTTTGGTTTCAATTTTATAATAATTATCAAAGGATTGAACATTCATTTTCGCAGGAGTAATTCAGAGACTAGCGTATACAAAGCAGTACAGACCATTACCAGGATGAAAATCTTTCGGAGAAGATTATCATTCATCCTTTTTTGAAGCAAGTGTCCTATAATCATTCCAAGAATAGCGAAGGAAGTGATGGTTATAAGCAGATTCCAGTCAATGTATTTTGAATGATGAAAATATCCTGCAAAACCGATGATCATATTCAGGCTGATCAAGGCAAGAGAGGTGCTTACTGCATTGCTCATGTGTAATCCAATTAAAATTACCATGGTTGGAATCAGGATGAATCCACCTCCTGCTCCCAGTAATCCGGTCAGAGTGCCAACAATGGCACCAATCAACAGGTATAAAGTTTTATTTGGAATGACTTTTTTTTGACCGTTTATTTCCTCTGAAACTTTGATCATCCCGAAGGCCGAACTCAGCATCAGTAAAGCAAATATGGACAACAGGAATGCAGCACGAGAAATTAACCATCCGTTCAGGCTAAAAACAGGATCCGGAATCAGTGGTAAAAGAAACAATCTGCTTAAAACAACCATGATGGAAGAAGGAATCCCAAATAAAAAAAAGACAGCCGGGTCGATTGATTTTCGTTTGAGATGTCCGACAACCCCAAAGCTACTGGAAGCGCCCACCACAAACATCGAATAACCTATGGCCACGTCTCCCGGAATTTTGAATAAATACACTAAAATGGGAAGTGTAAGCATCGCCCCGCCTGCTCCCAGCATGCTAAGCAAAGAGCCCATCAGTATGATGCAGATAAAACCCAGGATTTCCAATGTGCAATATTAAGCGGAGAGGGTGGCATTTTTAGCCTGTTTATACAAAATACCATTACTAAGTTCTGCTTATAATGCAGTTTAAGCACCTAAACCCTTACTTTTGCAGGAACAAAACGACCTTTACAGGGTTTTTTACATTAAATTAAATTCATGGTTTTACCCATTTACCTATACGGCAATAAAGTACTTAAACAGAAGGGCAAAGATATTGGACCGGATTTTCCCGCGCTTCATAAATTGATTGAGGATATGTGGGACACCATGTATTTTGCAAGTGGGGTGGGTATTGCTGCCCCACAGATAGGCTTACCGATCAGATTGTTTGTGGTGGACTCTACTCCGTATTATGAGGATAAAGCTGTACAAAAGGGGATTAAAAAAGTATTTATCAATGCAGAAATATTAGAAGAATTCGGAAAGGAATGGGCGTTTGAGGAGGGTTGTCTAAGCATTCCGAAAATCCATGCGGAAGTCCGCCGCACCACCCATGTCAGAATCAAATATCTGGATGAAAACTTTATTCCTCACGAAGAAGTTTTTGATGAAATCAACGCGCGTGTTATTCAACATGAGTATGATCACATAGATGGAATTTTGTTTGTGGAGCGGGTCGCACCGGTCCGGAGGCAATTGCTTATGCGCAAGCTGGCTAAAATCCAAAAAGGTCAATATGAGGCCAAATACCCTGTAAAGGTTTAAAAGAAGAAGCCGGCTGAAAACATTAGAAAATCGGCTTTCTTGTCACTTGGTTTATAAAGTTTTGTCAACCCTCTTTCAAAGTTGATATCAAAGGTAAACGGCCCAAGGTCAATTCCCCCACCAAATAAAAGCCCTCCCTGAAAGTCTGTCATGGTGTCATGATTGAGATTGAAGTTGTTGTCTTCAATATGCATGAGGTAAGTGAGTTGGGCTCCTGCCAGGAGTCTAACCTTAAACAATGAGGTGTTGATGATGCGTGCTCCGATTTGGGCAGGTATCTTTAAGAAAAAAGCACTTGGATCCTGAGGAAACAGGACTACTTTGGAATTGGCTTTGAGCTCAATTTTATGTACTTCTGCTCCAGTCCGAAGATACCAAAAGTCCTTACCGAGTCGGGTTGTCAGGCTTAAATGGAAGCCATGGTTGAAATTTCCATCCGAGGATACATCCGGGTTGTCAGTTTGCATCAGGCTAAGTCCTATGGAGGCAACTGCTCCACTTTGGGCCTTGGCTCTGAATCCTAATAGTAAGAAGGCTAAAAGGAAAAGCGCGATTAGATTTTTCATACAACAAAGTAAAGCAATTTTATCTTCTCCGGGTAGCCAGTTTTATACAACCTAAAGCCTAAAAATCTCTACCTTAGCCCTTTTAATACACAAGCAGAAATGTATCCGGATTTATCATATATTCTTCATGCCCTTTTCGGCACTGACCCTGACAATGTTTTTTCGATAGTAAAAACTTTTGGTCTTTTACTTGGGATTGCCATTGTTTGCAGTGGATGGATGCTTTATTATGAATTGATACGAAAAGAATCAAACGGTCAGATCAAAGGACGCATAGAAAAAGTAATCGTTTATCAGCCGATAGAGTGGAAGGAAATTTTCATTCAGAGTTTAATTAATTTTATTCTTGGATATAAGTTAGGCTTTGCAATTATGGATTTTAAGACCTTTCAGGCAGATCCGGCGGCAGCAGTTTTTTCAAAGCAGGGAAACCTCTATTTTGGACTTGGTTTTGGTTTGTTGACATTGGCATATTGGTATTACAAAATGACTCAACAGACAGATAAGGAGGTTCGTACCGCAGAGTTATATGTAAGACCGGTTTCCAGACTTTATGACATCACTGGTCTGGCTGCTCTTTCCGGAATAGTGGGTTCTAAACTTTTTTCCGTTTTAGAAAATTTTGGTGATTTTGTAAGAGATCCGATTGGTAGTTTTTTTTCAGGGAGCGGACTTACGATATATGGAGGATTAATCCTGGCATTTATTGTGGTGTACCGATATTTGGCGGCGAAAGAATTGCGCCCGATCCATATGATTGATGCCATAGCGCCTACGCTTATGATAGGTTATGCAGTGGGAAGAATGGGATGTCATCTTTCAGGGGATGGAGATTGGGGCATCATCAACGAATTGCCAAAGCCGTCCTGGTTTTTTCTTCCGGAAAGCTGGTGGGCTTACAGCTATCCGCACAATGTACTCAATGAAGGAATACAATTAGAAAATTGCAGTTGGATTCATTGCAAGCAACTTATTCCAAAAGTTTTTCCAACTCCCTTGTATGAGTCCATACTTGCGTTTATGATTGCTGGGATACTTTGGGTATTGCGCAAGAGAATACCTTACGGAGGTGTATTGTTTTTTATTTACTGCTTGTTGAATGGAATAGAGCGATTCTTTATAGAAACCATCCGGGTAAATCCACGTTATGATGTGCTTGGGTTTCACCCTTCACTTTCCCAGTTTATTGCTTTGTTGTTGATTTTGACGGGGATTATCGGAATTACCTATTTTTGGAAGAAAAAAATAATCTGATATCCATTATTACTGATCAATGGGATGTAAACAAATTCCAAGGTCAGAGTTTGATTAAATTTTAGCGAAAAATTTTATGAAGGTTACAGAATACTTCACGCAGCATCCGGAAAAAACTTTTGTATCTTTTGAAGTTTTACCGCCCCTCAAAGGTGGAAGTATACATTCTTTGTTTGAGCAATTAGATCCCTTGATGGAATTCAATCCTCCATTTATTGATGTTACGTATCACCGCGAAGAATTTATATACAATCAAAAACCCAGCGGGTATTATGAAAAGACTGCCATCAGGAAGCGACCGGGTACTGTAGGAATATGTGCCGCTTTAATGAACAGATATAAAATTGAAGCGGTTCCCCATTTGATCTGCGGAGGATTTACAAAGGAGGATACAGAAAATGCATTGATTGATTTGCATTTTTTACAAATTAAAAATGTACTGGCACTGCGCGGGGATGCAAGGAAGTTTGATGAAAAATTTATTCCAGAACCAGGGGGGCATGACAATGCATTGGATTTGGTTAAGCAAATTGATGGATTAAACCACGGGGTTTACCAGGACAGCAATATAGAAAACGGAAGTCCTATGGATTTCTGTATTGGTGTAGCGGGCTATCCTGAAAAACATTTTGAAGCACCCAGTCTAAAATCAGATATGCGTTTTACCAAAAAGAAAATAGAAGCAGGTGCAGATTACATTGTCACGCAAATGTTTTTTGACAATGCCAAATTCTTTCACTATGCCGAACAATGTAAAAAAGAAGGAATAGAGGTTCCTATTGTGCCGGGCATCAAACCACTTACAAAAAAATATCAGCTCAATTCCATTCCAAGGAATTTTTATATTGATCTTCCCTACGAACTCGTACGTGCGATCCAAAAGGCAAAGACTGATGAGGCCGTTATTGAAGTTGGAATAGAGTGGTGTGTAGAACAATCCCGCGAATTAAAAAAGGCCGGAGTACCCTGTATTCATTATTATACCATGGGCGACAGCGATGTAGTGAGACGTATTGTTAGCCAAATCCAATAGATTTTTTCTTAAGTAAGTTTATATACTTATTTGCTAAGTTCTTAACTGAGTAGATGTTTACTCTTAAGATTTAAGATATTTCGATTTCTGGAATTTATTTATGTTAAACTTTGGAAATTAAAATTGAACAATCCTAAGCATTGATTTATTAATACTTCATTCCGGTTGAATTTATAATTCTCATTTCTTTCTAAATTATAAGGTGAATGATAGATTTCAGCATTCAACACGAAGTTTGATTATTATCTTCCTGATATGTTCTATTTTTGCATGCGATGACAACATACGAAGAAACAATTCATTTACTAAACCAGGAGGCTTCCAAGAGAATAATGATATTGGATGGCGCTATGGGGACGATGATCCAGCGATATCCATTGACAGAAGAAGATTTCAAGGGAGATAAATTTAAAAATCACGAACACGACCTGAAGGGGAATAATGAGTTGTTATCCATAACCAGGCCAGATGTCATCGTAGAAATTCACAAAGCCTATTTGGAAGCAGGTGCCGATATCATAGAGACCAATACTTTTAGTGCAAATGCCATTTCTCAAGCTGACTATCAACTCTCTGAATATTCCTATGAACTAAATGTAGCATCTGCCAAAATAGCCAGACAGGCTGTAGAAGAATTTTTGTTGGAGCAAAAACTAAAGGGTCTTGAAATGTCCCCTCGATTTGTAGCCGGCGCCCTGGGTCCAACCAACAGAACAGCGAGTCTCTCTCCTGACGTAAACAGACCCGGATTTCGGGCCATCAGTTTCGATGAATTGAAAGAAGCATATTTCGAACAAGCCTTAGGACTTGTAGATGGTGGTGCGGACATCCTGATGGTAGAGACCATTTTTGATACACTGAATGCAAAAGCTGCTTTGTTCGCATTAAGTGAATTATTCGAACAAAAAAAGAGAAAATGGCCGGTGATCGTGTCAGGTACAATTACAGACGCAAGTGGTCGTACTTTGAGTGGACAGACGGTAGAAGCATTTTACATTTCAATGTCACATGTGGACATGTTTGCAATTGGATTAAACTGCGCACTCGGAGCAAAAGAAATGAAACCTCATCTGGCAGCATTAAGTAAAATTGCCAATTGCAGAATTAGTTCTTATCCCAATGCCGGATTGCCGAATGAATTGGGCGGATATGATCAGAGTCCGGAAGAAATGAAAGACTTTTTGAGAAATTTTGCAAGTGAAGGTTTGGTGAACCTAGTTGGTGGATGTTGTGGTACTACACCGGACCACATCCGACAAATGGCAGAAGCCATGAAGGGTATGGCGCCAAGAGTAATTCCTGAGAAGAGAGACAGGTATACTACCTTGTCAGGTTTAGAACCTTTAATTTTCAGGCCCGAACTAAATTTTGTAAACATTGGAGAGCGCACCAATGTAACAGGCTCCAAAGCATTTGCCAAGATGATTTTGGGGAATAAAATGGAAGAGGCAATCAGTGTGGCCTATCAGCAGGTCGAGGCGGGTGCGCAGATCATAGATGTGAACATGGATGAAGGACTTTTGGATGGAGAAAAAGCCATGGTAGAGTTTCTTCATTTGATAGGATCAGAACCAGATATTGTTAAAGTTCCAGTGATGGTTGATTCTTCCAAATGGAAAGTAATTGAAGCCGGATTGAAATGTCTTCAAGGCAAATCGGTGGTCAATTCTATTTCCCTGAAGGAAGGAGAAGAGTCATTTTTGTATCAGGCACGAAAAGTAAGAAATTATGGTGCTGCCGTTGTGGTGATGGCGTTTGATGAAGAAGGCCAAGCAGATACGATTAAGCGAAAGGTGGAAATTTGTAAAAGGGCTTATGATCTGTTGATTCAGCGTGTTGGCTTTCCACCTGAGGACATCATTTTTGATCCCAACATTTTTGCCGTTGCAACCGGTATAGAAGAGCATAATGAATATGCAATAAATTATATCGAAGCGACGAGACAAATCAAGGAGCAATGTCCCGGATCTAAAATAAGTGGAGGGGTTAGTAATCTTTCTTTTTCTTATCGGGGAAATGAAATTATCAGGCAGGCCATGCATTCAGCATTTTTGTTTCATGCAATCAAAGCCGGAATGGACATGGGTATTGTAAATGCAGGGATGATTGATGTCTATGATGAGATCCCAAAGGATTTGCTTGTTCTGGTAGAAGATGTACTTTTTAACAGAAGGCCTGAAGCAACAGAACGATTGACTCAGTATGCAGAGACTTTAAAAAAAGGTGACAAAAGAGTCCAAAAAGCGGAAGAAGAATGGAGGCAAAGGAGTGTAGAGGAACGATTAAAATATGCATTGGTAAAAGGAATTTCTGAATTTGTAGTCCAGGATGCCGAAGAAGCCAGAATAAAATTAAGGAGACCTTTATTTGTCATTGAAGGTCCTTTGATGGATGGAATGAATGAGGTTGGAGATTTGTTTGGAGCAGGAAAAATGTTTTTGCCGCAAGTAGTAAAAAGTGCAAGGGTGATGAAGCAGGCAGTTGCTTATCTCACTCCCTATATGGAACAAGATAAAGAGGATGCCCAAAAGGCAAAGGGTAAGATACTGATGGCTACAGTGAAAGGTGATGTGCATGATATTGGTAAAAATATTGTGGGTGTTGTGCTGGCCTGTAACTCATACGAAATCCATGATCTTGGAGTAATGGTTCCGTGTAATAAAATACTCGACAAGGCGATTGAAATTGGTGCAGACGCAATTGGATTGAGTGGATTGATAACACCCTCACTGGATGAGATGGTATATGTTGCCTCAGAAATGAAAAAGAGGAATCTGAATATTCCTTTGTTGATTGGCGGCGCCACTACTTCAAAACTTCATACCGCTTTAAGAATTGAACCTGAATATGATGCTCCGGTGGTGCACGTACTGGACGCTTCACGAGCTGTGACTGTTGTTTCTAATTTATTGTCAGACGATTTAATTTTCAAAGAAAAATATCTTGAAGGCATTAAGACGGATTACGAGGCAGTACGTCAGCAAAGAATGAAGAGAAATGCGGAGAGAGAAAAAATCAGCATTGAAGAAGCCAGGAATAACAAGTTTAAAATTGATTGGAATAGTTTTGTGCCATGTCCACCCGTGCAAAGTGGTGTGAACATTTATTTGTTGGATTTAAATATTTTAAGTGATTATATTGATTGGACCCCATTTTTTCAATCATGGGAATTGGCAGGGAAATATCCGGCCATTTTACAGGATGAAGTGGTTGGAGTGGAGGCCCAAAAACTATTCAATGATGCAAAAGCACTGTTGAATAAAATAGTATCAGAAAAATTAATTCAAGCTAAAGCAGAGGTAGGTATTTTTCCTGCAAATTCACTTGGTGATGATTTAATTTTATACAATTCAGATGTACGTGACCACGAATTAATTAAGTTGCATCACCTGCGCCAACAGGTAAAGAAGGCCAGTGGTCAGGCAAATCTTTGTTTATCAGATTTTATTGCTCCGGTAGAATCCGGCAAGAAAGATTTTGTTGGGGCCTTTGCAGTTTCAGCAGGATTTGGCGTGGAGGAATTGGTTGGTGAGTATGAAAGAGCGCATGATGATTATCATGCCATCATGGTAAAGGCTATAGCAGATCGTTTTGCAGAAGCGGCTGCCGAGTATATGCATGCCAAAGTCAGAAAAGAAATCTGGGGCTATGCCTCTGATGAAATGCTGGACAATGATTCACTCATTAAAGAAAAGTATGCAGGTGTCAGACCTGCTCCTGGATATCCTGCATGTCCAGATCATACAGAAAAGAAATTATTGTGGTCCTTACTGGATGTGGAAGATAAAATTGGAATCACGCTAACAGAAAGTATGGCCATGCATCCTGCAGCCTCTGTAAGCGGTTGGTATTTTGCACATCCGGATTCCAAATATTTTGGAATTTCAGAAATACATGAAGATCAGCTTACAGATTATTGTACAAGAAAAAAATGGGATCTTAGCACAGGAAAAAAATGGCTGGGTCCTATCTTGCAATAGAGAGAAATACAACTGCATTTATTTTGATCGCAATTTTATATTTTAACATGCGAGAACAATGATAGTAAATAAGCTGTAAAAAATCTATGTAGCCATTTTTGATCAGTGCAATCTTTTAATAAAGATGACTGAACTCTTAACTGATTCGTCAATATTTTAAAATGAGCGCGATGAATTATTTTAAAATAAATTTCTCAAATAAAGGAATTATTTTTCTTCCTAAATCAGTTAAATTAGTAATTCAATAGATAGAGTAAAACATCTATCAATCTAATTGATAAAAGTTTTGCCAGTTCAGTTTGTAGGCTTAATACCTACAGCATTACTCCGCCATCAATGCTGATGGTCGCCCCGTTGATATAAGCAGCTTTGTCACTGGCAAGAAATGCATACAGATCTGCAACCTCTTCCACCTTGCCCAATCTTGCCACCGGAACTTTTTCACGAACCGCTTGTATTCTTTCTTCCGGCATTCCGGCCACCATTTCAGTCATGATAAAGCCCGGAGCAATTGCGTTGGCAGTAATTCCTTTTTTGCCAAGTTCTTTTGCCCAGGTCTTGGTCATACCTACCACACCGGCTTTTGCAGCGGCATAATTTGTTTGCCCAAAATTTCCGTAAAGTGCCACCACTGATGCAGCAGATATAATGCGTCCGTAACCTTTTTCGGCCATAATCGGAGCAATGATTCTTGCACAGTTGTACACACCGGTCAGATTGACATTGATGACTTGTTGCCATTGCTCGAAACTCATTTTCAATAAGGTGGAATCTCGGGTAATCCCTGCGTTGTTTAAGAGAATTTCGATGCTACCGAATTTGGCCATGGTTTCACCGGTTGCAGCCTCAACCATTTGTGCATTTGAAGTATCTACCTTGCAGAAAATGAGTGAAGAATTATAGGCAGGATGATTTTCCATCCAAGCCATTGCTTTCGTTTCATCAAAATCCCATACCGCTACATTGGCCCCTTCTTCTAAAAATTTTATAGAGGCTGCTTTTCCAATACCTGCTGCCCCTCCCGTAATGACTGCCGTTTTACCTTCTAATAATTTCATGTGCTTAATTTGCTGCAAATCTATAACAAATGATCAGGAGAGAAATTTAAATTGAATGATAATTGGCCTGATGAGGAATGTAAAGCAATGTGGCTTTGAATGCTGTGTATAATTTTATTGCTTGTTGTGCAGTAATTTCAAATCAATATTTCAATTTATTTTTAATTTGCCAATATTATTACTAAAACTCGCAAAAATGCAGATTAAATTTCTTTTTTGGTTAAAATAAAAAATAACTCTGAATTTTGTCTTGGAAGAATGCTGTTCCTGCAGGGTTCCATGGTATGAATGTTAAATAATTCTTTGAAAATTGCCCGATATTCTTTTTCAGATCCGCCAAAGGGAGGCCCCGGATCGTCAAATACTTTATTAAAAAGAAGTCCCACGAGTTTGCCTCCGGGTTTTAATAATTTATGACATTGGTCGACATATTTTTTTCTTAATTCAGGATTTATGGCGCAAAAAAATGTTTGTTCCAAAATGATCTCATAGGCACCTTCATGCTTAAAGAAATCTTCGCAATGGACCGTTACTTCCGGGTGGTTTGCAAATTTTTTACGCAGTTGATCAGCAGGTATCTTGGCAATATCCATTAAGTGGATATCTTTAAATCCAAGGTTAAGCAATATTTCTGTTTCATGTGCATTGCCGCATCCGGGTATAAGAATTTTGACAGATTTGTCCGGTACTTGCAGCATGTAATTTATTAGTGGAGGAGAATCATGCCCAATGTCCCATCCGGTTAGTTTTTGTTCCCAACGTGATTCCCAAAAGTTTTGATCCATCTTGATTGATTTAGATTCAGTTGAATGTATTTTAAAATTGAATTATTATTTCTTAATAAGGCAGGATTAAAATGGTAACTAATGATTTTGATGGTTCAATAAAAAATAATTAAAATGCAAAATTTTGCATTTTAATTAATCCCCATTTTATACGCCATTATACCAGCTATACTTTCTGCACGTGTCCGGGCAGTTTCAGCATGTTCACCTTCATACAGTTCATCCAGACTTTCATTCCAAAGTTTTAGCCATTCGTCGAAATGTTTTTTTTCGAAGGGAGATTTATCATGCAAGGCAAAGTGGGCCAACATGGGGTTTCCTCTATAGTTTGATTGACCAAAGAGAACAGATTCCCAGAAGTCAATTAGTTTCGGAAAATGTGCTTCCAAATCAAGTGCCACTACTTGGGTGAAATAATGTCCAACAACCGGATTGGGTAATAATTTTTTATAAAAATTCCTGACCAGTACTTCAATGTCATCACGGGATGATATTAGTTTTTTCATGAATTATTATTTTTCTGATTGGGAAAGTATGCAGACACTATCTTCCTCGTATGCATAAAGTTCATGTTTTAATCCAACAGGAATGATGATCGCTTAGTTAACAACTATGAGTAGAATTGGTTTTTATTTAGCTCCTGCAAATCATTCATTTTCTTTTTTAAAAAATCCGGCCGTTTTTGCTTCTTCAGAGATTCCGTGGAGTTGTACAGGTTTTTTATTTTTTCTCGTACTCATGTTGAGCATTTCAACCAAAAGGCCAAAGGCAATTGCAAAATACAAATAGCCTTTTGGCACAGCACCAACTTCTTGTCCATAAACTTTGAAGTGGCTGAGGTGAGCACCTTCGGTAATCAACATAAATCCTATCAGGAGCAGGAATGCTAGTCCAAGCATTTGGATGGTAGGATGTTCATTCACGAATTTACCTACCGGGTGAGCAAAAGCCACCATAATGATAATGGATACGACCACTGCCAAAATCATGATCCAGAGCGCGCCATACAGACCGTTGGTCATTCCAACCGCAGTCAAAATTGAATCCAAACTGAAGATGAGATTGATAAGTGTAATTTGCAGGATAGCTTTGAACAGGCCATTTTGCTTGGAGGACTGATTGCTTTGATCGAGATCATCCTGCTCTAGTTTATGATGTATTTCGGTCACGGATTTGTACAATAGAAACAAACCTCCTGTTATGAGGATCAGACTTTGAATGGAAAAACCACCCTCGATCCAACTGCCTGATATGTGGAATAATGGTTCTTGAAGAGAAGCCAGGAATACCAATCCAAACAACAAGATAATTCTTAAAAGCATGGCCATGATGAGCCCAAGATTAGTAGCTTTTCTGCGGTCTTCGATTGGTAATTTTCCCGAAGTGATAGAGATAAAAATGATGTTGTCCACCCCAAGGACTATTTCGAGAAAAGTCAATGTGAGAAAACTCATGATGACCTCGCCACTCCCAAAATTCGGAAATTCGTACATATTTGATTTTTATTGTGGCAATATTAGTCATTTCACGGGATAATGGAGCATGGATACAATTGGATTCCTGCGATTGATTCAATTTTGCATTGCATAGTTTTCGCGATAAAGGAGTTGTAAAAAATATATTATAAATAACTTTAATGTAATTAGTGTTAAAATACAATGAGTTAAAAATTTTAACTTTATTTTTTTTGGGTGATCGTATTTGATTTTCCCTATTGAATTATTTGCACAGATACACTAGCAAGAGTCAGTCTGATAATTTATCTGACTTTAAGGGCACCTGTTTCAGTATGTTAGAGGTTTTTATTGGATTCTTGTTAGTTGAGATAGGGATTTTACTTCCTCAAAAAGTGGACAGATTGTCAATGTGAATTATGTTATATTTACAGTTGTGCTGCAAAAAGGATGATTTGCGGAATAAAATTATTAAAGTGAATTGTCCCAAGGATGGAAGATTTTTTTTGACAGTCTGTGAAGCATAAATTGATTGCAAGGGTATTTTTAAAAATTTGAAATGAGAAATATTTTAACATTTTTTGCCTTCTCTTTTTTTAATTTTTATTTGATCGCTCAATCGAACCATGATGGTTTTTATATTTCTGATAGTTTGCTGTCAAATACTTCAGTCTCCAGAACTGAAAGGGGCTACCTCAAGATTGAGCATAAATGGAAGTACCATTCCGGAGAATCTGATTTAATGGGTAATGATTGGACCAATGATTATTTTAACGATAATAATTGGGAAACAGTAAATTCATTGTTTTATCTTGATTCTTTGCCAAAAACCGGTTGGGATGGCATCGGTTTATTTCGATTACATCTACAAGTTGATTCCATGCTGGTTGGAAAACCATTGGTCTTAAATATTTTTCACCTCGGCGCTTCCGAAGTTTATTTGGATGGAAAATTATTTTTGAAATATGGCGAAATAAGCAAAAATCCAGAGATGGAAAAGGGTTTTAATGCTACCACCTTAATACCTAAATTTATTGTTTTTACTAAAACCCAACATTTAATCGCCGTTCGATATTCAGGTAGTTATCTTTTAAAAAATAAAAATTTTCTAATCCGTAATCTGGGATTTTCAATGGCCATCGGAAAGCCAGAAATCGTACATCCGATTGTCATGAGCAATGCAAAATTTTTTCGACCTTTAGAATCACTTGTAATTGCCATACCATTAACCTTTGCTTTAATTCATCTGATATTGTTTCTTTTTTACAGGAATCAGAAGAGTAATCTTTTTTTTGCAATTTTTACCATTACACTTTCGTGTTGGGGTGTACTGGAGCATGAGTCAGTTGGAAACGAAATTGCTTCGGTAGTAATATTGTGCAAGCGATTATGGATCCCTTATTTTGCATTAGTTCCTTTGACCGGTTTAACTTTTCTATATTCATTATTTTACAAATCCTTACCCAAGCGGTTTTGGTATATATTTTTCATCATCCTGGTAGCTTCCATTATTTTCTGGTTTGGATATATTCTTTGGCTATCATTGGTCATATTTTTAGTGCTTATTCTTGAAATGATTCGAATTGTAATAGTTGGTATTCGTAAAAAAATAAATGACTTCTGGATAATAGGTTTTGGATTTGGATTATTCAGTTTGAGTCTGATAAGTGTTGCACTCCTTGTTGGTTCTAGTTATTTTAGTCTTAGTCTGTGGTATATCCTGATTTATCTGACCGGCATTTTACCTGTACTTATTTCGATGTCTGTTTATTTGTCCAGGCAAGTTGCAAACACAAACCGGGATCTAGAATACCAATTAGTTAATAATTTAAAACTTGAATTTGAAAATTCCAAAAAGGAGTTGGAATTGCAAAAAGCAGAAGAATTGAAACAGGCATTTATTGCTCTGGAAAAAGCGCATAATGAACTTAGATCCACCCAATCACAACTAATTCAATCTGAAAAGATGGCAAGCCTCGGCGAGCTTATGGCGGGCATTGCGCATGAAATCCAAAATCCCTTGAATTTTGTAAAAAATTTTGCAGAGATCAACAAAGAGTTACTTACCGAAATGAAGGAAGAAATCGATCAGGGAAATCTGAAAGATGCAAAATCTATTGCTCAGGATGTTTTTGAGAATGAAGAAAAAATACATTTTCATAGTAAGCGAGCCGATGCCATAGTAAAGGGAATGCTGCAACATAGCCGTAGCAGTAATGGGATTAAAGAACCCACAGATATCAATGCGTTGGTAGATGAATACTTAAGATTGGCCTATCATGGATTAAGAGCTAAAGAAAAATCGTTTAATTCTGCAATGAAGACTTATTTTGATAATGATATTGGGAAGATCAATATTATTCCACAAGATATAGGAAGGGTAATTCTCAATTTATTCACTAATGCCTTTTATGCTGTGGATCAGAAAAGGAAAGAGAATACTAAGGAATTTGAACCTTTGGTAACCGTTACAACAAAGAAACATTTAAATCAGGTGAGCATTGCTGTAAGGGATAATGGTAATGGAATTCCTCAGAAAATTCTGGATAAAATCTTTCAACCTTTCTTTACTACCAAACCGGCCGGCCAGGGCACTGGGTTGGGATTGTCTTTAAGTTATGATATTGTGAAGGCACATGGAGGAGAACTTAGCGTGCATACTAAAGAGGGGGAATACACAGAATTTATAATAATTTTACCTATAATTTAACAGGTCTGATGAAAATACTTGTTGTTGATGATGAAAGGGATATTCAAAATTTATTTGAGCAAAAATTCAGAAAAGAAATAAAAAATAGCGAAATTGAATTTTTATTTGCTTTTTCAGGAGAAGAGGCAATCGTCTTATTAAATGCCCATAACCATGAGGCCGTTTTAATATTATCGGACATTAATATGCCGTTTATGAGTGGCCTTTCTCTCCTCAAGCATATAAAGCAAGAGCACCATGAACCACCACATGTCGTGATGATGATTACCGCATATGGTGATGTTGAAAATTATAATACTGCCATGTCTTTGGGGGCAGATGATTTTTTAACAAAACCCTTGGATTTTGGATTATTGAAGGATAAGTTAAAAGAAAAAATATAATGGCAAAAATATTAGTTGTAGATGATGAGTCCGATTTGGAAGTGCTGATCAAGCAAAAGTTCCGCCAAAAAATACGCGAGCAAAAGTATGAGTTTGTTTTTGCGTTTAATGGTTTGCAAGCTCTGGAACAATTGGCAGCGCATAGTGATGTGGATATTGTATTGAGTGATATCAACATGCCAGAGATGGATGGACTTACATTGCTGACGCGTTTGAATGAAAAGCACAAACTTCTTAAGTCTGTAATTGTATCAGCATATGGAGATATGGATAATATCCGTACAGCTATGAATAGAGGTGCGTTTGATTTTATTACCAAGCCGATTAATTTTGAAGATCTGGAACTGACTATTGAGAAAACCATTCAACATGTCCATCAATTGAAGGAAACTCTCAAGGCAATTAAAGAGAATAACATCCTCAGGATGTATGTCGATGAAAACGTGCTGAATTTTATGGGTGGGAAAGAATTTGAAGGTAACTTTTTAGAAAGTGAAACCATCGATGCTACCGTTGCTTTCATTGACATCTGTGGCTTTACGGCAATCAGTGAGCGAGAAAAACCGGATGTCGTGGTTAAACTTTTAAATAATTATTTTGATTTGATGGTTTCAGAAATTATTGCCCAAAATGGTATCGTCGATAAATTCATGGGGGATTGTGTCATGGCAGTATTTAAAGGTGCTTACCATCTTGATCGGGCTATTGACGCCTGCTTAGGAATTCGGAATAGAGTAGAGGCCTTGCCAAATGCTGGGATTTCAGGTCATTTTATTTCAAAAGTATCCATCGGTATTAATTCGGGTGAAATGGTCTGTGGTAATATTGGTTCAGCCGCATTAAGAAGACTTGATTATACCGTTATAGGGGATACTGTTAATACAGCGCAACGGTTACAAAGTGTAGCCGGTGTAAATCAGATTTTAATCAACGAAAGATGTTATGAATTGGTGAAACAATCATTTAATTGTACCAGAATAGGAAACGTTGCCTTGAAAAATATATCCAGGGAGATGGTTTTATATGAAGTGCTTAATTGAACTTTTAATTCAGTGTTTTCAAAAAGTCTAAAAAGAATCATTGTACTCACACGACTCGATTTTTTAAAAATCAATTACCCACTCCCATCAAATTACTTACCTTTGCGCTTCTTGGGTGTTTAGCTCAGTTGGTTCAGAGCGCCGCCTTGACAGGGCGGAGGTCGGCAGTTCGAGCCTGCCAACACCCACATCCTTCATTTAGGATTTCTTATAAATTTTAAATTAGTTAATATGAAGTTTACCCACCGCCTTTTTATGTTATTTGTGATGATGTTGTTTGCTGGAATTTCTTGTTTAAGTAGCCAGTCTGGGCCGGTAAAAGTGAAAGAATTGTTGGCCAAAAAACCAGGTATTCTGATTGATGTTCGTACCCTTGGGGAATGGAATACGGGTCATCATGAAATGGCTCGTCATCTGGACTGGAACAATGGAGCATTTAAACAAGCTTCCGCAGATTTTGACAAATCCAAGACTTATTACCTTTACTGTGCTTCCGGTGGCAGAAGTGGTCAGGCTGCTGAATATTTAAAAAAGGCCGGTTTTAAAAATGTGGTTAATCTAGGTGGATACAATAACCTAAAGTAATTCATTTCATTTAGATTGATCGAAACCCTTTTTTCCATTGGAAAAATGTCACCTCTACAACTCATTGCATGAATTCCAGTTGGAATACTGAATCTAAAAAGAAAGTCAATCCTACAGAACCTGAAAGGGCAATTCTGGTTGGTATCATTTTACCTGATCAGAATGAAGCATTGATTAAAGAACATTTGGATGAACTCGAATTTCTTGCCAGTACAGCCGGTGCAATCACCATCAAGCGATTTGTGCAGAAGTTGAATGGTCCGGACTCCCGCACCTATATTGGTAAAGGAAAAGTTGAGGAGATTTTAAAGTACATGGAACTTTTTCCTGCAGACATGGTGATTTTTGATGATGACCTGAGCGGAAAGCAACAAAACATTTTAGAAGAAATTTTAAAAGTTAAAATCATCGACAGAAGTTTTCTGATTCTGGATATTTTTGCGAGTCGCGCACAAACAGCCCAGGCAAAAACACAGGTTGAATTGGCACAACTGCAATACATCTATCCTAAACTTCGTGGTATGTGGACGCATCTTGAGCGACAGCGCGGGGGCATTGGGATGCGAGGTCCAGGTGAACAGGAAATAGAAACCGATCGAAGGATAGTCAAAGAAAAAATTGCCTTACTCAAAAAGAAACTGGAGAAAATTGATCTTCAAAATGTAACCCAGCGAAAGAACCGGGATGAGATGATTCGTGTGTCTCTCATTGGTTATACCAATGTGGGTAAATCTACCCTGATGAATCTTATCTCCAAGTCTGAGGTTTTTGCTGAAAATAAATTATTTGCAACCCTTGACACCACCGTAAGAAAAGTAGTCTGGGACTCCATGCCATTTCTGTTATCGGACACCGTCGGGTTTATTCGCAAATTACCCCATCACCTCATCGAAAGTTTTAAATCTACCTTGGATGAAGTAAGGGAAAGTGACATCATGGTTCATGTAATTGATATTTCACATCCAGCTTATTTAGATCAAATCAAGACTGTCAATGAAACACTTAAAAGTCTTGGACTTGAAGACAAGCCTGTAGTGATGGTTTTTAATAAAATGGATGCTTACCGGGAAGTGAATTATGATTCTATGCTTGACCGACAAACAAAGAATGAACTCGAGGAAGAATTGAAACAAAGCTTGAAATCAAAATATCAGGTGCCAATGGAATTCATATCTGCAAAGTCCATGGAAAACATTGAATTGCTTAGAAAACTTCTCAAAGAACTTATTTCCAAACAATACCTGATCCGCTATCCTTACCGAAGCAAACAATGGTAATCCTTGAATAAAAATTGATATGAGTTGGATTGAAAAATACGGAAAGCTGCTTGCAGATTATTCCTTGTATCTAAAACCCGGTGAATTAGTTTATGTGCGAAGCAATACACTAGCCGAGCCATTGATAAAGTCATTTTATAAAGAAGCGGTTTGTCGTGGTGCACATGTGGAAGTTGAACTTGGTTTTGAAGGTCAGGAAGAATTTCTTTTGCAATACGGTCAAGAAGAGCAGTTAAAACGTATCAATCAGAATTCAATCGAACTTATCAAAAATTGCAATGCGTATTTACTGATCAGAGCACCCTATATGCCCATGAATATGCCTGAACCGGATGCCGAGAAGGTGAAGCTTCGGACGAAAGCCCAGGCTGAATTCAGTGAGATTTATTTCAAGCGTTTGGGCGATGGAAGTCTTAAGAGAAGTTTATGTCAATATCCCACAGAATTTGGCGCAAAGCAGGCGGAGATGTCCTTGGAAGAATATACGCAATTTATTCTCAAGGCCTGTTTTCTGGATCGCGAATTGCCTGCGGAACATTGGAAAACACTGAGCAACATTCAGCAGAAATATTTGGATGTCCTGAACTCTTGTGATCAGATGAGTTATGAGCATCGCAATTGGAAAATCAATTTCAGGGTAGCGGGACGCACCTGGATAAATTCAGATGGTAAATCCAACATGCCATCAGGAGAAGTTTTTACCAGTCCTCATGAGGACAGTGTCTCCGGTGAAATATTTTTTGACTATCCCTCTTTCATGATGGGCAAGGATGTGAAAGGGGTAAAGCTTCAAGTTTCCGATGGAGTGATTTCAGAATGGTCCGCAGAACAAGGTCAGGATATTCTGGATAAAGTATTTGCCATAGAAGGTGCCAGAAAATTTGGTGAAGTGGCTATAGGCACCAATACCAATATCAGCCGTGCCACACGCAATATTTTATTTGACGAGAAAATTGGAGGAACCGTCCATATGGCCGTTGGACAATCCTACTATCAATGTGGCGGCAAAAACCAATCGACCATTCATTGGGATTTGATAACCGATATGCGCGACGGAGGCAAAATATTTGCCGACGGCAAAATGATTTATGAAAACGGGCGATTCTTGATTTAAAGGGAATTGCCCCCTTTAGATTCAACCTCCAAATCCAATCCCCGATACAAAGGTATTTTGTAATGAATAAAAAAGGGCTTTTGGCCGAGCGACCAAAAACCCTTTTAATAACACTATGAGAACACCCTAATGTATGTAATACAATTACAAATCTTAAAAAGTTCCAGAGGAATTAATTTTTTTTTGGTCGGCTATTCTGAATACATTTGGACAATCATTTATGCGGATGAAGAGAATATTGGTAACTGGAGGCTGTGGGTTTATAGGCAGTCACACCATAGTGGATCTTATACAGTCCGGGTATGAGGTCGTGAGTCTGGATAATCTTATCAACAGTAGTGAAGATGTTTTGTCAGGCATCGAACAAATAACAGGAGAAAAGATTCTCAATCACCGGATAGATTTAAAATCTGCTCAGGCACTAGCCGATTTGAAACAAATAGGGGGTGAATTCTCTGGGGTGATTCATTTTGCTGCGTTGAAGTCAGTCAGCGACTCTGTTATAAAACCATTGGAGTATTATCAAAACAATGTAGGTGGTTTGATCAATTTGTTGGAATGGATCAGAGATGCGGGTATTCCACATTTTATTTTTTCTTCTTCTTGTACTGTCTATGGTGATACTGAAATACTCCCGGTCACTGAAGATCTTCCTTTTTTACCAACCGGTTCTCCTTATGGCAGGACCAAGCAAATGTGCGAACTCATACTTGCAGATTTATATCCAACACTTAACAGGGTTCAAAAAGCAATTTCCTTAAGGTATTTTAATCCTGCAGGAGCGCATGAATCTCACTTGATCGGTGAGTCTCCCATCAACAGTCCACAAAATCTGGTTCCGATCATTACTGAAACTGCGATTGGTAAAAGACCATACATGACCGTTTATGGCACAGACTATCCTACCAGAGATGGAACCTGCATAAGGGATTATGTACATGTGATGGATCTGGCAAGAGCGCACACGCTCGCAATGAATTATTTGGAATCAGAAAAGCAAATACTCCCATTGGAAACTTTTAATCTGGGAATAGGGGCCGGGGTGAGTGTTTTGGAGGCCATCCAAGCATTTGAAAAGGTCAACGGGATACCTTTAAAATATGAAATCGGAACCCGCAGGGCAGGTGATCTTGCAGCTGTATATTCAGACAATGAAAAAGCAAGTAAATTATTGAATTGGCACCCATTAAAATCCATTGATGACATCATGCGCGATGCATGGGTCTGGGAGCAACGAAGAAATTTATGATAGTTAAAACTTGTTCGTTTTGATTCTCCAAATCAATAAGGGTAAACCCTGATTTTTTACTTAAATAAGTTTGTAATCATGAATGTTTGGTCGGCTTAGATTATATTCACTGAAGCAAATTGGAATTCTATTTTTCTAATTTAATTTTTATGTGGTCATGAAGATTTACAAAATCAGTAGTCTTACATTTTTGAGTGCCGTTTTAAGCGTATTTTTTATGCTTGCACTGTACCAACCTTCCACAATTAAGAAGCCTATGTTATTTGTTTCAAGAGCCATTCCTTGTTGTGGTTCGGTTTATATGAAAGCAGCCAATGCACTTCCTGGTGTTGGTGGGTTTTCAAGATTCCAGGTTGCAGCTCCTGCCTACCTATGCATTTTGAATCCGGATGGTCACATGGATACCCTGATTAATGGAGCCAAACCCGGTCTAAATTCTTTGAATTTAATTGACATCAGCAACCCTTTGTTAAATTGGGAAGCAGATAAAATTGTTTTTGCTGGATTGAGAGATGGTAATTATGTATTGGGCAACAACAACCTCGTTCCAAGGGAACACAATGCCTGGAGAATTTATGTCATTCATACAGACGGCTCTGGATTAAAACAAATTACTTTTGAAGATCCTTTGCTCGACTTAAGTCAGTTTAACCCTGCTGCGCGAGGAGTTCTACAGGGATATGACGATGCGCATCCTTCATGGATGCCTGATGGCAGAATTTGTTTCAGTTCCACTAGATTTCGTGATATAGGTATGTACAATGTTACACGAACGAGTAATTTATACGTGGTAAACGAAGATGGATCAGGATTGCACCGGATTACATCAGAAAAAAATGGAGCGGACAGACCGGTCATTGATCCTCTCACCGGTAAGATCGTATTTGCGAGGTGGTGGCGCAATTTTTACTGGCCTTATGATCCTATGACTACACAGGCACATCCGCAATACACAAAAGGTTGGAGTTATAAGGATGGGTTAACCAGCCACCTGGATGAAGTCATCGATGGACAGACATTTATGTTTAACAACAATGCATTTTTACTTTCAGAAATTAATCCGGATGGGAGTGGACTCAAGCTTTTTTCTGCACATTACAGAGAGGTGTCAGTGAACAGTGCCTATGGAGGAAGTTTTAATGAAGGGGGAGATTTTATTGGGAATTGGTTTCCTATAGAGCACCAGTCGGAATCTTCAGGATTTGGAGGCATCAAAAAATATTTTCGCGGGACTGAAAAAAAACCACAAGGGATTGCCGGTGTGACCAGTTATGGAAATTTTGATTATTACATCAGCGATCCTCCTTCCTATGGAATTTTTAAGGGCAGTTATGCAGCAGAACCTTCTTCAACTAATGATGGCAACATATTATTTTCTGAAGCAGCCAATCCTTTACAGGATTATGGAATTTATTTGATGAATGAAGATGGATCTTCTAAAGAATTAGTGCTGGATCATCCCGGAACGACTGAACTCTCAGCACAGTATGTTGAAAAAAGAAAAACTCCGCCTATTCTGTTAGATCAATTTGCAACTCCGTCTTCAGCTCTTCCGCCCAAAGGATTTTCAGATTTGAGGCAGGATGGAAGTTTTGAATTTGATTGCCGCAACATTTTTTTCAATGGCAAAGTGGATGACGGAATTCTTGCAGCGCCTGCCATTGGCGACTTAGCTACTGTTCGATTTTTTGCTGATCCTCTTTTGTCTGAGCAGTATGGTTCCATAGAAGCGTTGAATTTTCCAATTTTATATAATGAATTACCGGTGGATGATTTTGGCCGGGTGTTGGAGAGGGACGCTCCCGCTAATGTTCCGTTATTTGAACAGGGGCGTTCATCGCAAGTACGAGGATATAAAGTCAGTCGGACAGGCGGAGGAATCATGGATGGAGCTGCGCATGTGACCGGATTCAATTATGGGCGTCCCGGACAGAAAGTTAGCTGTGTGGGTTGTCATGCAGGACATTCCATTATTCCGGTCCCGGAGGATCCTGCCGCATTATTGGTGTGTAATCTTGCTCCTGGGGCAAGGGTAAATGTTTCCACCAGGATGAACGATCCCGGATATCTGATTGATAAGAAAAATTATAAGGCTTCGCAACATTGGTTTACTCCGGAGGGAATTTCTCCAAAGGGCCAGTGGATAAATTTAAGTTGGATAATTCCATTGTATGCCCAGAAAATTGTGCTGCACAACATTCCGGATCCTAACCGTGCACAAGTGAAGTCTTGTACTGTTCGGATTTATGAAGACTCATTGGGTTTAAAATTGCTGGAAGAATTTAATGTCAACCAACCTTTATCTCCACAGGGTACTGAAATATTGTTGAGCAAGGTTCAGAAGATGCAATCATTGCGATTCATATTTAATGAGGTGACCGGTGGAATTTATCACTGGAATGCTGCTACTCTTGGAGAAATTGAAGTGATTGGAAGCATTATGCCTCCGGAGCGTTTCAAGGAAATTTGTGATTGTAAAGGCAAGTCATATGGACTGTACCGGATGGATTCTTGCGGTCAGTGTTTGTTGAGGGAAGATCCGCGTTGGAATGATTGTTTGACAGCGGTCAATAATACTTTAAAAGAAAAGGATTGGAAGATTTATCCAAATCCCACGAGTCATGAACTAAGGATAGAAATTCAGAAAGGAAATGAGATTGGTTCATTTAAAATATTTGACCTGCATGGAAAAGAAATGAACATTCCCATCCTTGGAAGTGAAGGCAATTATTTTGCAAAAGTGGAGGTGTTAAAATCCGGTGTATATTTTCTTGAATGGGCCCATGGAAATAAAAAATATCATAAAAAATGGATTAGAATTTAATTTCTAAGAACCTTAAATTCTGCATTATAAACTAAATTAATTTTTATTCAGCAAATGCATCTGAAGAAATTTTATCACAGATGTAAATTCCTTCTTTAGTCAAAGTATAAATTTCATTAGTGCATAGGAGGTGACCTGAATCTACATAGGTGCTTAATGTTTTTTGAGTATTTATTTTCCAGGATGGATTAAAAGATTTCAGTTTAGAAAGGTCGAGTCCTTCAATGCGTCTGAGTTGAAGCATGATGAATTCATTGTACTGATCTTTTTCACTCAGATTTTCCGAATCATAATACACTTGTTCCTGCAATACATTTTGAAGATATAAATGGTTGTTGGCAATGTTCCATCTGCGCGTATTTCCAATATAGGAATGTGCTGAAGGCCCAAATCCCAAATAGGGCAATCCATTCCAGTAGTTGCTGTTGTGTATAGCCCGGTGTCCGGCCTGACTGAAGTTGGATATTTCATAAGCCTCATAGCCATTGGCTTTCATAAAATCATGCATCAGGCTCATCTGTCTGATGGTGTGCTCATCTGCCAGCGGAGGCATTTTATTTTTTGTGATAAGGTGATGCAGGTTTGTTTTTTCTTCAACAGTAAGTGCATAACAGGAAAGATGTGGCAACTCATTGGCTTTCATCAATCCCAGATTTTGCAGCCACTCTTCATCGGTGCACAAGGGAATTCCAAAAATAAGATCGGCGCTCAGATTGGTAAAGCCTGCAATTTTAGCTTGCTGGATTGCATTTAGACTCTGGGTGGCATTGTGCGATCTGTTCATCCATTCCAGATGATGGTCGTAAAAAGATTGAATCCCAATGCTCAGTCTGTCAATTCCTGCAATCAATAATTGATCGAGATAATACGGATTGAGATCATCGGGATTGGCTTCCAACGTCGTTTCTTTAACTGAAAGGCAATCATAGTGAGTGTAGATCAAGTGGAGCAATTCCTTTATCTCAGCGGGACTTAAAACAGATGGCGTACCACCCCCAAAATAAATCGTACTCACCCGTGAATCTTGCACCTCACCGGATCTCGAGACAATTTCCTTGTGGAGCGCCTTCAGCAATTCCGGGCGGGTGGAAAATTGTGTAGAGAAATGAAAATTACAATAGGTACATTTGCGTTTGCAATAGGGAATGTGCAGGTATAATCCGATTTCTTTCATGATGCAGGAACCCAAAAGTATAATCTTCTTTTTCTTTTCTGTCTTTTTTTTTCAATCTGCTGTCGTACAGGGGCAGCTGCTGCCAAAGAATTTTGTCTATCAATATTCCGTAAATGGGGTGATGGAGATGGAAGAATGGAAGGAAACTGACTCATTGCAATTAAATAATAGAATTGACAGGGTCATTTATAAATTGAAGTCCTCCGGTTATCTGCTTGCCCAGTTGGACAGTGTAGTTCAAGACAGTTTTGTCCGAAAAATTTACCTCTACAAGGGCCCTAAATTTGCATGGATTTCCTTTCGTTCAAAGGATGCAAAGCAATCCGAAAAATTTGAAAGAAAAAATCTGGAGGAATGGCATCAATGGTCGGATGAAAAAATAAGTTCAGACGTTGTCAATGGATATCCCTTCAGTAAAATAAAACTTCATCAACCGTTTGTCAGCGGAGACACCCTGCATGCTGAAATAATCTACGAACGCGGTCCCTTTATCAAATTTGGTCCTTCAGACCAAAGAAAAGGTAAATTGATTGCGCCACGATATCTGGAACGAATGAGCAATGTTCGTATGGGTTATGCATACAATCAAAAGTATATTGAAGATGCAGGTGACCGTTTAAGTCAATTGCCTTTTATGGAAATGCAATATCCGCCGATGGTACATTTTTTAGGGGACCAGGCAATGGTGTGGTTTTTTCTAAAAAAGAAGCCTTCCAATAAATTTGATTTTTTGCTGGGACTAAATTCTTCCTCGCCAGGCAGTTCGCAGAAATACCGTATTACTGGGGAAGCGACCGTTGAATTATGGAATTCATTTAAAATTGGGGAGCGGATTTTATTGCATTATGAAAATCTTGTAGAGCAATCTCCCCGTCTTAATTTTCTTGCAGATTTTCCTTACCTGCGATTTTTACCGGTTGGATTTTACGGAAGTTTTGACTTAGTAAAATTTAGAAATGAATTTGTGAATCTTCAGTCTCAACTGCGTATTAAATACCTCATCAACGCCAGTCAGGAGGCAGGTGTGCTGATGCATATCAACCGATCCTATGTTTTGCAGACCGATTCTATTTTTATTAAGAATAATTTACGACTTCCCTCATCACTTGATTTTAGTTTTCTTTCCTACGGTTTTTATTATCAGTTAAACCAACTGGATTACCGGATCAGTCCTACCAAGGGTTGGTCAATGGAAGCGCAGATCAGAGGTGGAAATAAGAAATTCCGAGAGAGCAGCAATATTCTCAGGTACGACAGCCCTGAAGGTCGTTTGCAGATGCAATACGACAGTTTGAATGATGCGGGCTTGCAACTCAACAGTCAATTTAAATCGGCGTATTATTGGAATATTGCCAAGAGGCAGGTGATTAAGGCAGGGATGCAGGGTTTTATGATTTTTACAAAAGGAAAGGTGTTGCAAAATGAGTTATTTAGAATAGGAGGATTCAGGAATCTGCGAGGATTTGATGATGACAGTTACAGTTCAAGTGCTTATTTAATCAGCACACTGGAATACAGGTTCCTCCTGGATCGAAATAGTTTTCTCCAATTGTTTGCAGACCATGCCTACATGGAAGTAATCAGCCAAAATGTAATCAATGATTGGGACCACTACCTAGGAATAGGGGCTGGTATTCAATTTCAGACCAAGGCAGGGGCTTTTGTGTTACAACTTGCGGTGGGAAAAAGACCTGGAGAGGGATTTGATTTTAGTTCGACCAAGGTTCATTTTGGTTATTCAAGTTTGTTTTAATAAGATTGCAGTTAAATCTTTGATTTTTGAACTATTTTGGTTCTGAGGTTGTTTATTTATTCGTTGAGCACCGACCAGGTGGTCGCAAGGTAATTAAGACTTGCAGATCAAAATCGTTTCCATATATTTAGTTTATTTTTATATAGCCAGTACTTTAACTGAGGACTTTGTCTATTTTAAATGATCTGATTGACTAATCTTTTTTTAAAACAAATAATTTAATTTATGAAAAAACTTTTCGTTTTTGCATGTGCATTTTTGGTATATAATTTTGCGCAAGCCCAGGAGATCTGGCACATTAAAGCAGTGGATCCAGCCGGAAAATTATTGGATGTAAAGGCATTTGATCAAAGTGGCAACATGTACGATGTGAAGGCCATTGGAGAGACCGGAGGGCATCAGTATATGGACATAAAGGCCATCCGCCAGGGAATGAAATACCCACTTAAAATTATGGTGAGCATAGATATTTTTGCTCCTGTAAAAGCTATTGGGGCCAAAGGAGAAATTCTGGATATAAAGGCCATCACTGCAGATGGACGAAAACTCGATGTTAAGGGAGTCAGCCGGGCCGGGAATTTATATCACATCAAGGCGGTGTCCGATGATGGTGAATTTTATGGTATCAAAGCACTTTCTCCGGAAGGATTGCTGGAAGATGTTAAGGGTATCAAATATTCTGATCAGGCCATAGAAGGAACAGTTAATGGAACCAGCTTTGCGGCACATGTCAAGGCCATTCCCCAATCGCAGGATTGCATCACAGATTTTTTATGGCATGTGAAAGCAGTGCATCCCGATGGGAAGTTGATCGATATTAAAGCAATTGATGAAAACGGGAGAATTTATGACGTAAAAGCCCTTGCTGAGAATGGCAACGGTCACATCATGGACATAAAAGCTTTTGTTGGGAGTACTAAGCTACCGGTAAAGATTCTAGCTTCAACAGACAGATACGCACCACTGAAAGCGATAGGACTGGATGGAAAAATCTATGATGTCAAAGCGTTTACAGAGGACAAAAAAAAGCTGGATGTTAAAGGGATAAACCTAACCGGAAACATATATAACATCAAGGTTGTGGCAGGTGGAGATGTATTCTATGGAGTGAAAGCTATATCCCCTTCCGGTCAAATGTATGATGTAAAAGGTATTGATCAGGACGATAACGTGACGGTGAATGGAGTGAAGGTGAAAGCGCACGTTAAAGCCTTGCCTCAATAAGTATTTTTTTAGCGTAAGATTTTAATGTTCTAACATTTTGTAATTAGAAAGCCGGACAGTTAATGTTGTCCGGTTTTTCTTTTTTATTCATTATTTTCTGTATTCTGTTAAAGTTGAACACAAGCAAATCAATTTTTGATGCAATGTAAATCATCTTACATTATTTTTAAGAGAATTGCAATTTGTTTTTTTGTATTGGAACAGTCATCTTTGCACGATGTTGAATATTGTAAAAGTAGATTTCTTAAAACTTGACAAAGCGAGAATTTCAATTGCAAATTTTTTGGCAGTTTTGTTTTCCATTGGTTTGATTGGCATTTGTCCCGCACAAGATTATCAAAGAGGATTGACCGATTCCAGATCACAGACCGCCAAAGATCATTTGGCAGATCCTCGTTCACCCATCACTAAAAAAGATTTAAAGCATCTTCATTATTATGCACCCGATGGCAAGTATTCTCTTGAAGCCAATTTTGAAGAATTTGCTCAAAAGGATACCGTAACAATTCCTACCAGCTCCGGCAAGCAGAAATTATTCATTCGATTTGGAAGATTGAATTTTAAGTTGGATGGACAGGTAGCCGGATTGACTGCTTATCTCAGTACCAGAACAGGGCCCGGATCCAATCATTTTTTTGTACCCTTTTATGATTTGACCAATGGTGCGGAGACTTATGGTGGCGGAAGATTTATGGATATCGATCATTCCTTGCTGGTGGATGGAAAATTGCCACTAGACTTTAATTATGCCTATAATCCCTGGTGCGCCTACAGCAGTGGCTTCAATTGTCCAATCCCACCGGAAGAAAACCGACTGACAATTCCCATATATGCGGGTGAAAAATCCTACACAGGCAAACACAGAAAGGGTTCCAAATCCTGAGCTTTTATCTTAAAGAACCAAAGCAATAGGGTCTCTTCGGTAGATTTCGGGGAATGCCTTATCTTTGGCCGGCTGAGAGAAATGCATTCTCAGGCTTCCATCAAAATCTAAATACATGGTAGAAATCATTATAGCTCTTGTTACACTGGTCGCCTTGGAAATCATCCTGGGTATCGACAATGTTATCTTCATCTCCATACTGTCTTCCAAGCTGCCAAAAGAAATGCAGAAAAGAGCCCGTCAAATAGGTTTGTTTCTGGCTATGTTTATGCGACTTGGATTGTTGACGGTGATTACCTGGATCATGAAACTTAAGAATGACCTTTTCGTCATATTGGATAATGGAATCTCCGGAAAAGATCTCATCTTGATTGCAGGAGGTTTGTTTTTAGTGTACAAAAGCTCTACAGAAATCTATCATAAAACAGAGGGAGAGGAAGGGGACGAGTCCAAGGAATTCAACAGACTAAGTTTTAATGCAGTAATTGTGCAAATCATGATCATGGATCTGGTATTTTCACTGGACAGCATCATTACCGCTGTAGGATTGGCGGAACATCTTTGGGTGATGTGCACTGCTGTGATTATTTCTGTAGGTATCATGATGTGGGCTGCAACTCCGGTGGCAGATTTTGTCGACAGACATCCTGCATTTAAAATTCTTGCCCTGAGCTTTTTATTATTAATTGGCTTTGCATTGGTGGCTGAAGGATTTGATGTTCATATTCCTAAAGGATACATTTACTTCTCCATGGGATTTGCATTCTTGGTCAATTTAATTCAAATGCGCACCGGTAAAAAAACTAAAACTAAACCGGTAGAATTACACGAACATTATACGGAAGATGAAGAAGATTTGCCAAAAGACATTTTTTAGTATGTTTAAAAACCCGTATTGTTTTTGATGATCTTTGGGACCAATACATTGATCGTATACATTTGGTTAATTAAAAATTTGGTTAGCAGGCCGCATTGTAAATGCTTGGATCGTATGGCATCGCAGTTGCAAACTGCCACGAAAAATGGGGCATCTGCTTTTTATTCATTGTTATAATTTTAAGTTAGCTTGGCAATTAGTATTGGTTAATTGCTTCTGTTAGCCTAGTTTTTATGGTATTAACAAGGTTAACAGGTTGCCTCACTATAACATTCTCTGCATAAGACAAAATTAATCTTTCAAACTCATAATTAATAATAAGTTGAAGCTTCACCTCAAGGGTGTTTTTATCCAACCATTTTGATTTTTGAGAGCCATGGATTGGTTTCGTTTCAATATAGTTCCCAGTTTTTCCTTTAAAATTCAATAGTACACTCTCTATTTTTAAGTCAAACGGTTTAGTTACCCCAACTATATCTTCAAAGTACTCCTGCCAATCAATAATCGTTTGTCTATATTGACTGCTATTAATTTCATCAATTGAAACTATTCTGTCAATTGCTAAATTCCAATCATACCTTTCACTTTCGGGATTATATCCAAAAAGGAACCACCTGTTATTATATTGCTTGAGGAATGAAGGATGAATTATTACATTAAATTGTTTTTCACTTTCAAATGGATGGTAGACCACAGACAACACCTTTTTATAAAATATACCATTATGTAACGTGCCGAGATGTTCAATACCTTTAAGGTATTGATTGTTATCAAATTCGATAATTGCAGAACTGGAATCTTTTGAATCAATGCCTTGTTTTATTTTAGGCACTAATTCATTTACCCATTCAAACTGAGGCATACCTTTAAACTGAGAAAGAATATTTATAGCTGATTCCAAATTTGCTAACTCAATTTCATTTAATGGCATATTATTTATAGAGAAATTTGGATCTGAATACCTATAATAGCATCTCTTACCATCACGAATCCTTTGAAGTTCAATTTGCCAACCATCTACACTTTCCATAAATGAGATATCTTCGAAAATCTGTCTTCTGCTAATCCCATTACTTGAAGGATCTATTTCCAATAGAATTTTTTCACAGGCTTTAATTAAGTCTTCAATATAATAGCGTTTTCCAGAATTCCGAAAGCATCCATCCAAGATCTTGTATCGAATTAGTGCATGTTTGTTAGTAGCCATATTACAGATATTGTTTAGAAAGATGCAAAAAATTGAATAGCTTGATTTAGTTTTGGGTCGTTAAATGTACCCCCTATGCAAACTTAATATATTTTTTTATTTGCTGTGCATATAGGATGCACTGGAATGTTATTAATTTGCACCACGTTCTTTGAAAGCCTGTTGTAATATATTGATTTGCCTACTGGAAGTCCTCAAATGATGGCTTCAAATCGGTTGGTGTCCTGGAGTTTTTCAGGATGAATGTTTACTTGTAATTTTAAGTTGCCTTATTAAACTGTTAAATTAGACTATATATTGAAGAGCGCTGTAACAAGCACTATTAATTCAAATTTATAACTAATTCACTGTCATAGATTGTAACTTATGGTCATCTGTAAATCGTATTATTTACTTTTCTTATGAATCAAATTCATATATAATGAATGGAACAACAGGCTATTCAAAGAATTTATAATTTTATGAACCGAGAACAAACACATATTATTCAAATCAGGGCTTATTTTGAGAAAATGCAAACTAGGCAAGATTTCCTTTACCTTCTTAATAAGGTAAAACCTTATGTCTACGGAGGCAAGGCAATACCATTTGAGTTAAAACAATTAACCTGGTATTCAAATCCAAAGTTAGCCAAAAATCGGTATAATGAGTTTAAAATCAAGAAAAAGTCAGGATTAGATCGAAGTATTCATGCACCAGTAAGAGGACTTAAATCACTTCAAAAAGCTCTAAGTTATATATTGCATTGCGTTTATTTGCCACATAAAGCAGCGATGGGATTCGTATGGGGTAAATCTGTTGTAGAAAATGCAAGGGTGCATGAAGGTTCTAATTATGTTTATAATGTAGATTTAAAGGATTTTTTTACTGGAATTGATCAGGCAAGAGTGTGGAAGTGTCTCCAGTTGAGCCCATTTAACCTTAATGAGCGTTACTCAAGAAGGCCTAATTATCCAAAATTGGAAAATAGCTATAATGCCAAACCACATACGGATGAGAATGTTGGATGTTTTGAAGGGGGGAGAAGTGTATTAACAAATAATTCTTTTGGTTACAGAAAAACCCATCAAAAAATTTCTATGGAAAAGGACAAATTTATCCATTTAGATGAAGGGACTGCAGAAGAAATAGTTGGCAAATGGCAAAATAACGATAAATTGTTGACAAGTAAACTTTCAATTTCCGGCCGTCAAGATATTTGTAATATAATTGCCTCTTTATGTTGTACAGCTTTTGAAGTAGAACGCCAGAATGATTACGGAGAATGGGTTAAGTTAACCAAAAGTGTGTTGCCTCAAGGAGCGCCAACCTCACCTATAATTTCAAATATAGTATGTTATCGCCTTGATCAATTATTGACTGGTGTTGCAAAACGCTTTGGCCTTTTATATAGCCGTTATGCTGATGATATTACCTTTAGTTCAAACCACAATGTTTACCAACAAGAGAGTGATTTTATAAGGGAATTGCACCGCATTATTGCAGATCAAGGATTTCATATCAAGGAAAGTAAAACCCGACTTCAAAAAAGTGGCTATAGGAAAGTTGTGACCGGTCTCTTGGTAAATGAGAAAACTAATGTGCAACATCGATATATAAAGCAATTGCGTATGTGGCTGTATTACTGGGAAAGGTATGGATACGAAAGAGCCTCAGGATTCTTTTTACAGCAATACATTGCCGATAAAGGACATGTAAAGAATGGCAAGCCAGATATAGCAAATGTGATTGCAGGTAAACTAGATTACCTAAAAATGGTAAAGGGTGCGGATAATGAATTGTATTTAAAGTTGAAGAGCAGGTTTGATTTATTAATTGGCTTTGAAGATCCTATTAATAAAGTTCTAAATATTTGGGAAATTGATGGAGTCGAAAAAGCTATGGACTTTTATTATAAAGACAAATTAGAATAAATGGCAAAGACTAAATATGATTTCATAAAGGAACTTCTCGAGCATAAAAAAATCAATCAAAATCATCGAGAAAGAATACAAGTACTTGCTTCAAGGGAGATTAGCTTTGAAGGAACATTAGAGGAACTTGTGCAAAGAATTGAAGAAATCAAATTTAAAGATAAAATGGATAGTCACATTGAAATAGTTGAGGTAAGGCCAAGCGAGCAAAAATCAAATCATTTACCCCAATATTTGAACCCTTATCATTTGTATAGATTTCTATTTGAATACAATCAAAATCCAATCCTTCGTACAACTTGCCATGATATTGATGCAAATGAGTTAAAGTCCATTTTGGAATTTTGTAAAACTGAAAGTTACATTTTCAAGGAACATCTTAAATCAATTATCACTGCATATGAGGAACACGAAAAGGCATATTCTGCTCCGCGTCAAATCAAAGCACTTATTAGAGGATATTTGACAGGAAAAGACTACAATGGTAAAATTATAGGTTGGTCATCAAAAAATATAAAAATCAATTGGAATAGTAGAGAACTTTCGATTTGGGCAAGTCAAAACTCGAATATCCCTCCTAATTCAAGTAATTTTCTTTTGCGAGAGAGAATGGTTAGTAGTTTTAAAATTGATCCTCAAATAAAATCACCAATTACAGAAAAAGTAATACAAACATTCACTCAATTAGTTTTACACTTCAAAAATCTATTTCACCTCAAAAGTGGCCCACAATCTTTAAAAGAAATTATTCAAAGAATAAATATCGAAAAGGGGTGGTGTGATCAAGTAGATTTTGAAATAAACAATCGTGAATTCTCTAATAACCTTGAACACTTTGTTGATATAGAAAAGCTTATGCAGGCATATAATAAAATTATAGAGCTAATTATTGAACAACATAAAGTTAATGAGAAGCCAAAAGTAACGCTCAAATATTATGAGAAGAATCAAATAGTCTTATTTTCTATTCATCATTTAAATGGAGTTTACAATAAAACAGCCGAAAACACGGTAGAACGTTTGGGGCAGACTTATGCTTCGTTGATAAAGAATCAAATTAATGGCCTATGCAACTTGCGCATGAAAGCAGATTTTGGTAATGAAAAATATGCCGAAGTAAATCTTTGGGATGGTTTAGAAAGAGCCATCACTGAAATTCCCCATTTTGGTGGGGTTGAACATTTTTTTGAATTTCCTAAATTATTTATAGCATGATTTACTTAATAGACGATAAAGATTTAAGACAAAAAGATTTTGGATGGAGTGCGGAAAAGTTCGCTCACTTCTCAAGTATTGTCAAGCCATTGTATAAAATTGAGGATATAACTCAAATTGGTGAACAAATGTATATTGAAAACAATATAATTTTATATCATGAATCATTTCTTGACTTCACAAGCGATAAGGATAAGGCACTAAAACAAAGAGAGAAGCTAACTAAAATAGCAACGACATCTCCTAGGCTTTCAGTTGCATTTTTTAGTGGGAGTCAAGGTTCAAGATCGATTAATGCGAATATTGCATATTTGCCGGTCTCTACGCTTTATCAAAATTTGGAAATTCTTGCACATAAACACAGTCAAGGGTCTGTTGAACTCAAATTTCTCCTATTTGGAGAAAATCCGGAAATTGAAGAAGAGTTAACTGAAAAACTAACTCTAGCAAATAGAATGATAGAAGATGACGCTATAAAATTAGCTGGTAAAACCTTGTTTTTTCATCCAGATGAAAATTTTATTCAAAATGCAATAATGGAGGCTCAAATTGAGGAAATCTATTCTGAAAAGGACTTTGAGCTAACAGAGATTGTCTTAAATTTATTAAATGAAAAGGAATATGACAATATATTTCTGCCCCTTTGTTTTGGACAAACTCTATCTGATTATAACGGTTTAAGATTGGCTACTCATATCCGATGTACCCCAACGAAAAATCAATTAAAGAGGATTTTTATTTACGGATTTGTTGGAATTGATTATTTATTGGAACACGAATACTTCAATATTCTCAAAACGAAGAATATTCAACTAGTATCATATAGTAAAAGAGCTTTCGGAACTGCTGCAAATAATTGTTTTGATACTTTTAAACCTGATGAGTTCTCGAAAGAAATCAAAAAACTAAAATTAGACCCTCCATTGAATTATGCCGATTCCCACTCTATAGTAAACGAATGGGCAATTCATCAATGGGCGAAAACAATTGGATGTAATGAAACTCAAGAATTAAGGAAAGTATTTCAAAATGTTCATTATAATTTATATTTCAAATATTTAAAAACCATTCATCCCATACCCAAACAAGATATAATATCTGCTGCCAACCTAAAAATTGATTGTAAAGGTAAGCCTAAAGTATTACTAATTGATGATGAATCAGAAAAGGGGTGGTATGAAATATTTGCATTCCTACTTGGTGACCTGAACAATATTTATACTGATTATTTAGGGGTTGATTTTAAAAGTCTAAGTAGTGATGAAATAATTGAAAAATCAATTGACAAAATATTTACGGATGATATCGATGTTGTAATTCTTGATTTTAGGCTAAATCCATCAGATTTTGAAAAAAACAAATTAGATGAAATTACCAGTATAAAACTCTTAAAGGAAATTAAAAAAATAAATCCAGGAATTCAAGTCATAATTTTTTCTGCAACAAACAAAGCATGGAATTTACAAGCTCTTCAAAAAGCGCAGGCTGATGGTTTTATTTTTAAAGATGGTAGTGATAATATTTATCAGTCCATTAGTACTATGATTGTAAAACTAGCATCAAGTCTTAAAAAGGCTTTTTTACTAAAACCTGTTTATAAATCGTTCAGTATTTTAAAACATAATGCAATAAACTTAAGCGGTTCTTTTAAAACTAACTTAGACAAGAACCTATCGATTTGCTTTGAATTGCTAATAAAATCATTTGAAATATCGAAATATAGAAATTACGCATATTTACAGTTATTTCTTATTGTAGAAGAATTTATTAAGGAGGATTCTGTTTTTGAATTTGGCAGTAATTGTTATGTTATTAGCCCAACTGCTCGCTATCTTGTTTTGTCTAAAATTGATCCTACAAAGAAAAGTTCTCCTGCTAAATCAGCTATTAAATTTATAGAGAATAACGGGCACTATCATATTGAACATTCAAATTATAATAGAGGTGTTGACACGAATTTTATAATGTCAGCTATTCTTCTCTTTAGAAATGGCTTGACGACTTCTGGTGGCGAGAACTGGTCTAAAATATACTCAATAAGGAATAAAAAGGCAGCTCATCCAGAAGTTGGGCTCGTTGAATTTTCTGAAATTAATCAACTTGCTAAATTTTTAGAATTCATACTGGATGAAGCAAAATTAAATCCCGTAGTCCAAAACAAGGCTTTGAGGGAACTTTCACCAGAAGAACAAGTAGAAAATTTAAAAAAAATTTGGGGAGCAAAATAATGCAGATACACTGCACAGCTAAAAACAACATTTGCATAGAAATTAAAAGACATGAGCATAATTAATCACTTTAATCATTTAAACCTAAGTCAGGGCCAGGAAACTGCTCTAGCTAAGCTGGAGGCTTTTTTAGCTGGTCCAGCGAACGTGTTTATGTTGAAGGGATATGCAGGCAGCGGTAAAACAGCAATCCTTAAAGGGTTAGTGGACTATTTTAATACTTCAGATAAGGATTTTGCATTAATGGCACCTACAGGCAGAGCAGCCAAAGTTATCAGAGAAAAAACCGGACAGGAAGCCTTTACTATACATAAGTCTATTTACAGTTATGAGGATATGGTAGAGATTGAAGAAGGTGATTCTTTCTATTACTATTACAAAATAAGGAACAATATTGATGTGACCGGGAAGATATTCATAGTTGATGAAGCCTCCATGTTATCTGATGCCAATAACGAAAGTGAGTTTTTCCGTTTTGGTTCAGGCCACCTATTATCTGATTTGATTACCTACACAAGGGTGGCACATGAAAATGTGAAATCCAAAATCATTTTTGTTGGGGACCCTTGTCAGTTATCTCCGGTAGGGGATAATAGTTCAAAAGCCTTTGAAGCCAATTATCTTAAGGAACATTTCAATCTTTCGTCAGAAGAAACTGAAATGAAAGAAGTACAACGACAAGGAGGCGATAGTGGTATTTTGAGGGCAGCCGCAAAAATACGTAAGAGTATTTCAGCCCATTTCTTCAATGACTTTAATTTGCGTTCAAATGGAAATGACATTCTAAATCCTAGTTATGAAGCTTTTCTTGACATCTGGCAAGAGTCAGCAAGTCCAAAAATTATCATAGCCAGTAAAAATAAAACCTGTCTGGACCTCAATTTGCAAATAAGAGAACGGATTTTTGGCAATGCAAATTTACCTGTTCAAAAAAGTGATATTGTTATCATGGGTGGTAACAATTATAGAAAAGGCGTTTTCAATGGTGAATTTGCAGTTATCAATGAAGTAAGCGATACAGTCACACAGAGAACAATTGCGTTAAGAGCTAAAAATTCGATAACACTTTATTGGCGTGATGTGGAATTAATTTTCCCTGATGCTGAAAGCAATAATAAGGTTGTAAAGGGTAAGATGCTTGAAAACTTCATTTACGGAGATAATTATTTGAAGCCGGAAGAAACCCAAGCATTGTATGTAGACTTTACTTCCCGACACAAGGGTTTAAAGCCCAAAACAGAAGAGTTTAAGGAGGCCATCATGCAGGACGAATATTTCAATTGCTTGTTGATGAAGTATGGTTATGCTGTTACTTGCCACAAGGCTCAAGGTGGTGAATGGGATAATGTGTTTACCGTATGGGATAATGATAATATGGAGGGCTTCGACTGCTTTACTGACAAACAACGGAGAGCAAGTAAAACAAATCAGGATTTCTATCGCTGGGCATACACAGCAATCACAAGGGCATCAAAAACTTTGTATGCATTAAATCCACCGTTTTTCAATTCCTATTCATCTATGGCATTCCTCGATGTAACAGTCTTGAATGCATTAAATGAATTAACAGGCAATCAGGTTCAAACAGAAGAAATCAATCTTGATAACGAATTGCTGCAACAGCTTTCAGTGCTGAACCTTTTAGAGCAACCTGTTCCATTGCAGGATCATTTTATCAAGGTTCGCCATGCAGTAAGAAAGCAATACATTGATATTGTTGGTTGGGAGAAAATTGGCTACGAGATTAGATACTCTTTTCTGAGGGAGAAAGACAAAGCAGTTTTCAAAACTTTTGTAAATGGAAAATATGAATTTAGAAATGCCATTTCACCTATGCCAAATCTTTCCCCAAGCAGTACATTCAATAATACACTTGCTGAAATATTAAATCATTTGCCAAATGTTTCCATAAAACGCAATACAGCTGAAACGATTATTAGCCAAATTGAATTTGACTTCGAGTTAGAAGAAGAGTTCCCTTTTACAAGAAGTTTGTTTGATGAATTAGTACTGTTGTTTAAAGAAACAGATATTAAGATTGATGATATTGAACATCAGCAATACAAAGAACGCTATACATTTAAGCGAAATAATGAAACAGCCGTTGTAGATTTTGAATATAAAAAGAATGGTTTCTTTGGTAGGATTGTTCCAATTCAAAATATGACCAATAGTCAGTTGTTGCTCACCAGCCTTCAAACGGCATTGCAAACTTTTAAACAAGAAGAATATGCCGGCTAAAGAAATAAAAGAACTTCGTCAGGCAGGAAAGTTAGAGGAAGCTTATGCAATGGCAAAAGAAGAATTGGAGACTGATTTGTCAAATATTTGGGGCAAGCGGAATTTAAGTTGGGTGCTATATGCTCAACTCAATGAACTTGCATCAAATTTGGATGCTTTTATAGCGAAAATCAATGAGGTAAAGGAATTGGATTTACCTGCATCTGAAGAAATGTTTTTTGAGAACATATCGATTGTCATATCCAAAGCAGCAAGAGTTATTACTCGTGAAGCTACACTGGATATTAACAAAATACATCGTTTGTTTGATTCTATTAATGTGTTGTCATTAAAAAGAAATTCCAAATGTTTCAGTGTCCTTTTTAATGCAATGCATAAAGGAATGAAAGAGTCCAATAGATACATTGAATTTGTTGACTGGTGGGATTTCAAAAATTTTCGACCGGAAGATTTCCAAAAGGAAAAAATGCCCAATGGCAAAGAAGTAATGGCGATTGCTGAGCAGGCTTATATTGCCTATGCAAAACATTTATTGCCGAAGCAAACCCAGCACGGTGAAATTATTTTTAACAAAGAGAAGGCTGAAGCTTTCCTGCCGGTATTATCTCAAATAGTAGAAGATTACCCTCAGTTTCAATACCCGGCCTATTTTAATGCAAAACTATTATTAGCATTAGGCAACAAGGACTATATGCTCGAATCCTTGTTGCCCTTTGCAAAGAAAAAACGCAATGATTTTTGGGTATGGGAAATTCTTGCAGAAGCATTTTCAAGCGATCCGGAAAAAGTATTCGCTTGCTATTGTAAGGCTTTATCTTGTAAAAGTCCTGATGAAATGTTAGTGAGTCTTAGGCAAAAAATGGCAAGGCTATTAATTTCCAGAAAACTCTATAACGAGGCAAGGACAGAAATAGATTTGTTGGTTCAAGCAAGAACAGAACATGGTTTTAAAATACCTGCTGAGGTTACTAACTGGCACGCTATGGATTGGTATAAAACAACAGTGCCGTCTAAATCAAATTTTGGTTTCTATAAAGCCTATGTACCAATTGCCGAAGCACTATTGTTTAGTGATGTGCCGGAGGAAGTGGTAATTGTTGAGTCTGTAAACGTTAATAAAAAAATACTTAATTTTATTAGATTAAATGGTAAGTATGGGTTTTTCAAGTATGAATATCTATTCTCAAATGTTAGGATTGGAGATACATTGAAAGTCCGATTTCAAGAAGGTGTCAATGGAGGGAAGTATCAACTCTTTACGGGAATGTGTATAAATGATCAAGGGTTCAAAAGACAATTCGTAAAGTCAATATCTGGTGTTGTTAGGATACCTATAGGGAAATCATTCGGCTTTATAGAAGATGTTTTTATTAACCCAGAAATGGTATTAAACTTAAAGTTGACAAATGGTATTCAATGGGAAGGAGAGGCTATAAAGTCATTTAATACCAATAAAGGGACATGGGGTTGGAAGCTAATATGAATAATTTATAAATTTATTAAATGTAAATTTCGGTTTTATTTTTAAAATCATTTCATGAAAAAATATTTAATAAAAGATCTACCTGTAGCCGAAGCTAAGAGGCTTTTACATTTAAATAAAAAGCAGATTTTATTGGAATTTTACAATGAAAGTCTAACAGGATTTCCATTTATACTTACTGCTTTCAAAGGTCCAACAGGCCTTTTCTTAAAAATTTGCCAATTTAAGTTAATCAAATTGGGAAATAGCAAAATGACATCAGAACTGTTTGATGCTGATTTAGATGTTGTTAAAGATATGAGAATTGGTCATGTTTATTTTAATAATACATTATGGTTAGATCAAACCATTGAGAGGAAGAGTAATTATCGTGCATTATCTTCCGGTAAATTTGTTGCACATGTTGATTTTAAAGTGGTTAGTCAGAGATATGACATAAAACCAATGGGGACTCCTGATAATCTTCTTAATGGAATTAAATATATCCAAGATGAAGATTTTGTTTCAACTGAAGGTTGAACTAATAATTTAGAACATGCTCAAATGTTTCAAATGGTAAAATTATAATTTCATATATTGAGACATAATTAACTTGCCAGATTAATAAAATAAATTAATATTTTACACTACTCCGTCTTATTCGTATATGCACTTTTTTTGCTGGCAAGGTACTCTCCAATAAAGCTTGCTTCCACTTCATATTACTAGCTGGATATTAATATATTTATTTGAAAAAGCCGCCAACTAAAAATCAATATATAGCCTTTAATATATAATTTGGTTAGCAGGCCGCATTGTAAATGCTTGAGTCGTATGGCATCGCAGTTGCAAACTGCGACGAACAATGGGTAATATTCAAGTGTTCAATTAAGCAACTCCACTTTTCTTATTCACCAGTTTCCTTTCTTTTTTGTAATCAAAAATTAGTTTAATCATTTGCCTGTAGCTGTAAGTATAATGAGAAACCATTTTGTCGACAAAATATTTTCCGGAGCGGTGGTGTCCTTTCACGATTTTAAAAAACAGAGGGCCTATGTATTTGTTGAATAGTAATTTATGCATAAATGTCCCTTCACGAATAATCCGAATCATAGATTTGGATTTTTCATGATAAGCTGCTGATACATTTTTGTATAGCTTAACATCCACAATAGATTCTATAGCCATCTTCCCAGACAAAAGAGCAAAATAGATTCCCTCTCCATTTACCGGATCCACCAGCCCTGCCGAATCGCCAACAAGCATGATGTTGCCGGTTGCAAGAGCAGAAGGGTGTCTTCCGTAGGGAATGAAGGCTCCTTTGACAGCAGCAACTCCAAAGTCAACGCCTATAACCTGCATAAAATGATGGAAGATTTTTTTGATGTCTGTCTTTGAATTTGCCGGACAACCGACGCCCACCGTATATCCGTTCTGCTTGGGAAAAATCCAGGCATAGCCATTTGGCACCACACCAAAATATACAGTGGTAAGATTTTTTTCGCGTGTTTTGAGAAGATCGTATCCAATCTCCACTTCCATACACAAGCCATCCGGTTTATAATTTTGGTCGATGAGTTTTCTGGTAACGCTGTTGGCACCATCTGCTCCAATAAGGTAATTGTATTCCAAAGTTTGCTCGCCGAAAGTTATGCTGTTATTTTCTATATGAAAGTTTTGAGTGGAAATACTGTGATGATAAACATCTCCGCCTTTATTGATAAAATGTTGATGTAGGTGTTGGTCAAAATCTTCTCTGTAGGTAAAATACAATGGAATATTGGTGTGGAAAGAAACTATTTCTTCTTTATTGAATCGCATTTCCACATGGTCTGATTTCATGTTGTACAGCGAATCAATGTTTAAATCACTGCTGATCTCTTTCAGTAAATCAATTGTTTTTTGAGTCAGTAATCCACCGCACAATTTTTTTCTTGGGAAATTACTTTTGTCAATGATGCAACAACTCAATCCATTTTTCAAGGCTGTAATTCCTGCTGCTGAACCCGATGGCCCCCCACCAATAATGATCACATCATATTTCTTTTTCATCAGGTCGTGTGCATAGATCTAGGTATGTCAATTTATTTTACTCAAAGAATTTATTATGATTTTATAATGGAACGTTGGTTCAAAAGCGCAGGGATCACTTGATGTTAGTAAACGTCTAATGACCAATTTTTAATTTACATTTTTCTAACCAATTTTCAAATTAACTCATTAGCTAATTTTCTCATTTTCTCATTTTCTCATTTCTTCTTGTTGATCAGGAAATAAATAGGAAAACCCGCCAGGACGATACCTAAGCCAGGCCAGGTGTAATTGGGTTTGTAGATTAATAACAGCAGACAAACTGCAGTCGCAAGGAAGATATACAGCGCAGGAACAAAAGGATATCCGGGCGTTTTGTAAGGACGTGGTTCATCGGGATTATTTTTTCGTAAAATGAAAACGCCTGCAACCGTCAGGATGTAAAATACCAATACTGCAAATACGACATAGTCAAGGAGGTCACCATAAGTTCCGGAAAGACAGAGTAAGCTGGTCCACAGACATTGGAACCAGAGGGCTTTTCCGGGCACTTGTGCGTCATTGATTTCCGCGGCTTGTTTGAAGAACAAACCATCTTTAGCCATGACCTGATACACTCTTGCACCTGAAAGTATAAGCCCGTTGTTGCAGCCAAAGGTGGAAACCATAATCAGGATAGCCATGATGTACAAGGAAGCATCGCCAAAAATTTGGAATGCTGCTGCGGTCCCAACACGATCGTTGGTTGCAAATTGAATTCCCCGTTCCATGACACCCGGGCCATCGGGTGACCCAATGGCAGGTAACAATCCGAGATAGACCACATTGGCCAACAGGTAGATGCCGGTCACGACAACAGTTCCCAATACCATACTTTTTGCCACATTTTTAGCTGGATTTTCCATTTCTCCGGAAACAAATGTGACATTGTTCCAGGCATCACTGGAGAATAAGGAACCCACCATCGAAACACCAAATGCACTGAGAAGGGTCAAGCCACTTAAAGTTACGATGGACCATTGTCCTGTAGCTTTATCTTGGGTGGTGGAGGCAGCAGACCAGAATGAATTCCAGTTCAGCTCCCAGGTATTGCTGTCAAAATATAACAATCCTGCTATAATCAGACCAAACAAGGCCGACAGTTTGGCAAAGGTAAACGTGCGTTGCAGCAAACTACCATTGCGTATACCACGCGAGTTGAGCCAACTTAGGAAAACAATGGACAGGATGGCAAGAATCTGTGCCGCGCTTATTTTCAGGAACCCAAGGTCCAGTAAAATATTTTTTTCACTGAAGAAGGGAAAGATAACCCCGCTGAATTTGGCGAAAGCGACCCCTACAGCAGCTATAGTGCCAGTCTGGATGACCGTAAAGAGCGTCCATCCATAAAGGAAGGCTGTTCTGGGCCCATAAGCTTTCTTTAGATACACATACTGCCCTCCGGCTGCAGGCATCATGGCAGAGAGTTCCCCATAACTCAGAGCGGCCAGAATGGTCATCAGACCGGCGAGGAGCCAGGTGAGCATCATCCAACCTCCACCTCCAAGATTACGGGAGATGTCGGCGCTGACGATAAAAATTCCCGAACCAATCATGGATCCTGAGACCAACATGACACCGTCGGTGAGCGTGAGCTTTCTGGTATTCATTTTTCGAAAAGTTTGAGGGCCTAAGGTAATAGATTCCAAATAATTGGGGGATAATTCTTCCTGGCCATAAAAATCTTTCAAAAGAGCACATTATCGAAATTTATATACCTTTGGTTTTTCAAACAGAACAAAATAAAAACAAATTTTATGGCAAAAACCACGCTATTTATCAGAAAGCCCATGAAGGACCTGATTGCTCAGTCTGATCATGAAGGACAGACCTTGAAGCGAACTCTTGGGCCTACCAATTTGATACTACTGGGTATTGGGGCCATCATTGGAGCAGGACTTTTTTCAATTACCGGTGGCGCTGCAGCAGCCAATGCGGGACCAGCCATTACCATTTCATTTATCGTTGCAGGTTTAGGTTGTGCATTTGCAGGTTTGTGCTATGCTGAATTTTCATCCATGATTCCGGTTGCAGGAAGTGCTTATACTTATTCTTATGCAACCATGGGTGAGTTTATAGCCTGGATCATCGGCTGGGACCTTGTACTTGAATACGCAGTCGGAGCAGCCACAGTAAGTATTAGTTGGAGTCGATATTTTGGAAAATTTCTGGAAGGTTTTGGAGTGCATCTGCCGGTGGAATATATGGCAGGTCCCTGGGATGGAGGATACATCAACCTTCCTGCGGTGGTTATCGTAGTACTGGTCAGTTTGCTGTTGATCAAAGGGACCAGTGAATCTGCCAAATTTAATGGCTTTATCGTGGCATTGAAAGTATTGGTCGTTTTGATCTTCATTATTCTTGGTTGGAGTTATATCAATTACTCCAATTACAGCCCTTACATCCCGGACAATACCGGCACTTTTGGAGAATTTGGGTTCAGTGGTATTATACGTGCTGCGGCTATTGTTTTCTTTGCCTATATTGGATTTGATGCAGTGAGTACTGCAGCTCAGGAAGCCATAAATCCCAAGAAAGATATGCCGATCGGTATTCTCGGGTCTTTGCTAATTTGTACGGTGTTGTACATCCTATTTGCGCATGTGATGACCGGTGTAACAAATTACACCTCCTTTGCAGGAAGAGATGGCATCGCCCCGGTGGCAGTAGCCATTGATCACATGGGTTCTCCTAATGCGAATGGTGTGATGACTCCGGATTATCCCTGGTTAAACAGAGCCATTATTGTGGCAATTCTGGGTGGGTATGCATCCGTAATTTTAGTCATGTTGATGGGACAGTCACGTGTATTCTTCAGCATGTCACAGGATGGGTTGATTCCAAAAATATTTTCAGAAGTTCACCCGATATTCAGGACTCCTGCAAAGAGTAGTTTCCTTTTCATGATATTCGTAAGTTTATTTGCTGCCTTTATTCCTGCCCGTGTAGTGGGCGAGATGACCAGTATAGGTACTCTTTTTGCATTTATACTTGTTTGCCTGGGTGTCCTGGTGATGCGAAAGACTTTACCTGATGCGCCAAGAGCCTTCAGGACTCCTTGGGTTCCTTTCGTTCCGATCATGGGTATTTTGACCTGTCTGTTTATGATGGTTTTTCTGCCGGGTGATACTTGGTTGCGGTTAATTATCTGGCTGGCTATTGGTTTTGTGATTTATTTCTTCTACAGTCAAAGGCACAGTAAGCTCAGGAATCCACAACAATAAATTTTGAAATCAAAGTTGGGATAAAAATTTAGTTAGCAGGCCGCATTTAAAATGCTTGGAGCGTATTGCATCGCAGTTGCAAACCGCGAAGAGCATAGATTAACTTTGAAATCAAAGTTGAAATAAGGATTTAGTTGGCAGGCCGCATTTAAAATGCTTGGAGCATATTGCATCGCGGTTGCAAACCGCGACGAACATAGATTAACTTTGAAATCAAAGTTGGGATAAAAATTTAGTTAGCAGGTCGCATTAAAAATGCTTGGAGCATATTGCTTCACGGTTGCAAATCGCGAAGAGCATAGATTAACTTTGAAATCAAAGTTGAAATAAAAATTTAGTTGGCAGGCCGCATTTAAAATGCTTGGAACGTATTGCATCGCGGTTGCAAACCGCGACGAACAAAGGAAGAATTAGAATTTCCAGGAAATGTCTGATTTGTTCATCAGGAAATTTTACCAATCAAGCTGTCTATTTGATTTCTGATAGAATTCAATTCTGCGGGATCATTGTTGTTTGAAAATTTAAGCATTTCCATTTTTGAAATCAAAACAAAGAAATTTTCTTTTTGAGGATCAGATCGATCTTTACTCAAATAACTTTTTATGGCATAGAGTGTTTGGTGATCTTTTAATTCAGGATATTTTTTAGTCAAAGCAGCCAATGCATATTTTTCAAGATCATCTAATGTAAATGATGGTCCATCTATTGTAGGTGTTTTTTTGTGTTCAGTGTATTTTAGTTGGTTAAAATACTCCTTTCCTTTTTTGAAAAACAGAAAATAAGCCAATAAAAAAAATGGAAAGGACATGATGAGCAAATTAATCGGCTGATCGAGAAAAAATGGAGAAGACTTACTAAGTTTAACGACGCCTGATATGGGTTTAAGTTCGTCAATGTGCACAGAGGCACGGGGCTTCCCGGAAGTGATTTGCACTTCAAAACTGTCACGGATGAATTTATATTGATTGCTTTCCGGATCAAGGTAGCAAAACTCGGTTTTGATTAAAGCTTTGCCGGGTTTCTTTGGTGTAAGCAGATAATCGTACAGTCTGCTTTTTAATATTACGGGTTCTTCTGATAATTTTTGAGGCTCTGCCTGACGGGCATCTGAGATGGTGAAAAGACTGTCTTGTGGAAAAAGTTTGGGTTGAATATTGTTCATGTTTCCATCTCCTGCGATCAGCAAACTGATGTTGATGGCATCGCTGAGGTTGTAATCTTTATTGATGTCTTTGAATTCTGCCCTAAAGGTTCCTACAGCACCACTGAACCCGTCAGGTACCGGCTGTGGAAAATCGAGGATGTTGAGTTGAAGCGAATTGGTCTGTATGACTTCAGCTCTTCCACCCATCATGGAAGGAATTGAAAATCCCCAGGGATCATCCTCTCCAAGTATGAGGCGATAGGCAGTTGGATCAATTTTAATCAAACCTTTTTTAATGGGAAATAAGGCTATCCTGCCAAGAACTTTGGTGGTATAGTCCTGGCCGTGGATAATTTCTCTTTTGGGATTTCCATCACCGTTGGCAATGTATTCTTTGTAGAAGTCTTCAAGTTTAGGGGAAGAGACCACCTCTATGTTGCGGATGCTTTCCCGGGTATAAAGTTTGTAGGTAAGGATTACCTGTTGACCGATGTACGCTTTTTCGTTGCTGAGGGTTGCTTCGATGTAATAGTTTTTACCGTTTTGAGCGGATTTGCTGGCCTGGATGATTTGAATGGTGATGGGCTGCGTATTAAGTACTTTACTTCCGGTTCTAATTTTGGCCGGACTGATGATATAAGTTCCAGGTTTGGTTCCGACCAATGAATATACATATCCAATGGAGGAGCTCATCCTTCCATTGATGACGGTTGTCTGCATGGATCTGCTTGGACCCGCAATTACTTGCAATCCACCAAAATCTGGTGCGGTAAATCCTGAACCCTCTGCATTCTTAAGGCTGAATTCGATGTTAAAAGGACTGCCGACCAATGCCTGACGGGTTTCCACTTCTGCAACAAAAGATGGAAACTGTGCAAACACTGCATTTGACAGCAACCATGAAAAAATTAAAAGGAATTGCTTAGCGGGCATCAGAGTTTATATACTTTCTTTTTCTTCTTTGCATCTTTTGGAGTCATGATTTGCACATCCGGATCTTCAAACTCCATGGATCGCCCCGGGTTTTGACGAACTCCATTTGGGTTGGCTACCACATGGATCTTTACGATGGGAGTTTTGAGAATGCCCTCCTCTGTTTTGAGTTGGGCTGCCTCAATGATGTATTGTCCTTCTGCTTCAGGTTTTAAAAAATAGATGTAGCTGGTACTTTGCTTGACTTTCCCATTCATAATGGAATAGGAAGAAGCGTGGTTGGGCCCGGCTACCAGTTTAAGACCATTGAACTCAGGAGGTGCAAAATCCCCTTGCGTGTTTTCAATGGTGTATTTGAGTTCAAAATAATTGCCCAGCAGGATGGTATCAGAACTTACCTCTACTTTAAAATGAGGATCCTGGGCCCGGATGATCAGGCCTAACAGGCCAAAACAAATCAAGTACAGAATTTTCATATGCATCATTTTGGATGAGAACAAGGATGGAACGAAATTGCTTAATTTGGATTGTAAATTTTTGTGAAAATTTTTGAATTCATTTATTTCAAGCCAGATCATAGGATACTTTTGCCGAAAGATCAATCATGCATTGGTTTTTAGCTTTTACAACCGGGAGTGTTGAAAAAAACTAATCTAAAAATTTCATTTTTTCCACTTAGATTCGCACAGTATTCGCGAAGAATAAACGAATATGGTAAATCTGTTCAAACAAAACAAAAATAAAAAATCATGTACGAAATCCTTTTAAACTTACATTCCTGGCTGAGATGGTTGGTCCTTGGCATGGCTGTTGTGGTCATTTATAACAATTACAATGGTTGGAAATCCGGACTGGTATATTCGGATAAGGACAAAAAACTCAATACCTATATGATGCTCTTGTTGCACAGTCAGCTGGTCATAGGACTTGCCTTGTATTTTGGAGTTTCGCCGATGATGAAAGACATCATGGCTAATTTTGGTGGATCTATGAAAGATTCCGCACAGAGATTCTGGAGTGTGGAACACATGATGGGCATGGTGATTGGTATCATCGTTGCGCAAATAGGTGCTTCCAAAGCCAAAAAACAATCCACCGATGCACAAAAATTCAAAACCGGATTTATGTGGTTTACCATCGCGATCCTGATCATTATTCTGATGATTCCTTTTGGTATCTGGAATGTGGAGCGGCCTATGTTCAGAATGTAAGAGAGAGCTTTTTTCAATATTCAGTTTTAAAATTGGAATAACATCATAGTGCAGGGTATCTTGTAGATCTCTTACTGTACATATTTTTTTTCTCCAATTGATTAAAGCATAAAAAATGAAGACATTTATTTTTTTGGGTCTGTTTATTTTTATGAACAGCTTGCTCATTCCGGTAGCCTTCGGACAAAGGGTTCTTGAAGTTGGTCCGGGAAAGGCCTACACCAATCCTGGACTGGCTGCGAGAGTGGCTGTTCCTGGAGATACCATTTTGATTTATCCAGCAAATTATTCGGGGCCTTTTTTTATTGAAAATTTAAAAGGTACGCCGTCCAAATGGATTTTCATGCGCGGTACAGATGCTGCACGTGTAGTGTTCAACGGTGGATCTGAATCCATGCATTTTACGGATTTGCAGTATGTGCATTTATCAAACTTTACCGTAAGAGGACAGAGTGGAAATGGAATGAATCTGGACGATGGTGGAACATTCGAGAGTGCCGCAAAAAAAGTGGTGATGGAGAATATTGTCTTTCGCGACATGGCTGCCACTGGTAACAACGACATGCTCAAACTTTCCGGGCTGGACTCTTTTGAAATTATCAATTGTCAGTTTGAAAATGGTTCAACAGGTGGATCAGGCATCGACATGGTCGGTTGTCATTATGGTAGCATACGTCAATGCCGATTTGTACAACAAGGCAGCAACAGCATACAGGCAAAGGGTGGGAGCAGCAATTTGCACATCGAAAAAAATTATTTTATCAATGGAGGACAACGCAGTCTGAATTTGGGCGGTAGTACCGGGCTTGCTTTTTTTAGACCTCCGGGCGCCAATTATGAAGCAAAAGACATATTGGTCAGTGGTAATATTTTTGAAGGAGCTGTAACGCCTATTGCTTACGTCGGATGCCGTAATGTTCAGGTAGTCAACAACACTATTTATCATCCTGAAAGATGGATCATGAGAATTTTGCAAGAGAGTGCAGACACCAGTTTTTTTCAAAGTTGTGCAAACAATGTTTTTTCAAATAATATTGTTGTAGTCAACAACAGTCTGTCCACAGATGTCAACATTGGTCCCAACACCTTACCCGGAAGTTTTAAGTTTTCGAATAACTTATGGTATCATGATGCGAATGCCGGATGGCGTGGGCCACAATTACCCGTAGCGGAAAGCATGGGTTTGGTGCAACGCAATCCATTGTTTGTTCAGGACGGCGGCATAAATTATGGAATAGGGACATCTTCTCCTGCCTTCAAAGCAGGATTGAAACAGGCCATTGTATTCAGTGATTACAGATCTAGATCCTATAGAAACCCACCAAGCATCGGTGCCATGGAGGTGCCGGTACAAACACAAACACTTGCAGAGCCTAAGCAAAATGCGCATCCGTATTTTTATCCAAATCCAACCACAAAGGTTATTTACTTTTCAGAAATGGTGGAAGGAAAATCTGTTAGTATCTACAATGTAAGTGGAGCGTTGGTAAGAAAGTTTGATGCAGTCAAGGCCGGAGTTGAAATATCTTTAGACGAACTGTCAGACGGAATTTATTTTTTAAAGATAAAGGATGATTCCGGAGTCTGCAAGTTGATAAAAATGCAATAGTCTTCGCATCTGAAAGAAGGAATAAATTTGGAATAGTCCAAAGCTTAGACTGATTTATATAAAATTAGGTATATTATTGGGATCTAAATTCAGATCTGCATTTTTTTAATAATATTGTATAAATTATTTCTTGATGAATCGCAGAATGCAGTAGCAACATTTTTCGAAATCATTTTATATTCTGGCAGAAATCATTCTATGATTCATGTTTTTTTTACCAAAGGAAATAATTTTTCCCATGCAAAGACTACATCACCACCAGGGCCGTTGTGTGCGTTGGGCCATGATGCTCAATTGAATTTACTTCTTTCGTATCAATAGTATTTAACGCAGCATTTAAATCCCACCACAGATCCTCTACATGTTCGACACCAACAGATAGACGGATGAGGTTAGGCGTAATGCCAAATTCAATTTTTTCTTCAGGTGAAATTCCGGCATGCGTCATGGTTGCCGGATGTTGAGCGAGTGATTCAGTGCTGCCAAGACTCACCGCCAGTTTTACAATTTTCAGATGATTCAGAAACATGAAAGCTTCTTTTTCACCCCCATGCAAAACTAAAGAAATCATTGCTCCCGGGGACAGACATTGTTTCTGAAAAATCGCATACTGCTTTTCATCTTGTTTGTCGAGCAGCCCCAGATAAAGCACCTTTTTAACTTTGGGATGATCCTTCAGACGGAGTGCTAATTCAGCGGCATTTTCGGCTTGTTTGTCCATGCGAAGTTTGAGTGTTTCCAAACTGCGCATCAGCAACCAGCCGGTATGGGGTGCGATCATGTTGCCAAGAAAGGTACGCAGGTTTTTCACCCTGTTGATAAGTTCGGAGTTGCCGAGGCAGGCACCTGCAATGACATCGCTGTGACCACCGATGTATTTGGTTGCCGAATAAAAAACCAGATCAGCCCCATGCTTCAACGGATGTTGCCACAATGGCCCCATGTAAGTATTGTCCACAGCTACCAGTGCCGGTCTTTCAGGGTGTCCGAAGAGATCTGCTATCTCTCTGCAAAGATGGATGTCTACCAATTCATTGGTTGGGTTGGCAGGGGTCTCCAAATAAATCATGGCGAGCCTGTCTTTACCGTTATTTTTTTCGAGCAAACGAATCATCTCAGCTTTATCGGCATGTGCGGGGAATCCAACCACCTCAATCCCGAATTTAGTCAGAACCTGATGTATGAAATGACTGGTGCCGCCGTACAACGGATTGCTGTAAAGAAGCAGATCACCGGGTTTGAGGAATTCAAACAGCGCTGTGGTGATGGCCGACATCCCGCTTTCAAAAACCGCACAGGCTTCTGCTTCATCCCAAAGACAAAGTCGCTCTTCCAAAATTTGCATGTCGGGATTGTTCAGTCTGCTGTAGATGAGCCCAGTCTTTTCTTTCAATCCTTTTTCCCTCAAGCCATAGGCAACTTCAAAAAACGCTTTTCCATCTTCGGCAGAGCGGAAGGCAAAGGTAGAAGTTTGGAAGATAGGACATTTTACTGCCCCTTCGGACCACTCAGGATGGTAACCGTAGGACATCATTTGTGTTTCCGGATGAAGTTGCTTTTTCATATCGTTTTCTTTCCCACAAATTTCTGTCAGGCGCTGACATAATTCTTAATTATTTTAATAATTTAGAAAATATTGCTAATAATATATATAATTGTAGAAATAAATGCTTTAGAATTTAAAATGATTATCCATCTATGGAAAAAAAATCTGATTTTTTGGATGCTGTTGACTTAAAGATTTTAAGGTTGCTCCAGGAAGATGCGACCTTGACCAACAAACAGCTCGCGGCAAGGCTCGACCTGACGGTAACACCTGTTTTTGAAAGGGTTAAAAAATTAAACAGGGATGGGTATATCCGTAAGTATGTGGCTCTGTTGGATCGCCGGAAGAATGCGTTTGAATTGCTGGTTTTTTGTGAAGTCTCCATAAAGGAACACAACAAGCAATACTTGAAAAAATTTGAGAAGGAAGTGAAGGACTTGCCGGAAGTTATGGAATGCCATCACGTGACCGGAGCATTTGACTACCTTCTAAAAATTGTAGTCAGTTCGATGGATAAGTACCAACATTTTATAAAAGAAAAATTGGCTGCCATCGATCATATAGGTAGGGTAGAAAGCCACTTCGTCATGAGTGAAATCAAAAACAGCACAGCCTTGCCGGTATAGTTATTTGATTTTGTTTTGAATAAGTGTGGTAAAGGAAGTACCAGATTTAAGTTACGTCAGTTTGACGCTAGGATGACTGAACGATCTCTGCTTCAGCAGAGTATCGTGCGACAGCACGATAAGAGAAGGAACCGCGAAAGCGGCTAACGGAAGAATTAGAGAATTAGAGAATTGGAGAATGAGAGAATGAGAGATGACTGAACGATCTCTGCTGTAAGCAGAGTATCGTGCGACAGCACGATAAGAGAAGGAACCGCGAAAGCGGCTAACGGAAGAATTAGAGAATTAGAGAATGAGAGAATGGAGGATGACTGAACGATCTCTGCTGTAAGCAGAGTATCGTGCGACAGCACGATAAGAGAAGGAACCGCGAAAGCGGCTAACGGAAGAATTAGAGAATTAGAGAATGAGAGATGACTGAACGATCTCTGCTTCAGCAGAGTATCGTGCGACAGCGCGATAAGTGATGGAACCGCGAAAGCGGCTTCACGTACTTTTTAAATGTTACTACTTTTAATCACAGTAATGTTTGACGCTGTGAAGCATCAAACAACCCGATTCCGTTAGTTTGACTCTGTGAATTATCAAACAACCCGGTTATTTCGAGTCTCCTAGCTTGAAATTTACGTATACGCAAATGAAGTATTTTTTTGATCACTTTTTGTGGGCAACGTTTGTCTTTTTATTAACTAATTAGCTCATTAGGTAATTTTCAAATTCTTAACGAGATGTTTAAAAAGTACCATTTTTGATCTACGTCAGTTTTACGTTGGGAAACATCAACCACGGAATTACCAATCAATCGGCCTGTAATCTTTTAAAAATTTTCCGCACCAGTGCTCTCCGGTTAGTATTCCATCAATAAATGGATCACAGATTCGCGCTGCCCCGTCCACAATATCCAACGGGGGCTGAAAATCGTGTGTTTCCGATTTATGCCGGGCCAATTCTGCAGGGTCTTCGTCCGTAACCCAACCTGTATCCACCGCATTCATGTAAATTCCATCTTTTGCCAGTTCCGCTGCAGCTGTGTGCGTCATCATGTTCAATGCTGCCTTTGCCATGTTGGTATGAGGATGTCTGGCTGCTTTGGTAAATCGATAAAATTTACCTTCCATCGCAGTAACGTTGACGATATGCTTGTGCCCTGTCAACTCCTTTTTCATCAAATGGAGTAAACGGTTGTTGAGAATGAAAGGGGCCATGGCGTTTACCAGTTGGACTTCAATCATCTCGGCAGTTTCAATCTCTCCAAGTTTATACCTCCAGCTATTGGTCGTCCTTAAATCTACCTGCTGGAGGTCTGCGTCCAGCTTACCTTCCGGAAATACTTCATGGCTCTGCAAACTCTGGTCAAAGCGGTAGGGGATTTGAGACAGGTCGGCAGAGGATCTGATCCCTACACTGTTGTCCGGGCCATGCCAGGAAAGTGGCAGATTGCTTATCTCACCTAAAGCGGGTATGCCTTGTTGGAGTTCACTTTCAAGCGTTTTCATTTTCTTCAACAATTGCCGTGCTCCTTCCGGCAAACTATCAAATGACCTGTGCTCGGTGTCCATCAGATGTGCGTAAAATCCGGGTGGGCGTCTGACTGTCTGCGCAGCATTGTTGATCAAAATATCCAATCGATCGTAATGGCTCTCCACATACCTTGCGAATAACTCTACACTGGGCAAATGTCTCAAATCCAAACCGTAAATGTCCAACCTGTTTCCCCAGGAAGCGAAATCTTCTTCTTTGCTGAATCTAATTGCAGAGTCAATAGGAAAGCGCGTAGTGGCTATTACGCGGGCTCCTGAACGAAGCATTTTTAAAGTGGCCTGATATCCTATCTTTAACCGGGAACCGGTGATAAGGGCCACCTGACCGCTCAGGTCACAGATCTGGAACCGTTTGGCATAATTGAAATCTCCGCAAGGGGTGCACATGGCATCGTAGAAGTGATGCACCTCCGTGAATTCTGCTTTGCAGATGTAGCAATTGCGGGGCGAAGTCAGGATTTTCCTTTCTTCATTTTCGGTATTGCCAATGGGTAGTTCTTTAGGTGCGACGAAAACGCTTTCTGTCCGGGCCTTGCGAATTCCCGTCGCGGCACGGGCGTGTTTGTCTTTGGTGCGGGCTTTTTTAGCTTGTTCTTTTTTGATGGTTTTGTTGCGGCTTTTCAATTCGACCCTATCGGGTCTGGAGAGTTGGCCGGCGGCTTTAAGCAATGCAATTCTTTGGTCTTCTTCCAAGGCAGCAAGCATCTCGGGGTGTTGGTTTAACAATCCAAGGAGGCGCAGGCTTTGCTCTATTTCTGAAACTGTGATTTGCGGGGAGGTTTGGTTATCTGAGCTCAAGGCTGATCATATTTTTTGCAAAGATAAGGTTTAGGTTTGGTGATTAGGCTTTCCGTTGCTTGTACGAAGATGTCACCCCTACGGGGTTTATTGCTGTGTGGTTGTTGCTTGTACGAAGATGTCACCCCTACGGGGTTTATTGCTGTGTGGTTGTTTTGTTATGAAGATGTCACCCCTATGGGATTTGTTTGACAGGAGTTGTCGTTAGTAAGATTTTACCCCTACGGGGTTTTATGTGAATGTTTTATGTCTATAGCAAGATGAGTGGCTTTTATAGAGTGAATAAATCCCGGAGGGATGTAATTGTTATAATTCAACGTAGAAAGGCGAAAACGAACCCCGGAGGGGTGACATAAGTCCTATCTGTAATGCATCTCACGTAAAAGAGTCAACCCTTCGAGATTCGATAACGTTCATACAATGAATTATTCCTTTGTGAGGTTCTGATTAATTTTTTTTTGATTATTTCAATTTTTATAGAATTTTGGTAATTGTGTGATAAGTACAGAGTGATAATTCAATTAATCAAAAAAAACTAGTATCTTCAATCGAAATCATCGTTTTGGAAAGTTTTAAATTTACGTTTTTCTTATTATTTGCCACTTATGCCCTCCAAGGTCAAAAGCTTTTGGAATATGCTTTTCAATCAGGTCAAGTCCACATGGATTTATTAACCCATATAGACTCAAATATAGTAACTTTAGGATCAGATGGGGAATGTGCAGGGGCGTCAGTATATGCTTTTTCTGATAAAGAGGCTATCATTTGGAAACATGACATAAATTTCAACGGATATACAGTTGGTACAGATATTTTACGGTTAGATAATAATCGAATTGGTGTGACAGGTAAGGATCAGATTGCTGATGATGTGCTTGGCGTTTATGGCATATTTTTTATTGTTTTTGATAAATCCGGAAATAAAGTTGATGAGTTGTATTTAATCAATGAAAAGTTTTCTGGAGACTTACAACCTCAATTGTTTTATGGTCAAGATTCCAATTTGTATTTGTCAGTTTTCAATACAATTTATCACATTATAGATGATGGTTCTCAAGTTCATATAGGTGATTCTTCACTAACCAATTATCCTATTCAATTTATCCAATCATCTAAGGATGGAGTTATCTATTACTCAACGTACAACACGGTTTATAAAGTTAGCCCTCAAGAAGAAATGAGATTATTTACTTTTAATTCTGTGGTGAAAGATTTTAAATTAAATGAAGGTAAATTGTTCTGCCTTGCCTCAAAAGCAGAGAAAAAGTCACCTTTGTTTGTATATCATATTACTGAAGACACTATTCAATACTTGAATTTAGACCAAGATTTAAAAAATATTTATGGGTTTGATATTGATTTAAATAAAATAAACATTTGTGGTCAGGACAAGAATAACTTTGGAAAAATTTTAACCTTAGATTTATCTGGTAAAGTCATTAACTTAGTTACTGCTAACTATCCGAATTCTTGGTTTGAAAAAATAACTTCATTTGGGAATAAGGTATACTGCATTGGCCAACAAAGCATTGGTGAGTATAACCATACAAATAGTTATGAAGTTAATTATTATTTTTTAAAAGGAATTGAAAATTTCCAAATTGAATACAGTGAAGTGGCTGACATTAAATTAAATATTCTAAAAGTTGAATCACAGGTAATTGATAGCACCATCAGCCCATTTGGTGTTTTATATAAAATTGCAAATAAGGTATTTTATAAAATCACCAATGAAAGTGAAAAAATAGCCAATACCCAATATGTAGAAAGTAGTATTTTAGGAGGATTTAATTGTTTGAAATATTTTTATTCTAATAAAATTGGTACAATTTTATTACCACATGAATCCATAGAATTGCAAACGGAGGCTTTAGTATGGGGATATACTCTCCAGAAAAATTTTCCCATTTTTCTTTCCACTTTTGCACCAGATCATTTGATTGATCCTAACCCTGACAACAATTTTGACATTAAATCTGGGACAGTATCTACACAGAATATTAATCAAATTGACAACTATAAAATTAGTCCGAATCCTGCCTCTGATGAAATATTTATTAAAGACATTGCCGGATCATCACACTTTGAATTATATTGTTTTAATGGTAAACTGGTTGCAGCCAATTTATTGTCAATAGAGGGTCATATTAATATTCAGCATTTATTGCCAGGTATTTATTTTTTACATATTCTTGAAAATAGTGGCCAACGGAGAATTTTTAGATTTGTAAAGTCTTAAAGAATTAAAATCAAAAAGTTTAACAACGAAATTGCAATTTATTATATGGAATTTGTCTGGATTGCTTTGGCTTTGATATTATCTGTGGTAGGAATTATCGGTAGTATTGTTCCGGGACTTCCGGGTCACCCGTTGAATTACGTCGCTGTTTTGATTGTCCAGTATTTTTATAAGCCTTTTGATTTCTGGACTGTTATTCTTCTGGGCATTGCGACTGTTGTGATATTTTTTTTGGATTATTTAATTCCTGCATGGACTGCTAAAAAATATGGTGCCACCAAGCAAGGCATAACAGGAAGTATTATAGGAATGGTAGCAGGAATGTTTTTTACTCCGATAGGTATGATACTGGGTACTTTTCTTGGTGCAGTGATCGGAGATATGATTGCAGGACGCAATGTTCCGGATGCAACCAGTTCAGGAGTGGGCACTTTGTTTGGTACTTTACTCAGCATCGGATTTAAAGTTATCCTTTCGGTGCTAATGAGCTCAATGATTGTTTTTGAGTTGATAAAAATCTGGATGTAAAAAATAATATAATTTTTCCGATATGCATTTATTTGGAAGTCTAATGTTCACATTTTCAAATTAACTCATCAGCTAATTTTTTTTGTTACCGCTTTCGCGCCTGCCTTTCGACGCAGTCAGGCAGGGTTCCTTCACTTATCGTGCTGTCGCACGCTAAACTGCTTGGCGCAGAGATCGTTCAGTTATCCATTAGCAAATTAACTCATTATCACATTAGCTCTTTCTCTCGTTAGCCGCTTTTGCGGTTCCTTCACTTATCGTGCTGTCGCACGATACTCTGCCGAAGCAGAGATCGTTCAGTCATCTCTTATTGCCCTTCCATCATCAATCCCTGGCAACTGCAATTCACGCCATGACTGGTATTGCTCTGACCATTTACATCAAATGGAAAAACCGCACCTGGCAATTCCCAATAAAATTTAGTTCGTTTTTTATTCTCAGGATAAATTTGCTCCATGTCCTCTGCGTTGTACAATCGACCATTGATCATGGTGTGTGTAATTGATTCTGAATTTCTGATGTCATCCAGTGGATTTTTTTCCATAATCACGAGGTCAGCAAGTTTGCCGGCTTTGATGGAACCGATTTCCTGATCCATTCCGATGTATTTTGCACCGTTTAAAGTGGCAGACCTTAATGCTTGCATCGGACTCATTCCTCCCTGTACAAACATCCACAATTCCCAATGTGCCCCAATACCTTGAATTTGGCCATGTGAGCCAAGGTTGATGTTTACACCATTGTCCTGGAGCGCTTTGCACGACTTGGAAGTAAGGATGTGTCCATTGTCATATTCTTCCTGCGGAATCATGGTGCGGTGTCGGGATCGTCCGTCTATAATATGTCTTGGTGTAAAACGCAAAAGCTTTTTGTTGTTCCACACTTCAGTATTTTGATACCAATAGTATTCACCATTGACTGATCCGTAGTTTACGATAAGTGTTGGTGTGTTGTGCGAGCCGGATGCTTTCCAAAAATTAAGAACATCTTTGTACAGAGGTGCAACCGGAATGTTGTGTTCGACTCCAGTGTGTCCATCTGCAACCTGACTCATGTTGTGGTAAAAAAATGAACCGCCTTCAGGGACAACAAGCATGCCCAATTCTTTGGCTGCCTTGATGACCATTTGTCTTTGTTCTCTTCGTGGTTGATTGTAAGATTTAACAGAAAAAGCACCCCATGATTTAGTGCGTTTTAAAGCAAATACCGCATCCTCGTATTTATCGATGGTTGCCTTGAAATCTCCATCTGCACCATAAAGGATGGTTCCGGTACTAAAAATTCGGGGTCCTACCATCGCGCCCGTTTTGACCATTTCAGATTGTGAGAATGCCATTTCGCTGTTGGTCGAAGGATCGTGTGTGGTGGTTACGCCATAAGCAAGATTGGTCCAGTATTGCCAATGTTTCTGAGGACTTAATCCGTAACGAAATGCCCCCACATGAGCATGTACATCAATCATGCCCGGCATAATGGTTTTGCCACTTAAGTCCATTATTTTTGCGTTGGCTGGTATTTTGGATTGAAGTGATTCTAAAGTTCCCACTTCTTTAATCTTATTGTTTTCAATCAGAATGCAACCATTTTCGATTACCTGATTTCCTTCCATGGTGATGATGCGCGCGTTGGTTAATGCGATGATTCCTTTTGGCATATCCGAAGGAAGAGATAAATTTATTTCTACAAAATTACTGTCGTATGGTGGAAGAGAATCAGTTTCATTGCGCAGGAATTTGAAGCGATCTCTGAGTTCTTCGGTGTAGTATTCATTTCCCTGTGTCCAGTGGAGTTGCTTGCTGTCTGACGACCAATGCAAACTTACACCCGCCTTATCGGTGACTTGCGCCATAGGTATTGCATTGGTTTCTTTATTGAGTACAATTGATTTACCGGGTAAGGGCATTGCAGCAATATACACTTTGTACAGTTCGGTGAACGCTACCCATTTATTGTCAGGACTTGGAACGAATTGATTGGCATACGTACTCGTAAAAATGGTTTTTTCGTCTTTTCCATCCAGACCAATTGATTTTAATGATTTACTTAAACTTCCGAATAGATAGCCTCCGGTCTGAAAGAATATGCGGTCATTATTATTTGAAAAATAAGGGTATTCGCCACCAGGACTTACCAAGGTCGCTTTTCCTCCTGATGAAGGCATGATATAAATCCCCGGATTTTTTACATACTGATATCCCTGATGATCGTTCCCGGCTTCTTTACGGTACACTACCATTTTTCCATCCGGAGAAAAAGAAGGCGTGCGATAAATTCCTTTTTCCGAAGTGAGTACGGTTTTATTGCCAGTGGCTAAATTCAATCTGATGATACTTCCCATTTTTTCGTCATCCCATATTACATAAAGCAGTTCTTTTCCATCAGGAGAAAAGGAAGGTTCGAATTCCAAATGGGTGTCAGTTGTCAATCTTTTCGGTTTGCCTTTTGGTAATTGCATTTGATACAATTGCCCCACCGCATTAAAAACAATCATCTTGCCATCAGGACTTGTTTTGGTTTGTCTTAATGCGTGAATTTTTATTTCCGGTGCGAAACAAATTTGTTTGCTTTGACATGGTTCAATTAATGTATGTTCAACTTCCACTTTAAATGGAATGTTGGTAATTTCTGAAGTTGCAATGTCAATTTTTTTAATTTTTCCCTGAGCCCAGATGATGATGGATTTATCATCCGGAGTCCAATTGAATCCTGTGTAGATTCCAAACACTGTCCATGCTTCTTGTTGGTCCTTACTGAGTTCAGAGCAGATCATTTTTTCTTCACCGGTAGCGAGGTCATGGATTATTAAAGTAGTTTTAGTGCGATCACGACGAATGTAGGCGATCTTTTTTCCATCTCTGGAAAGTGTGGGACGAAATGCAGATCCAGGACCACCAATTACATTTTCTACTTTACCTTCTTTTCGGTCATATCTTCTAATGATGAATATCTGATTGTTGGGGTCTTTGTTGTATTGGAAGGATCCTCCATCATACATGTCTTCACTGAAATAAACATATCTTCCATCCGGGCTGCAGTAAGGTTCATTTACATCTTGTTGGTCATTTTTGCGTTCTGTAAGTTGGATGCCACTTCCACCTGAATAGTGATACATCCACATTTCTCCTGCTCCGAGAGATCGTTGGCTGGTAAAATGTTTTCTTGCCACCAAATATTCTCCATCCGGCATCCATACTGCATTGTTCAGAAGTCTGAATTTTTCTTTGGTTACTTGTTGTGGATGACTGCCATCTGCATTCATGATCCAAATATTGTCACCGCCTCCGGCATCACTGGTGAAACTTATTTTCTTTCCATCCGGACTGTATCTGGGTTGAACTTCATAGGGCAGCCCGGAGCGAAGAATACGAGCGCTACCACCTGCCATTGGGATGGTAAAAATATCTCCCATCAAATCAAATACTATGGTCTTGCCATCAGGACTTACATCCAGGTTCATCCAGGTCCCTTCCTCTGTAATAAGTGTAAAAGACTTAGTCGGAAGATCCGGTTTGGCAACATCCCATTTAGCCTCTTCTTTTTGTGCTTTTGTCGGATTGCTGATCAGTAAACCGGTTATTAATATCAGAAATATCTGGTATTGACGAAGGTTGAATGGCATACTTTGTTTGTTTAAATGATAAAAGGAATGGCGAAGATAGTTAACTTTCCGCTCTGAAAATGCTTGCCTTTAGTCTTGTGTATTCCTGAATAAAATTTCATTAACTACTGACAATTTAGCTATATGGTTATTTACAACCCCAAAGATTGGTGGAAACTTATTTTCAATTTTCATAAAAGCGATACATTCAGGATGATGTGGCCCGGAATTTTGGGCGTAGCAGTTTATACCGGAATTGTAGCCTTTTTGGAAAATGAAATTTTTCATGCTTCCTTTAAGAATACTACGGCCATTCATTCTTTGGTTGGTTTTGTTTTGTCTTTACTGTTGGTATTCCGTACGAACACAGCCTACGAAAGATGGTGGGAGGGGAGAAAGCTTTGGGGTAGTTTTGTAAACAATTCAAGAAATCTTGCACTTAAATTAAACAGTCTTGAACTGGACCCCGATATCAAACATACCTTTAAGTTATTGCTGACCAACTATGTATATGCCGCAAAGGAGTCGCTGCGTGGAAAATTGCATTTGAAGAATCTGGGATTTAATGAGCGCTATCCAATCGAATATTATGAATCACATCACCACATACCCAGCCGTATCATGCAGGCGATCTATACAGAAGTGAATCATTTGTTGAAATTAAAAATTTTATCTCCGGAGCAAATTCTTTTTATCAACAATGAACTTCAATCTTTTTCGGATAACATGGGTGCCTGCGAGCGAATCAAAAACACACCAATTCCCTATTCGTACAGTTTGTTTTTGAAAAAAGTGATTTTTTTATACATCTTCACAATGCCCATTGGTTTTGTGAGAGAATTTGGATATTGGGCGATGCCAATAGTGGCTTTGATTTTCTATATTTTTGCCAGTATCGAGCTGTTGGCAGAAGAGATAGAAGATCCATTCGGTACAGAACCCAATGATTTACCTACAGATCAGATCTATGCGATTATCAAACGGGATGTGCATGATATTTTGGAATAGACTGATTACTAATTAGGTTTGTTTGATGATTTTTTTTTGAAACAACTTTAGGAAGCTGTTGTTAATTTGAAATTGTGATTTGACTTTTATTGTTACATTTTTTATTCAACCAAAAACATAAGTTATGAAAATTGGAATTCTTGGTACTGGTACGGTAGGAGATACTATTGGGTCTCGTTTAGTCGAATTGGGTCATGAAGTGATGATGGGATCACGTACTTCAAATAATGATAAAGCGCAGGCATTTGTACAAAAGCATGGTCAATCAACGACAAGTGCAGGCACATTTGCGGAAGCAGCAGACTTCGGAGAAATTTTGTTCAATTGTACCAAAGGCGAAGTTTCCGTTGAAGCAATTCTTGCAGCCGGTCCAGGAATAGCAGGAAAGATATTGATAGACGTGGCAAATCCACTTGATTTTAGTCATGGCATGCCACCCGGACTTATTCCTGCATTATCCAATACCCATTCTTTGGGAGAAGAGATTCAGACAAGATTTCCAAAACTTAAAGTGGTCAAAACTTTAAATACCATGTGGTGTGGCATTATGGTGAATCCCGCCATGATCAATGAAGGAAATCACACCAATTTTATTTGTGGTAATGATGAGGATGCCAAAACCACAGTAAAGAAATTACTGAATGAGTTTGGCTGGAAAGATGAGCATATACTTGATCTTGGTGACATCAGTTCGGCTCGAGGGACAGAAGCAGTGTTACCGGTATGGTTAAGAGTTTATGGAGCCAAAAAAAGTGGTGCGTTTAATTTCAATGTTGTGGGTTAAAAAAAAACTGTAATAGTCCTGTGTTGAAATTTTACAAAATCTCAATTTCAAATGAGTCAAATCAGATTAGATAAAATTTAATTGACTTATTTTTATTCGGGGAATTCACCAAACATTTCTATTAATTTTCGATGTCTGAAGCTAAATATTTCTTCTAATTGATTTTTAATGAACATGCTTTGGGCAATGTCTCCAAGAAATCCAAAAGGTGGAACATAATGAATGAGATCGACCATCATAACGCCATTTGGAATGGCTTTTAAATGATGCTCATGATGCCAGATTTTGTAGGGTCCCGATCTTTGTTCGTCTACAAAATATGTTCCCTCTTCAACGTGTGTAATCTCCGTAAGCCATTTCATTTTTATACCCAGTAAAGGGCTCACATGATAATGGATCAGCATTCCCGGATATACTTTTTCCGGAAGGTCCTCTGTGAGGATGTCAAAACCCATATAGGGCGGGGTAATTGTTTTGAGATTTTTTGGAGCGGACATAAAATCCCATACAACATCTAAAGTCGCAGGAATTTTTTGCGTTTTTTGTAAGGTATAGAGCGACATCAATTATTTATTTAAGTACCAGATAGAAGCGTTCAGGACAGTTGCAAAGCTTACCCACAATAAATATGGAATTTGGATGTAACCGGCTGTCTTATTAATCTTGACAAAAAGTGAAATCATGGTACTGATGAGCCACCAAAGAAGCATAATGTCTATAAGTGCTAAAAGTGGACTTCTTAGATAGAAAAATAAAAATGACCACAAAAAATTAAGCAATAACTGAGCTGAAAAAACAGCAAGTGCCCGGGTTCTGAATTTAGTTGCATCACTGTCCCAAATCAGAAACAAGGAAATCCCCATCACCAGATATAATACTGTCCATACCGGTCCAAATATATAATTGGGTGGGTTAAAAAAGGGCTTCAAGAGAAAGGGGTACCATTCATTAATTCCTTCGATGGTCAATAGCCCGGAGGTTGCTCCGACCAACATGGTTATGACCATACAGAGTAAAAGCAGAATTAATTTTTTCATATCACAAATTAATTGATGAAAGTCCACCGTCCACGTGTATAATCTGACCGGTCATCCAGGAAGATTCCTCGGAAAGGAGAAACGCTGCTGCAGAAGCGATGTCCTCCGGTTGTCCAATTCTTTTTAATGGATGTCTTTTGGCATTCGTTTCTATTTTTTCTTCGGTATTCAACAACATGGATGCCAAGGGAGTATTCGTAAGGGAGGGCGCAATACAATTAAATCGTATTTTAGGTGCGTATTCTGCAGCAAGGGATTTAGTTAAACCTTCAATTGCGCCCTTGGATGTTGAAACAAGACTGTGGTAATTAAAACCTTTGCCAACTGCAATAGAAGAGAAAAAAACCACCGAAGCCTGGGTTGATTTTTTGAGTCTTGGCAGCACTTTTTGCAAACTTTTTGCTGCATGAATGACTTGCAAAGTGAAGTCCTCTGTAAACTCCTCCGGGCTTATTCGCTCAAAGGGTTTTAATTTAATGTTGCCGGGACAGTAAACAAAGCCATCAAGATTTTCAGGGAGAAAGTCAAAATTGCTTTGGTCAGAAAGTACATTCAGTTCATGATATTTAAGATTTAATCCATCTACTTGTCCGTTCTTATGGTAAGTACCATAAACGGTATGCCCTTGCCCACTCAATTGCAAGGCAATCGCTCTTCCTATTCCTGAGGAAGCACCAAGAACGAAGTAGTTTTTCATTGGTCAGTTAAACAATAGAGAAGACCTAATGGTTTAATCTCTGTTGGGGATTTACAATTTAATAAATTCATACAATTAACAAATACAATCTTATGAGGGCTATAGTAATGGGAGCATCCGGGTTGACAGGATCATTTTTGTGTAAGCAATTGTGTGACGACCCTAACTTTCATTCTGTCAAATTGTTGGTGCGCAAATCGATTGGTATGGTGCATCCAAAAATAACAGAGTGTATGGTAGATTTCAACAATGTTGAAAGCATCCGATCTCATATGGATTGTGAGGTGCTTTTTTGTGCAACAGGCACCACCATTAAAAAAGCCGGATCCAAAGAAAAGTTTATACAAGTAGATTATGAGCTTCCCTTGCGTTGTGCAAAAATTGCTGCAGAGCAGGGAGTAAAAAAATTAGTAATCGTTTCTTCCATTGGTGCTGATAAAAATTCCGGTAATTTTTATCTGAACACAAAGGGGAGATTGGAAAGCGAATTAGAAAAACTTCCATTTAACTCTATTCAAATCATGCAACCAAGCCTTTTAATGGGGCCTAGAAAAGAAGATCGGTTAGGTGAAAAAATAGCCATGTGGATTATGCCATTGATGAGCAAAATATTTTTTGGACCCTTGACAAATTACAAACCCGTTCATGTCAGAGATCTTGCTTCAGCAATGATAAGAGCAGCAGGTCAATCGACAGAGGGAATAAAAAGATGGAAGTGGAGGGAGATCATTATTGCCAATTAAACCTCAAGATTTAAAGAAGATAAAATTTATTTTATTATTTTTCTTTGAAGTGTGCCATTTTTAGATCTTATAGACACTATGTAAATTCCAGGAAGCAGTTGATCAAGCTCAATTAACTGATGACCTGGTTGTATTGGAGCAGTAAACATTTTTTTGCCTTCCTGACTGTAAATATTTAAGATCCCTGTGATTTCTGATTCCACTGTAACATAATTTCTAAATGGATTTGGAAAAATGTTTAGTTTTGGAAAAGTCGGGTTAAAAGTTTTGGTATTAATTTTAGAATCAAAAGGGATGGTGTCTAATGAAATTTTCCACCCATTATTAGCGCAGCAACCGGAATAGGCTCCCCGATAAGTCCAGTCATAAGTATCCTCATTAAAATCCTTATCATAAGCAGTTAGATTTTGAAAAATGCTCCGGTCGGTCATAGTTCCTTTGAGTTGTCCTGTTTGTGGATAAAGATTGGTTTCTGATAAACTTTTGGATGCATTCAAAAAGTACTTATCTGCATTTTCGTAACTGTCCGTAAAATTGTCAGACTGATTTATAAAATTACTGATGGCTTGTGTGGAGAAGACCGCATTTGAATAGCAATATTGTGTGTAATTAGGATGAGGGTTAAACAATCTAAGACATCCAGTGCCGGTAGCTGACCAAATGGTGTTGTGAAATACTTTTACATCCTGTGGATTTACACCATTGTGCGGAGTGAAGTATACGGTGCGGTATCCCGGAGGATCAAAGTGATTTATAAAAATGTTGGAATACAAATTTATATTTCCTGTTCCCTGGAAGAGAGCTTCAACAGGATTGTTGTAAAATAAATTTCCATAAATTTCATAATAATCCTTAGATCCCCATCCGGAAGTTGGAAATCCACCTACTAATAAGTTGGGGCGTGCATTTCCCCCAGTAGAAGAACTTTGGTCTTTGGTGAATACATTATAGCGGATGATGGTTTTTCCATGAATTCTTGTTTCAGGAAATTCATCACGTACGCCATTCAGCTGATGTTTAATTTCGATGTTGTAACCGACGGTATTTTTTATGAGATTATTTTCAATAATTCCATTTACAAAAGGCATGTTGCCGGATGAATTGCCGAGATACATTCCGGTTCCGGCACCGATGATAATATTGCTTCTTATGATCCAGTTCCATGTCGGACATTTAGTGCTGATGCCTACTGCTTGTTGATCAACACCATAATTTACAATATTTAATTTCTCAATGGTTACATGGTGTGCCCAATTACCGGCTGTACCTTCCGCTTTTACAGCATCCACAAATTTGTTTTTTCCATCCAATTTAAAATTGCTCAAAATCAGATAGGAGCAGCGGGTGAGACTTACCGTATTGCAGCAGGATTGTGCTTCAAACATAGTGCCCACTCCTTCTCCCATAATAGTAATGGGTTGGCTTGATGTTCCCTGAATGTCTTTTAGTGAAAGATTATTCAGATAACTGCCTGCTGATAGAAATAGTGTGTCGTCAGGTCTTAAATTTCCTAAATGGCGGGTATAATCAGAAGGCGTAACTGTAATTTTATTTGCATATAAAGATTGAATGAGCGTCAAAATAAGAATTAAAATATTCAAAATGCTTCTGAGCGAAGATTTAATATATGTTTTTGCTGACTTCATACTTAAAGATATCAATCATTTTAAAATCCTTTGCCTTCGTAAGATATAGAATTATTTATTACTGGTGTGATACTACTTTTATTTCTTTGGTCTTTTGTCATAATTAGCAGTCGAATTGTATTTAAGTAGAATCATAATTTGACGAAATCAATATTTTATTAACCTGGCAGGTTAATAGTTATGTTTTTTATCCATTCTTGAATACTTGTTGATGGTTATTATTTCAATGTTATACCAAATCTTTGTCTAATTTTGTGACCATGAGGAAGAGTCTTTTATTATTTCTAATTGTTATTTGCCTGCCGATTCGGTCATTGACACAGGTGCTTGATTCGGTATCCATCAACATTTTTGACAGTCTTTTAATCAAGGCTCAGGCAATGATGACTCAGAAAGATTTCTCAAGTGCATTAATTAAGTTGTCCGAAGCGGAAAAGTTGCTCCTGGAAAAAAATGGGGTGGAAACGGTTCAGTTTGGCGACGTAAGATTTCTGCAGGGAAGAGTTGCTTATCTTAAAAGGGATTTTCCACAAGCTGAAGCTAACTACAATGATTCAAAGAAAATCCGGGAGAAATTATTGGGTAAAATGCATCCTGAATATACAAAATGCATTATGTCAATTGGCGTACTGTATTATGTTCAAGGTAAATTTATGCAGGCCGAACCATATTTTCTGGAAGGAAAACTGAATTATGAAAAAACTGTGGGGACTGAGAATTTGGATTATGCAAAATGCATGAATAATCTGGCAGGTATTTACAATGAACAAGGTTATTATGAAAAAGCAGAAGCCTATTTCAAAAAGAGTAAAGAATTATGGGAGTCTAAGGCTCCGGAACATCCAAATTATCCAATTAGTATAAACTCTCTGGCAGTGTTGTATACCAATATTGGAGATTATAAAAAATCCGAATTGCTGTATATTCAAGCCATTGAGGTTAGAAAAAAAATGCTTGGCGAAAACCATCAGGACTATGCAACCAGCTTGTCAAATCTAGGGGTGCTTTATGCATTTATGAGGAATTTTGATAAGGCTGAAAAATTAATTCTTCAGGCTTTGCAAATTAAAGAAAAGTTATTTGGTAAGCGGAGTGAAGCTTATGCGACCGATTTAAATAATCTTGCCTTGTTGTATAAGCAAATGGGAAGAGAGGAGGATTTAGAAAAAAGCTTTCTGGAGGCAATGTCAATTTGGGAAGAAACATCCGGTAAGGAAACAGCCAGATTTGCCACCATTTTGAAAAATTTGGGAGCTTTTCATTTGGAAAAAAAGAATTATAGCAGGGCGGATTCACTCTTCAGGATTGCTTTACCAATTTATGAAAAAGTAATTGGTAAATCTCATCAGGATTATGCCAATGTACTTTCTTATCTGGGTTTTATAGAAGCTGAAACAGGTCATTTTGCAGAGGCTGAAAAATATTTTTTGGACGCTAAAAATATTATGGAAACCAGTCTTGGTACGAAGAATGAATATTTTACGCATTATCTGATCGCTTTGTTTCAGCTTTATTGGAAATATGGGAATTTTAATTCTGCAACACCTTATTTGGTTCAGGCACTGCACAATGATATGAATTCTCTTAATACAGCGAGTACCCATCTTTCAGAAAGGGAATTAAGTTCATTTATTTCTGATTTTTCCAGGAGAATTAGTTTTACGTTTTCATATATAATGCATAGCGAAGATTTAACCGCAGAATGTTATGACGACATTCTTTTTTTTAAGGGATTTTTATTAAATTCAGGAAGTCAGTTAAAAAACTATGCCAATTCAGATACTATTTCATCCGAAAATTTTAACCAACTCAGGGCTGTTCATCGTTTGCTCGCAACGGAATACAGTAAGCCTATTGCCAGTCGTAGCCATGTAGCAGAGCTTGAAGAAAAGGCCAACTCCCTTGAAAAGTCACTCATTCGAAATAGCAGACAATATTCTACTGCCAAAAATCAAGTGAGTTGGAATCAGGTGTGCAATAAATTAAATTTCGGAGAAGCTGCAATTGAGTTTGTGCATTATAATTTGTTTAATCCTGCACCAAATGACAGCATCCTTTACGCTGCTTTGATTCTAAAGAAGGGAGATAAAAGCCCAAAGTTTATTTCACTTTTCGAAGAAGGAGAATTGAGTTCATTGTTACAGTATAATTCCGTAAAAAAGGCTGATTATGTCAACAGTCTGTACAATATTTCTGATCGAGGGGCATCAGTTCATAAGAATTCGGCGAAGTCATTATATGGGCTGATATGGAAACCACTGGAAAAGGATTTGGCCGGAGTGAATAAAATTTATTTTTCTCCTAGTGGATTGTTGCACAGATTGAATATGGATGCTGTTCCTGTGGATCAAGATTTGATACTTTCTGAAAAGTATCAATTGATAGAGCTAAACAGCACCCGTCAATTGGTGTTTCCGCATATAAATGACGTAAAAAACAATTTGGCAGTTTTGTATGGGGGACTTCTTTTTGATTTTGACAGCACGCTTTCCAATGATGAATTGCAATATGCTTCCCGCAATGAATTATCAAATACTACTGATATCTCTGCAAGCAGATCAGGAAGTTGGAATTATCTTTTGGGGACTGAGCGTGAGATCAATTCTTTAGAAAAAATAATGAGGTCTGCCGGATTGGAAGTTGATACTAAAAAAGGTTTTAATGGCACCGAAGATTCTTTCAAAAGAATTGCAAAGAATTCTTCAGGATCGCCAAGAATTTTGCACCTCGCAACTCATGGATATTTCTTTCCTGACCAGGTGAAGGCTGAAAAAAACAGAGTGGTTTACGACAGTGCAACAAGTTGGAAAAACAAATCTGACAGTTTAGTGCAAGTTGCTGCGAACACGGCTTCACTCAATACAAAAGTGGAGGCAGAAACCAACGAACCTGTATTCAAAAACTCTGAGAATCCTATGATGCGGTCAGGATTAATAATGGCTGGAGGGAATCCTGCCTGGTTAGGAAAAGAAACAATGGCAGACAAGGAAGATGGTATATTAACTGCCTATGAAATAAGTCAAATGAATTTATCAAATACTGAATTGGTGGTGTTGTCTGCCTGTGAAACAGGCCTTGGCGATTTACTAGGCCATGAAGGGGTTTATGGCTTACAGAGAGCATTCAAAATTGCGGGAGCAAAATATTTGATCATGTCCCTATGGCAGGTTCCTGACAAACAGACTTCATTATTGATGACTGCATTTTATAAAAAGTGGCTCGAAGAAAAGATGACGATACCCGCTGCTTTCCAATCCGCTCAAAAGCAGCTCAGGGACAATGGGCTGGATCCATACAACTGGGCGGGTTTTGTCTTGGTGGAGTAGGGGCTTATAATTTTCCTTTCAATTTCTTTAGGAAGTTTCACCCGAACAAGATTATATTCAATCCTTACTAAAAAAAATTTCTGGGTTAAATAAAACTGACAGAAAACCCTTAGGATAGTTTGATCCTAGTACATGCTTTTAGTAATTTAAATCTAATTGTATTTTACTTTTTACCCTTTTCTTTGGTCATCAAGGCTACTTCATCTTTCATTGAATTGATGAAATCATTGCTGTCTGAAATTATTTCATCAATGGTACTCGAGGGCGTGTCTTTACTTAATTCTGTAATGTTTTTAAGTTTGCGTACGATCGCATTCTCTTTACTTAGAATTTTACTGTATTTCAGAAGTATTTCAGTCTCGGATCTTTTTGCCATTATATCAGACTTGCTGGCATTTACGATTTGGCCGTCAATATTGGTGTTGTAGCCTTTTGGCAATTCAGCTTCATTAAGACTGTCGCGCGTTATTTTAGCAGGCTTGATACGACGGGTACGTGCAGATATGCGTGCATTTAATTCCTGATGTTCATCATTCATCCGAACTTTCAATTTTTCCAATTTTGAATTGAGGTAATCAAAATTATCTGACTTGGCTGTTTTGGAAAATTCCTTGACCAATTTAGTCATTTCTTTAATGTCTTTTGCTTCCTTTTTTATTTCCTTTTTAGTATAAAGAGGTTTATACTTGATTATGGAGTCTGTATTTACAGCTGATTTTACTTCAGAAAAACAAATAACCAGGCCAGTGATGGCCAAAATAAATTTTAATCGCATTGGTTTCAATTAATTACAATACATGTTAAATGCAGAAGTGAGATTGTCTGCAATCATTTGAGCAGATCTGCCTTCGATGTGATGACGTTCGAGCATGTGTACCAATTTTCCATCCTTTATCAGGGCTATTGCGGGAGAAGAAGGAGGGTATGGTAAAAGAAACTCACGAGCTTTGGCAGTTGCTGCAGTATCCACGCCGGCAAAAACGGTCACCAGATGATCAGGTTTTTTATCCTGACCAAGGGCGATTTTTACCCCTGGACGAGCATTTGCGGCAGCACATCCACATACAGAATTTACTACAAGGAGCGTAGTGCCTTGATTACTTGTCAATTTTTGGGCAACATCTTCAGGATTGCTTAGACTCTCAAATCCAACCTGGTTTAATTCCTGGGCCATTGGCCTTACTAATTCTATTGGGTACATGATCTTATTATTTTTGGCTTAGTTAACGCTTGAAAGTCTTCCTTTGTTTTAATTTTTTTTAAGTTCTGTTGCTCGTTCAGGCTTTCGGGTCTGTTAATTTTAGTAATTTCAGCAGATATTCACCATAATTGCTTTTTTTCAATTTTTCTGCTTCTCTGGCAAGACCTTCCCGGTCAATGTAATTCATCAGGTAGGCCACCTCTTCCAGACAGCCGATTTTAAGTCCCTGGCGCTCTTCAATTACCTGAATAAACTGGGATGCCTGCATTAATGATTCATGGGTACCGGTATCCAGCCATGCAACACCACGTCCAAGGACCCCGACCTTAAGTTTATTGCGCTCCAGATAGGTTTTATTTACATCGGTGATTTCGTATTCACCTCGCGCAGATGGTTTTAAATTTTCCGCAATATTGACAACTTCATTGTCATAGAAATATATCCCGGGGACCGCATAATTTGATTTTGGATGTGAAGGTTTTTCTTCTATGCTGATGGCGTGAAGCTGGTCGTCAAACTCCACCACACCGTAACGTTCCGGATCGGCCACAGGATATGCGAATACGATTCCACCGTCAGGCTGAGTGCTTTCACGGAGCAACTCGGGTAGTTTATGGCCATAAAAGATATTATCACCCAGTATCAAACATACCGAATCCTTACCTATAAACTCTTTTCCCAAGACGAATGCTTGTGCAAGCCCGTTAGGAATTTGTTGTTCCTGATACTCCAGGCGGATGCCCAGATTTGATCCATCACCTAGTACGGATTTAAATTGCGGCAGATCTCTCGGTGTGGAAATGATTAAAATCTCACGAATTCCTGCCAACATCAGCGTGGATAAGGGATAATAGATCATGGGTTTGTCGTACACAGGCATCAGCTGTTTGCTCATGGCCAATGTTAGTGGGTAAAGTCGGGTCCCTTGTCCACCGGCAAGAATGATTCCTTTCATATCAAGTAATTTTGAGCCTTTAAAGGCCGACAAAGTTAAGGGATATTGGTTAATCCCGAAGTAAGGAGAATCTACAATCTGGAAGAAATGGCTGGAACTTTATTTTTTGAGTATAAATTTTACCGGAAGGTTGAATTCAAAAGCCACCTCCTTGCCCTTTCTTTTTGCAGGTATATAGGGCGGAAGGGCTGCCAGAAATCGAAGAACTTCTTCATCGCAACCGCCACCAAGTCCTCTTGTGATTCTGGGTGAAACTATTTTTCCTTGTGTGTTTACAATGTATTTTGCATAAACCACGCCCTGAATTTTTTGTGCTCTGGCGGTATCGGGATATTTAATCATCCTATACATGGAATCCAGCATTAGCTTTTTACTGCACTCTTTTGGATCTGGATCATCGGCACAGGATTTGAAAATCGGTTCCACATCAGCTTTGTTGTACACATCTTCATATACAATTCGTACTTCTTCATATCCGGTAATACTGTCCATTGTATATATAGTGTCTATGATAAATCCCACACTATCCTGATTTTCTTTAACCATATTTTGATCGGAAAAATCAGAATTTACGGATATCGAATTCAGGTTTTCAAAATTCACTTCAAGCTTAAGTTCATAAGCTACTGCGAATCCATTTCTTTTGGCAGGAGCGTATGGAGGAAGAGAATAAATAAATTTAAGTACTTCTTCATCGCAGCCACCACCAAGTCCTTGAATGATCGTAGGCCGGACGATGTTTCCACTTGCATCCACCACATATTTGGCATATACAAATCCTTGAATATTCTGCGCCTTTGCAGCATCGGGATATTGAATTCTTTTATATTTCCATTCCTTCAGAATTTTTTTATTGCACTCACGAGGATTGGGATCCTTCAGGCAACTTTTGAAAACCGGAGGGATTCCACCTCTGTCATAAATGGTCGTCTTGGATACCAAGGTATCTTCGAGGCCACTTGTCGGATTGGTCATGATCAGTGTGTCTGCGAGATAGCCAACACTGTCTGTGTTCTGCGACTGCGCTTTTAGGCATGAAGAGGAAAAGCAAAAATACAGCAGCACACAAAATGAATATAAAAAGTAACTTAAGTATCTCATCAGAGGTGGAGTTTGCTACAAATATAAGCTTTGGTCTCTACCCTTGCATCGAATGAGAAAGAATCTGGCATTAAATTTTTGAATTCTTCCTTCTGCAAAAAAATTAAGCCAATTCTGTTTTGGGCGTTTTAGGTTTGATCAGCAACCTTAAGGCCTGATCATAGAAAATATAGCCCCAGATCCAATTGAGGAGAACAATCATTTTATTTTTTACACCTATCAGGTAGTAAATGTGTACAAACAACCAAATGATCCAGGCAAAGAATCCACTGATGTTCATTCCTGCAACATCCACCACGGCTTTGTGCCGGCCTATAGTGGCCATGCTGCCTTTATCAAAATATTCATAAGGTTTGGTATTTTTTTTTCTCAAAAATCTGGCCAGCCATCGTGCCTGCTCCAAAGCTACCGGTGCAACTTGAGGAAGGCCATTTGGAAATTTTTGCGAAGTGAGTTGCGCGAGATCTCCAATCGCAAAAATATCCTGCGTGCCGATGACTCTACAATATTCGTCGGTTAGAATTCTTCCACCTTTGGCTATTGATGATTCAGGGAGTCCCGGGATGCCTGAGGCAGTGACCCCAGCAGCCCAAATTACTTTATTTGCAGCAATGCTGAACCCATTTTCCAGTGTTACTTTACCTTCATGAATATTTTTTACTTGTTGATTTAAATAGAGATTGACACCAAGTTGCTCCAGATCATTTTTTGCTTTTGCGGAAGATTTGATTGACATACCCGGTAATAGTCTGTCAACACCTTGTACAAGATGTATGTGCATTTTTTTATAATCCAGATCCGGATAATCTTTGGGAATGACGTGTTGCTTCATTTCGGCCAGAGCACCTGCCAGTTCAACACCAGTTGGTCCACCGCCCACAATTACTATATCAAGTAAAGCTGAAAGATCCGTATCTTCAGGACTCATCACAGCTTTTTCCAGATCAGATAAGATTTGATTTCTCAGAAAAAGTGATTCAGAAACAGATTTCAGTGGAATGCTGTTTGCTTCAAACTCTGCATTGCCATAGTAATTTGTTTTTGCGCCCATGGCCAGTACGAGGATGTCGTATCGGATGATGCCCATAGAGCTTTCAATTTTTTTATCTTCAGGAAGAATTTTACTTACTTCAGCGACCCTTACATAAAAATCCTTTTCTTCTTGAAAACTTCTCCTCAGCGGGAAACAAATGGAACTGGGTTCCAGACCTGACATCGCGACCTGATAGTAAAGTGGCTGGAATTGGTGATAATTGTTTCGATCCAGTAATACAATCTGATACTCTTTGCCTGAAAGTTTTCTGGCTAAAGTGAATCCTGCAAATCCAGCACCGATGATGACAAGTCTGGGTTTTGTACTTTGGGGTATGTTGAGTGGCACAGTTGGAGGCGATTTACAGTATCAATGGTTGAGCAGGCGTGAATGTTCATTTCAACTAACCATTAATAAGATTATGGAAACAAATCACCAATCATAGAATAAGGTAAAATTAAGAATGAGGGTAGCATTGTTTTGGGTAGCTTGAATACAAGCTATTTTTTTTTTGTGGTGAAATTATTTTGAAAAAAATAAAAATATTTTCAAAAAAACTTGACATTATTATTTATCACATTATCTTTGAATTCATAACACCGTATGTTTGATCAGACATTACACTATTTTGAGAACATAAAATTATTACATGGTTTAGGATAATTTAGGACACCACCTTTTGGCAAATATATTTGTTGGAATTCATCCCGACATGGACATTTTATGTTATGTGGGTAATTCAGAAAGCACCACATTAAATAAGCGACTATGACGGACGCCGGTTCCGATTACCGGTTTATTTTTTAATTTTTAACACATGAAAAAGAACATTTATTTTTTCTGGCTGATACAATTATTTTGTACGGCTGGCTTTGCACAAAGTATTGATGAATTTAGGCCAAATCAGTATCTTGAAAAATTAGCCTACAAAGAAGAATACAGAATATTTTATACAGTTCCAAAGGATGCCAACCTGACGATTCTGGATAAACAGAATCTGGAAGGTGTAGATGAAGAGAATTTTGTAGAAATTTATTTGTTGCAAGATTATTCGGAAGTTAAAATTGTAACACATTTGAAAAGGAAATCAGTTTCTTATTTGAGCAAGATCGGCACTACCGTCATTGCAAAAGGCAAGGTTTATATTTTTGATTTGAATGGGCAATTTATTAAATCGGAGGATTTTCCGGAATTGGCATCATTGCCTAAGAATCAAACACTTTTAAGTAATTTCCTTTTCCTTGATAAAGAAGACGTTGATGATTTAATAGCACAGGGTTTTAGTGTAGAAAAAATTTCTGATGGAGTTCACCGCGTAGGTCTTAATCAACAAACCCGTGTGATCGATGAAAGTAAATTGTATTATTATGATGTACTAAAGGAGAATGGTGTAGAAGCGAGTTCAGAAAAGCACCAGTTCTATGCTTTGGGAAATGCATATGTAGATTGTGAAATTCAGACCATCAAACCTTATTTATTTCACAGCGGGGATAAAGGATCTTGGAATAAAATCATTAAGCGCTATGCGTATGAATTTTATGATAACCGGGAGCTCAAAAATGCAAATCAGAGATCAGCAATGTCGGCAATTGGCGGCCTTGATTTCAGTGTTGTCAATGATGAGATGAACAGAAATTGGAATATTTCAATCGTCGATTTCAAACCAGAATTGAGCTATAAGATGCAATTGTTAAATCAATCAGGAAAACTGATCAGAGAGTATGATATTAGATCCAATCCGGAGAAGATTTATTCAGGGACCCTGGTACCGGGACTTTATTACTTGCAGTTGAGCCTTCAGGGGAAAAAGCTTGTCAGGAAAGTCTTGAAATTTTAATTCACTAAAAAAAAATTTTATAATTATGAGAACTCTAATTTGTTTTTGTATATTTGTTTGCACCAACATCCTACTGATGAGCACTTTGACAGCGCAGCCTGTTTATGGGATAGCTGAGTCAGCAGTTCCTTATGACCCTAACAATCCAACCGGGGGACCAAAATCTTGCTACAATCCAAGTACCGGAGATCCTTGTCGCACCATTTTTTGGGTCCATGGTTTGGGAGGGGATGCCTTGAAGGCCTGGCAAAAGGTGGGACCCGATATTGAAACTAAATACTGGGTAGATTCTGAATTTCCGGAATATCCACAGATCAGTCTTAAATCCGCCGGACAGGGATTGTTGGATGCGATTAAAAATTCAGAAGGAGTTAACAGACCATTAGAAGATCACTTAAAACCTTTTGTGATTGCTCATTCGCAGGGAGGATTGGCCGTGAGGGCGGCAGATTTGGAGCGTACAAATACCCAGAAGGGGGATCCTTATTTTGGTGGAATTGTTACATATGGAACGCCACATGGAGGAGCACCTATTTTGCAGCATGTGGATGACATGGTAGATTTAATGGAAGAGGGTTGTGTGCATATTGCCAATTCGAAATTAACCGAATTTGTAGAATCCAACTTTCTGCTTGATTTGCTCATCAATCCGGAAAAAATTAAACAAAAATTCATCAAGCCTGCCTGCGAATTTTTGTCCGGATTGGCCCCAACATTTGCGAGTGAATTTTTGTCACCCATTACGGATGAGTACAAACAAAAGCCGGTATTTTTTGACGAGTTTAATTCAAAAATTCAAAACAACGTTGCATTTTATGGAGTGGAAGAAGATCCGGTATTTTTTCGTTTGTTAAAATGGTTAAATACTTCATCGGAGACGGTACCTGTCTACACTGCAAATGAAGATCAGGATATGGTGGATAAAGTTAATCTGGTTTCGGATGAGTATTACCTTAAATATACCAGTCAGCAAGGATGGGTTGATTGGTTAGATGGTCTGTGGTGGCATCCTGCAGGTTGGTTTGGTACCTGGGGATTAAAAAATGACTACCAAAAAAAGGCCAATGCCAATCGGGCAGTTTTTGACTGGCTTAAAACTGTTGACAATAAGTGGAAAGTCATAATTGGGGCAGGGGCAGGACACAAAGTAGTCACAGAAAGTTATTGTGTCTGTGTGTCATTCGACGGTTCAGGATCCGAAATCAGAAAGGACATTTATTCCGATATCAGCTTCGAAGAATGCGATGAAAAGAATGTGAGCTGGGATTACTATTGTAGTCATCGTGAAATCTTTCATTATGAATTTATAGAGCTGGAAGAATCTGATGGAGTCGTACCTGTGAGCTCTGCAATTGATTTTCCAAATTCCTATAAAGATCAACTATTGTACAGTAATCATCAACAAATGCGGAATGATAGAAATACAAAAAGATCCACAACAGATTTGATGTTTGTAGGGAAATATGGTCATTTTTTTAAAACAAAGCAAAAATAAGGTATATGAAAAATATTTGGATGGCATTGATGTTGGTGACAATGTCGTGCGATGATTATACACCTGCTATTTCGGATCCTCCATCAGGAGGATCCGAAACCACCAAACTTAAATTAGTTTGGCAGACTCTACTTCCAAAAAGGCCGGAAACAAGCCTGTCCATTCCACCAGTTTTGTACAAGGATAAAGTATTGGTAAGTGATGCTATTTTGTTGAGTTTGCTAAATGATCATATTATGGCATTTAAACAAGATTCCGGTCAATCTTGCTGGAGTTGGGATGATCATTACCCGGATAGAAAAGGAGAAATGATGAATTTGTCCCAAACCATAATGCCAGTTTATCAAAATATATTTATGTATACAGGCAGCAATTTACATGGGATAGATATGAATAATGGTAAGTCCATTTGGTCCATTGATGTACACAGCCGGGGTGGACATTACTTAGAATACACACGCATGGAAGAACTGGCCTTTTTTAGATATGTGGAAAATGACGAAACAGAAAGTTTAGTCATCGTCAACATGAAGAATGGTTCTGAAAGGAAAATTTATCATGCCGATTTCTCTGAAGATAAACCTGGTTTTTATCCATTAGTGCTTCCACCAGCCATTCAAATCAATCAAGTTGGGGACACCTTGTTGTATTTTAAGACGGGCTATTGGAGCAGTCCGAAAGTAATGAGTATGGCTTGCTACAATTTAACCAAATCAGAAATGGTTTGGTTTAAGGAAGACCTGGAACCAAACACAGAACCCAACTCATTGGCCACATTTATTAAAGATGGACTTGTATTTACCTGCAGCTCAAGATCCATTTTTTGTTTTAACAGTGAAAATGGAGAGATTGTCTGGAAGCGGGACTTTTCAGACAAGCAAGGCGGCTTGTATATGGCGAATTCAAATCTTGAATTTGATGATCAAAATGTATATTTTATAATTGGGAATGGCAATATATTTTCTTTGAATCAAAAGACAGGAATTGAAAATTGGAAGACGGATGTACCGGGAGTCGCCCTGGGTGGAATCAGATGCATTGGAGGTAAAATCATTTTTTCCAACAGAAGGCTTTACATATTTGATGCATCCAATGGGAAGAAGTTGATTGAATATGATTCATCAAATGAAAGCAAAGAATATTTTGACACCTACATCAGTGATCCAACTTATGATCCACTTACCAAACGACTATACTTCAGCGATGGTTATTTTTTGCAATGTTTTCAGTTGATTGAATGAAGCAATATTGACTTTTTATGGTTCATTGAATTGAGGTCTAACTGAATGGTTATCATTCATGGAAATCAAAGAGCATTAAATGCCCTAGTGCCTAAGGGACCCATGATTGATTTTCCGAATTTTATTTGTGATGATTTTTATTCAGTAATCATCAACAAATGCGGAATGATAGAAATACGAAAAGATCCACAACAGATTTGATGTTTGTAGGGAAGTATTGTCAATTTTTTAAGACAGAACAAAAATTAGGCATATGAAAAATATTTGGATGGCATTGATGTTGTTGACCATGTCGTGCGATGATTATACAGCTTCTATTTCGGATCCTCCATCAGGAGGATCCGAAACCACCAAACTTAAATTAATTTGGCAAACTTTACTTCCAAAAAGACCGGAAACAAGCCTGTCCATTCCACCAGTTTTGTACAAGGATAAAGTATTAGTAAGTGATGCTATTTTGTTGAGTTTGCTAAATGATCATATTATGGCATTTAAACAAGATTCCGGTCGATCTTGCTGGAGTTGGGATGATCATTACCCGGATAGAAAGGGAGAAACGATGAACTTGTCTCAAACCATAATGCCAGTTTATCAAAATATATTTATGTACACAGGCAGCAATTTACATGGGATAGATATGAATACTGGTAAGTCCATTTGGTCCATTGATGTACACAGCCGGGGTGGACATTACTTAGAATACACACGAATGGAAGAACTGGCCTTTTTTAGATATTTGGAAAATGACGGAACAGAAAGTTTAGTCATAGTCAATATGAAGAATGGTTCTGAAAGAAAAATTTATCATGCCGATTTCTCTGAAGATAAACCTGGTTTTAATCCATTGGTGCTTCCACCTGCTATTCATATTGATCAAAGAGGGGATACACTTTTGTATTTTAAGACTGGTTATTGGAGTAGTCCGAAAGTCACAAGCATGGCATGCTACAATTTAACTAAATCGGAAATGGTTTGGTTTAAGGAAGACGTGGATCCAAATACTGAACCCAATTCATTGGCCACCTTTATAAAAGATGGACTTGTATTTACCTGCAGTTTTAGGACCATTTTTTGTTTTAACAGTGAAAATGGAGAGATCGTCTGGAAGCGGGACTTTTCAGACAAACACGGTGGCCAATATATGGCAAATTCAAATCTTGAATTTGATGATCAAAATGTATATTTTATAATAGGGAATGGCAATATATTTTCCTTGAATCAAAGGACAGGAATTGAAAATTGGAAGACGGATGTGCCGGGAGTTGCCTTGGGTGGAATCAGATGCATTGGTGGCAAAATCATTTTTTCAAATAGAACATTATACATATTTGATGCATCAAATGGTAAGAAACTTATTGAATACGATTCATCAAATGAAAGCAAAGAATATTTTGACACCTACATCAGTGATCCAACTTATGATCCTGTCACAAAACGAATTTATTTCAGCGATGGTTATTTTCTGCAATGTTTTCAGTTGATTGAGTGAAATATTCAAGATGATATTTTTCAGTAGAATTTGTTAGATGGGTTATATAAAAATGGAGTCTGAAATTTGTTTTCAGACTCCTCTTCTTAATTAAAATTGCTGAGCAATTTCAGCTTATTTTAAATTTATTTCAAAATCTTTTCTTATGTAAATCAGCTTAGAGTTTCTTTATTTCTTCGAACAGTTTGTCTTCATCACCGGGCATGTATTTTCTTTTATGAAAGACCACCTCGCCTTTTTTATTCAATACAAAAACCTGGGGAAGTCCATTTAAACCACCAGGCATCACATACTTGAATTCCTGATTAAAATCATGGTAAGCTGCAAATGGCCAACCGGAGGTTTTTACGCGTTCCACAAATTTTTCGGTATTGTGGCTCCAATCAGTGGATATGGCAAAAAAGTTAAATTTTGATTCTTTTGACCAGGATTCGTATTTATTTTTAATGGCTTCCATTTCCATTTTGCAGGGTCCGCAGGTTGTAAGCCAAAAAAGCAGAACAGTAGGTTTGCCATTTTGTTTGAATAAACTTGATGAGACAAATTCTTTTCCATCCGCATTTTTTAATTTAATATCATAAGGGAATGTTTTCTGAATTTTGTCTTCAGGTCTGGCTGTTTCTCTGTAAAGTACTGGATTTTGTTTACCTGCAGCAGGGGTTTGACTGAAGGAAAATTGTACAGTCATTAAAATCAAGAAAAATGATAAAATAGAATTCATATGTAGTACAGTTGATAGATTTTTTGATTCATGCAAATATCCTCTAATAATAGTAATATCCAATAAAGAAGTTAGTTAAATAAAAACTAAAAATTATCCGATGTTAAAAAGCAGCTATAAGAACCAATAATATAAGATTATATTGTTTTCAGAAGAATTTAAAAGTCTTTGCATTCGTAGTTCAGTGAATGACTTGGGATAAAAGGCAGTTTGATCAGCGGCAGATTACTTGTTTATGGAGAAAATGCTTATCCCTGGTTTTTAGTTCGATGATGTAATATCCATTAGACATGTCTTGCAGAGAAATTTTATATTCTGAATCATTGATAAGATCCTGATCATGGATTGTTTTCGATAAAATGGATTTTCCTTCAAGGGTTTTAAATGTCAGGGTGGGGTTGTGCTTAAGGTTTTTGGATTGAAGCGATTTGACAAATAAATAGTTTGCTGCAGGGTTGGGATACAGTATAAAATCGCCTTTTGATATTTCATTAATTTTGGTGGAAATACCTTTCCAGCCTGCGATTTTGGCCATCAGCACCCAGAAGGCTTTGGCAACGCGGACTCCACCTGAAGAGGCAGAACCCAAATGGCCGCCTTCGGTCTCTGTAGTATAGTGCGGACAAATCGCCTCCAGATCAACCCCATCATCCGGATAGTTTTCAGTCTGGTAGCTTACCCCATCCCGATTATCATAACATGGATTGCCGGATGGGTCGTGTGATAAAATATCTGCTACATCAAAGAGGATGATGTTGTTCCTTGTAGCATAATCTCGCATTTGCCTGTTGAAAGATTCTGATTCCATGGTCCCGATTCCCCTCGCCAGGGAGGTTGTCCACCAGATGAGTTTTTTATCAGGATGCTGGATGGAAAAATTTGCATAAGTATTGGCTTTATTACCACTTGTCTGGTTTCCGAAAAAACCGGTGGTAGGATCTGCAATTCTGGCACCGGGTGTAACCGCAAGGTAGCTGAATTGGCATCCCATTACGTCAAATGAATCTAATTTGGGTTCTATAAAATTTATAAAACAAGTGACATCTTCCGAGCAGCTGGTTGGCCAGAATTCGTAGCGCCAGTTGCTTCTGTCCCATACTCTTTCCCATAGGACTTCTTTTGGATCAGAGTTGTACAAAGGGTCTTTGTGTTCGTATCTTTTGCAGGAGGAAAGAGAGGTGGCCCAAGGAGTAGAAAGACAATCCAGATAAGTGGAAATGTTAAAGCCTACTGAACGATCCATGAACAACATTCGTAATTTTGCTGCCTGGTTTTTATATACTTCCGGAATGCTGTCAAACTCTGCAACAGAATGATGATTCACGATCAGGCTTTGTGCAAATGATCCATGAATATTTAAAAAAAATAGAAAGAAAAGTAGGCAGCTTTTCATGATTGTGGATGCTTGTCTGAGTAAATATAAGATTATTCAATCAGAAGGAATTTTATTCTCACTTTTTAATTTCAAGTGCCAGAAAAAATCCACCACCGCCTGCACCACAGAGCTTGTAAAATAGGGTCCGGTCCTGTATCCCTTTTTCCCATTTGTATTTTATCCCATCAGGAATAAATTGATAGAAATAACAGAAACTTAATTCACTGAGGGTTTGCCAATTTTGAATGATGCGGTCATTGTTTTGGCTGATGAATGCTTCAATCAGATTTTTATTTGCGTGGAGCATTTTTTCAGAATATCCCCGGTGGTATTCCGGATCTTGCATCAGTTCTTTAAAGATTTTGACCCATTCCTTTGTATTGCGTGGAATTCCGCTGTCTACAAGGCTAATATGATACCATTCGTTTTCCAGTACTATGTTGTTTTCCAAAACCTTTGGCTCACCTTCATGGATCAGATGAAGAGGTTTGTTCAGATAAGAAACCAAAGGATCCAATCCGGAGCTAGATCCATGAAAGAAGGATTCCATCTGGATGAATAAATCTCTGAGGAGTGCAGGATTGCCGCTAAGATTTTTACCATACCGATCAGCAACGGCTGCACAAAGACATCCGCTGCTCCCTAGTCCATAAGATTGCGGAATGTTGCTGTTGAAATACAATCCATTCTCCAGATCTTGACGAAACCGGTTCAGATCCAATGACTTTATCAATGTTTCATTTCCATCCAGGTAATCACAGAAATCGTCCAACCTAGGGAAATTATTTTGTCCAAAATCCCAACTGCCTCCAAGATTTGGATAAGGAATGCTTAGAGCCTCTCCTCCATACAAAAGTCCATATTCGCCAACAAAAAGAATCTTGGCGGGGTAATGTTTACTTTGGAGAGAGGAGTGTTGCAAGTCCGGGTAATTTTTATTTTGCAATGATAATAAAGCTTTGTCAGAACGTGTCTTTTACAAAAAATAAATAAGCCGGGATTCATGGGCAAATTCTGAAACTGGGTAAATCTCCAATCAAGGTGGCCTAAATCATAAACCTTTTTTGGTCAGCTTTGTCTACTTTTGAGCTAAATCATTCCATATGAACGTGATCGAGATAAAAGTGCCCTCCATCGGAGAATCTGTAACCGAGGTGACCCTCGCCAAATGGCTTGTGGAGGATGGCGCGATGGTAAAACTGGATCAGGCCCTTTGTGAATTTGAGTCAGATAAGGCAACATTTGAACTGCCAGCTGAAAAAGCAGGAAGAATTAAGCGTTTGGCCAATGAAGGAGATGATCTCAGCATAGGGGCAGTGGTAGCACAAATTGATGTGTCTGTCTCCGGAGAAATGGAAACACCTCAAACTTCTTACAAACCATCAGAAATTATTGGTTCAGAAGCTCCAACAAATAAATTGGTACAGCATCCAGCGCCTGCAGCTGCCAAATTAATGCGTGAGCATGAACTAAAAGTTGATGATGTCCCAGGCAGTGGAAAAGAAGGAAGAATTACCAAGGGCGATGTTCTGGAGGCAATCAACTCGAAAAGCGAGAAATCCACCTCTCCTTTAGAAAATCCTGCAACAAACATCCTGAGCTCGTCTAACACATCAAAGGTGATGACAGGAACACGTCCTGAAAGAAGAGAAAAGATGTCAAGAATGCGGCGCACCATTGCCAAGCGGCTTGTATCCGCTAAAAATGAAACGGCCATGCTCACCACTTTTAACGAGGCTGACATGTCCAGGCTGATGGAGCTCAGGCAGACGTACAATGAAAAGTTTCAGGCTAAGTACGGCATTAAAATAGGATTTATGTCGGTATTCGCCAAGGCTTGTGCCCAGGTGCTGATGCAAATGCCGGAGGTCAATGCATTTATTGACGAAGAGGAGCTGATCTATCACGATTATGTGGATATTTCGATGGCCATTTCCACCCCGACAGGGTTGGTTGTGCCTCCCATACACAATGTTGAAAGTATGAAGCTTCATGAATTCGAAATAAAGCTCAAAGAATTGGCAGAGAAGGCGCGTACAGGAAAACTAAGTTTGCAGGAAATGTCGGGGGGGACCTTCACCATTACCAATGGAGGAGTGTTTGGTTCGTTGATGAGTACCCCGATCATCAATGAACCCCAATCAGCTATTTTAGGCTTGCATGCCATCAAGGATCGACCGGTTGCAGTAAATGGACAAGTGGTTATACGCCCTATGATGTATCTTGCTTTGTCTTATGATCACCGGGTCATCGATGGAAGTTCTTCCGTAAGTTTTCTGGTAAAAGTGAAGGAGTTAATTGAAGATCCGATGAAACTGTTTTTGGAAATATAAAAACCCTTTATGACCTTACAGCAATTCTTTGACATGATCCAGGCCAATCCAAACTTTAGCCTGTATTTTTTTCTGGGCATCCCGGCAATTGCCTTGGTGCTTGGTTGGGTTACGGAACCCGATTCTTCACAAAGCCCCTGGAATTATTTGTTTGCAGTTTTGGTTTATGCCATCTGTATTCCGGGAATATTTGCGGTGACATTGAATATTTATTTTTTCTTTTGGGAGCGTCGCAGTATTATGGATACCCAACTGATGATACAGTTTTTTCCAATACTTTCAATGGTTGTTACGATAGCCATCATCAGAAGATTTGTAAATCTGGATGATGTGCCGGGATTTGACAAACTCACAGGATTCATGCTGATCATAGGAGTTATACTTACATTAATGTGGGTGCTGGACCGTACCCACATTTATGCCATCAGTTTTATGCCTTTCTATATTGTATTACTGGTGATCGTTGGAGGTATTTTGTTGATCCGTTATGGTCTTAAGCAATTGATAAGCTGATCATTTAGATCCGGACTTTGATATTAGTACATTTTGAATAGCGAAGCCTTTCATAGATTGGATAGAGTCGATTAGTTTATCACCTCAACCAAGTTATTTAGTGTATGAAATTATTTAAGAAATTTATTTTAAAATACCCATTCAGGTCCTCACCTGTAATTTGTTTGCTTGCGTTTATTTTGGATGGACAGTCCTTTCAGGCTCAATCACTCTATGACAGTGATAAAGTTCAGGAGATCAGAATCACCTTTCCCACCGGGGATTGGGATAAGAAGTTGGATTCATTGCATACAGCAGATCCTGATTTGCGTTTAGTGGCAACAAAAGTAATTCTCAATGGAATTGCATACGACAGTGCAGGAATACGATATAAAGGAAACAGTACCTACAATCCAACCAGAGTAAAAAATCCGCTGAACATTAAACTTGATTTTATCCGGGATGATCAATCTTATGAAGGCGTAAATACCCTTAAACTTTCCAATGGATTTATGGATCCAAGTTTTTTAAGAGAGGCTTTAGGTTATCAAATTGTTCGGCAATACATGCCCGCAGCTCTGGCAAATTTTATAAAGGTTTTTGTCAATGATACTTATCTGGGTTTGTATACGAATGTTCAGGATCTGGACAATGATTTTCTCGAGCAGCATTTTTATACTTCGGATGGAGTTTATTTTCAATGTGATCGTGTTGAAAAACAAAAACAATTACCCGGAAATTGCCCAATGGGCGGGTCGGGTTCAGCCTTGAAATTTATCTCGGACGATTCGGCATGCTATCAAAATAATTACGAAATCGAATCTGAGAGTGGTTGGGATGAATTGGTTAGATTTTTAAAAACATTAAATCAAAATCCTGCCGGAATATCATCTGTTCTGGATGTGGACCGAGCACTTTGGATGTTGGCATTGAATAACTTTTACGTCAATCTGGATAGTTACAGTGGCTCAGGACACAACTATCTGATTTATCAGGATGAACATGGTCGTTTTAATCCTATTATGTGGGATTTGAATGAATTTTACGGGGCGTTTACAAATTCCGGAATGGGGCAATTGAATTTACAACAAATGATCACCCTCTCACCCTTGTTGCATGTAACCAATGCAGAACGACCATTGATCTCAAAATTATTGTCCATACCATCTTGGAAAAAAAGATATCTCGCACATTTGGGCACCATTATGAGCGATGCGAAGCAAAATAATTTTTATCAATCACAAGGCGTGTATCTTCAAAATTTGGTTAGGGATGCCGTATCTCAGGACAAGAATAAATTTTTTACAGATGCTGCTTTTAATCTAAACCTTCAATCCGATTTTCAGATAAATCCACCTGCAGGAAAAATATATCCGGGGCTGGTCAGTTTTGCTCAAGCCAGATTTAATTATTTGAACACAGTGCCGGAACTTTCCGTAGCCTCACCGATTATCCATCAAATCAATACAGAGCCGCTTAAACCCTCGCCACAAGAATTGATTTCCTTCAATGTTCAGGTGACACAAGCCGATAATGTAGTTCTTTACTATCGCGCCACCAGACGCGCACTTTTCTCAAGTATTACGCTTTATGACGATGGTTTGCACCAAGACGGCACTGCAGGTGATGGAGTGTTTGCAAACCAATTGGTGGCCCCACAAACAGACGAAATCCAATATTATATTTTTGCAGAGAATAACAATATTGCAAGCCTTTCTCCACCCAGGGCAGAATATGAATTTCATTCATTGTACTTAAAAAATGAAAGCATATTATCCGGAGAAATTCTGATCAATGAGTTCATGGCATCCAACAAAAGTTACAAGCAAGATGAGAGAGGTGATTATGATGACTGGATTGAATTGTACAACAGTACAGATCGTCCTCTGTCCCTTCGCGGGGCTTATCTGTCTGACCAATCTGACAATCTTGCCAAATGGTCGTTTCCGGATACCACCATACTTCCAAAAAGTTTTTTGTGCATCTGGGCTGATGAAGATGGTATGAGTGCTGGCCTACATACAAATTTTAAATTGTCCAAATCCGGTGAGCAAATATTTCTAAGCAATGCTGCCGGTGTGATTGATTCTATATTCTATTCCGAGCAGCAGGATGATAATTCTTATGGCCGTTGTGCAACCCAATGGCAACTATTTACCAAACCAAGTTTTGCGGCAGCGAACGATTGTGCCACCGGGGTAAATGATTTTGAAAATGGAGATCATGGAATGAAGGTGTTCCCCAATCCATTTAAGAACTTATTTTATTTGCAACTTCCTACGCCATTCCATAAGGAGGATGTTTTAGGTTTGTACAGTTTGTCCGGACAATTCATAAAATTAGACCTGCCGGAACTGGACGGGCAGGGTGAATTAATCCCTATTAGAACAAGGGATTTACAATCGGGACTTTATCTGCTCAAATATCAGACAGGTAGCAAAGTTTATTTTGCCAAGGTTTTTGTAAAAGACTAATTAGCTTTTTTTTTGCAAACATCTAAATCTATTTAGAAAAGGTTTAGATAATTTTGTGCATCTTACAATTACTAGGTGGATTCGGAAATAATAGTTTGTATTGTCAACGTCTATTCCTATCTTGTCAGAGGTAATTGCAGAATCTGATGATCGAAACATTCAAAAAGCCCGGGTTGTGTTTATGGTGCCTATGCTTTTTTGTGATCAGTACCGGTGATATTTTTGGAGCCAAGTCCATACGCATTCCTTTTCGGTATGTTCAATCTTTTATCATCCTTGAAGTAAATCTGGAAGGAATAATTCCCCTCAAGCTGATATTTGATACAGGCGCAGAACATCATTTACTTTTTGAAAGTAAGTACACGGATATTTTTAAAGATGTTTACAGCCGTGAAGTAAAGGTGCTTGGTTCGGATCTTCAACAAGAAATGAATGCATGGGTGACCAAGCCGCTCAGCTTATTTATTCAGGGAATGGGTGAAGTAAGCCTTCCACTTCTTGTCTTACAGAAACCGGTTACCGGAGTTTCTGAAATAGTGGGCGAGGAAATTCACGGTATTCTAAGCGCTTCTCATTTTAAAAATTACCTGATTGAAATAAACTATTCAGCCCATGTCATCCTTCTGCATGATAAATTGAATGAAAAGAAACTTAAAAAATACCAGACTTGTCCGATCCATATTTACCGTAATAAACCCTATATCGAAGTAGAGATGAAAACCCTGGAAGATCATACAGCAGTGAAGATGAATCTCTTGTTGGATACAGGGGCAGGCTTGTCTCTTTTAATTTATACAGGCCAGCAAACCAATGTTGCATTACCTGCTCAATTGGTTCCCGGAAAGTTGGGTTCCGGAATTGGAGGATTGATCAATGGTTATGTCGGAAGAACCAAATCCTTTGATTTTTGTACTTTTCAGTTTCCTGCATTGCTTACTTATTTTCAGGAACTCGATACAGAATTTATGGAGCGGGAGAAGGACAGAAAACAAGGAATTATTGGCAATCAAATTTTGGAGCGTTTTAAAGTAGTTTTCGATTATAATCATTCCAGGGTATATTTAAAATCCAGAAAAAATTACAATGAGCAATTGCGATTCGACAGATCGGGAATCACTTGTCTGGCAGGTGGTCCCCAGCTTAAAAATTTTTATGTAAGTCATTTGGTAAACAACAGTCCGGCTGCTCTGGCAGGAATTAAGGAAGGCGATCTCATCCTCAAATTAAATAAAACCAGTGCGGAATACCTTAACTTAAATACCATCCAGCGGCGTTTATCCAATAATGCAGGGAAGCAGATTAAATTGAAAGTATTGAGAGAGGGTAGGAAGATGGAGGTTGAGTTTTTGTTGCGGGATTTGTTGTGAATGGTAAATGGGATCTTGGCATTGAGAATACTCCCAAACACTATAAACCTACTTCCAATTCATTTATAGTTGAAGTCAAGGAGTTTCGTGGAGTATGTATTTTTCGTAAAAAAATACATTTTATTTGGTGAATTAATTAGATAATTAGATATTTGTCTAATTGTATAATTATTAATTTAGTAGCCTCTGTTTATGAACGATGTCTTTAAGGCGTTGAATGATCCGACACGGAGGGATATCCTGAAGTTGTTGCGCAAGCGGGATTTGACAGCAGGGGATATTGCTGCCAAGTTTGACATGACCGCACCCAGTATTTCACATCATCTGGATAAGCTGAAGAGGGCGGGATTGGTGACCACGGTCAAGCAAGGGCAATATGTCTTTTACTCCATCAATACGACCATGGTAGACGATTTGCTGGATTATATTCTATCACTGAAAAAATAGATTTATGAATAAGCTGACCAAAGAAATTTTACTGATCTTAATTTCATTACTGCCCTATATTTATCTTGCATTCATTTGGCAGCAATTGCCTGAAAGGGTGGCTACTCACTTTAATATCGAGGGCACGGCGGATGGTTGGTCTTCCAGGAGCACGCTGCTTTATTTGCCAGCTATATTGGGTCTTGGAATTTATTTTCTGATGTTGATCATTCCCGCCATTGATCCCAAGAAGAAGATTCAGGAAATGGGCGATAATTTCTTTAGCATAAGGTTGCTGATAGCTGTTTTTATGGCTGCTTTGAACGTAGTTATATTGAATGCTGCTAAGGAAGGGGGAATGGAGAATGCCAATATTTTATTGGTTCTTATGGGTGCATTGTTTGCAGGATTGGGTAATTATATGCAGACTGTCAGACCAAATTATTTTGTAGGTATTCGTACTCCCTGGACTTTGGAAAGTGAGTCTGTATGGAAGCTCACACATCGTCTCGCCAGTAAGGTTTGGATGGCAGGGGGCATTTTGATTGTGTTCCTTAGTTTATTGTTGCAGGACAGCAAATTGGTATTTATTATTTTCTTTGTCCTGGTGAGCGTCATGGTAATTGTTCCGGTGGTGTATTCTTATCTCCTGTTGAAAAAAGAAAGAGCCGGTTGAATTCAATCGGCGAAAAAGACCACACACATAAGTAATACTAACAATGTTGGAATCTTTACAGGAGCCAAACAGATTTTACATGTACTTTTGTGAAATTAGATTTTTTTGAAAAGCATTTTTCTACTTACTCCTCCATTTACACAACTGAATACTCCGTATCCGGCCACGTCCTACCTGAAAGGATTTCTGAACACAAAGGGAATTGCTTCCTTTCAGATGGATTTGGGAATAGAAGTGATTTTGGATGTTTTTTCAAAAAACGGATTGCAGCAATTGAAGCCGGTGGAATGCATTCCTGAATGGTCTCCCAATGCAAAGAGAATGTACAATTTGTGGGATGAGTATGTGAAAACCATTGATCCTGTCATTGAATTTCTGCAAGGAAAAAATCCGACGCTGGCACAACTGCTTGCGCAGGGCAATTACCTTCCAGAGGCATCAAGATTTGACGAAGTTGTTGATCTGGAATGGGCTTTTGGTGGAATGGGCATTCAGGACAAAGCAAAGCATCTGGCAACTTTATATCTCGAAGACCTTTCTGATTTTATCAAAGAATGTGTGGATGAGCATTTTGGTTTTAGCCGTTACGCAGAACGACTGGGCAGGTCGGCTAATAGTTTTGAAGAGCTACACCAAAGTCTGCAATCAAGCCTTTGCTATTTTGACAAGATCAGTCTTCGCATACTTGCCGACAGACTCGAAGAAGTGAAGCCTGCATTAATTTGCATTTCGGTACCTTTTCCCGGTAATCTTTATGCGGCTTTCCGTTGTGCTCAATTTGTTAAAAAACATTTTCCTCACATCAAAACTTCGATGGGAGGTGGGTTTGTAAATACCGAGTTGAGAGAATTGTCGGATGTCCGTGTATTTGATTATTTTGATTTTATTTGTCTGGATGATGGCGAACGGCCATTGGAAAATTTATTAGGATTTATAAGTGGAACACAGGGGCTCAGCGAACTCAAAAGAACATTTTTAAAGTCAGATGGAATGGTCCGCTACTTTGACAATCCTGTATGCAAGGATTATCATCAAAGTGAACTTGGAACACCGGATTACAATGACTTGCCACTTAACCGGTATGTTTCTGTCATCGAAATCGCAAACCCCATGCACAGTTTGTGGAGCGATGGTCGGTGGAATAAACTTACCATGGCGCATGGTTGCTATTGGGGTAAATGTACCTTCTGTGATATTACTTTAGATTACATCAAACTCTATGAACCCATAGCGGCAAAATTATTGGTAGACCGCATGGAAGAACTGATTGCTGCTACAGGTACAAGGGGATTTCATTTCGTGGATGAGGCAGCACCGCCGGCATTGATGCGGGAGCTTGCACTGGAAATTTTGCGAAGGGATTTGGTCGTGAGTTGGTGGACCAACATCAGATTTGAAAAAAGCTTTACCCCTGATTTGTGTTTGTTGTTGAATGCATCCGGATGCATGGCTGTATCGGGAGGTCTGGAAGTTGCATCAGACAGATTGCTCCAGCTGATTCAAAAAGGTGTCACTGTAGAGCAGGTTGCCAAAGTCGCCGGAAATCTTACTTCGGCAGGCATTATGGTACATGCATATCTTATGTATGGATTTCCTACGCAGACCGTTCAGGAGACGGTGGACAGTCTTGAGATGGTGAGACAACTTTTTCAAACAGAAGTGATCCGCTCGGGTTTCTGGCATCAGTTTGCCCTAACTGCACACAGTCCAGTTGGGCAGGATCCGGAGGCCTATGGATTGGTTACGGAGAAGCATGAAATTACTTTTGCCAACAACGATATTCAGTTCAGCGATAAGACCAATATTGATCATGATAAATTCAGTTATGGACTTAAAAAATCGCTGTACAACTACATGCATGGAATTGGATATGAATTTCCATTGCAGGAATGGTTTAATTTTAAAATTCCGCGCACGACTGTTGACGATGATTTTATTCTCAAATGTTTAGCGCAGGAAGAGCCGCTTGTAATCAGGCCGCACGCCAAATGGGTGTGGCTAGGAAAAAGCCCGGAGATTTCCGCCATAAATAAAATAATAAAAGGTAAAAAAATTGAGTTGCAATCATTTTACTTTCACAACAAGCAAAGTGCTTTAACAATTGAATTGAATCCTGAAGAAGGCAAATGTTTGTTATTTGCATTGGAGCAGATTGCATTGAAAAATTGTGAGGAGTTAAAAACCTATGCCGATCTAAAATCCAAACTGATCGATCAGTTTCCTGATTTTGAATTATTTTGGTTCAATGACAAAATTCAACAACTGAAAGAATTTGGTCTATTGAATTTTTAGGAATGTAAAATTTTACGATAGAAGGATTGTTACATTATTTATTTAAATGGGCATTTCACACCAAAAGAGAAAGTATCATTTTATGAGTGAGCATATAATTTTAGGATTAATTTAAGATAGACTGGTATTCATAAATTATAGATCACATTCATTGTTAGTAGTAAAAGGGATAACCAGCTTCGATAAAAATCGATCTTTTAAGAAAGGGAATGATTTAATAAATGCCTGAAATTTTCGTGATCAGTTTTAACCCATGTTTGGTGTAGCTTGCATATACGTTGCGGTGTATCCATGGCTTTAAAATGAAATACAACGATAATGCCAAATGGCAAAAAATTTTTCAAAGTTAAAATATAAATTGAATCTGCCAAGACGTAGTTGAGAAATAGAAAAAAATCGTATTACAATTTCATTTTATCCTTAATTCTTTCTATCATTATGAACACTGCGGGACAGACAGCAATATTCTTATATGTGAGATCAAGAATTTGAGTCATATTCTTTCTGTCAGTGTGTGGATACTCCCGACACGCTTTAGGTCGGAAATCATAAATTCTGCAAGTATTGTCTTGTTCCAAAAAAGGACAAGGAGATGAATGAAAAACGTAATCCTGATCTTCATCAATTACAATATACTTGTCCATCAATTCTGATGGCCTCATTTGTAATGCATGTGCCATTCTTTCAATATCTATAGGATAAAGTCTTGGACTTGTTGTTTTACAACAGTTGGCACACTCGAGACAATTGAATTCTGTGAATACTTCCTGATGTGCTTGATGAAAATTTCGGTCAAGTACTTTTGTGTCAGTACCTTTTAACTTTTTAAAGACTTGCTGGTGTTGCTTCTTTTTGCTTTTGACCAGTTCTAGGAATTTATTAATATTCAATAGTTGGTATTTTGGGTAAAATTAATCATTCACCTAATTAATCTTATCACTGATATCCAAATTTAGTTGAAAATTAAAATATGGTTAACTTGATGAACTTTCGGTCATTACTTTGATGATAATCAAAGACCATTCATTCATGGGAGCGTTTGTTTTTATAGATCTTTTGCCTTTAATAACGAAACCATAATGCATAATATGGGTTGAATGGAAAATCACCAATAGAAGATTTTTATGAAAAAGTTCATGTTTAGCAGCCTAATTTGATCTGTCTAATTTTTTGAATAAGTCCATTTTTGTCAAGACATGTAGAGAGATTTGTGTAGTTTTTTGAGAGCTGGACTCCGTTATCACTTACATTTCGTTGGTACTGGCTTCAAGCATTTGCTGCACATAATTTATGTAGGTTTTCGCATTATTTTGAATGGCAATATAAATCATTTAAGGCTATGGAACTTATGGTTTATTACAATCTACCCTGAATAATTTCCTGAACAACTCCCGGATCCAATAAGGTAGAAGTGTCGCCCAATTGTTCGAGTTCTCCTTCTGCGATTTTTCTGAGTATTCTCCGCATGATTTTCCCACTTCTGGTTTTGGGAAGTGAGGGAACGAATTGTATTTTATCAGGACGCGCAATGGCGCCTATGATGCGGTTGACGGTTTGTAAAATATCCTGACGCGTGAGTTGTTCATTTTCAAAATGACCGTTGTAATACACAAACGCATAGATTCCCTGTCCCTTGATGTCGTGAGGAAATCCTACCACCGCACTTTCCACCACTCCCAGATGCATGTTGAGTGCGTTTTCAATTTCGGCAGTGCCGAGTCGGTGTCCGCTTACATTCAACACATCATCTACCCGCCCAGTAATCCGATAATTTCCCAAATCGTCGCGCATGCATCCGTCTCCGGTGAAATACAGTTCACGGTATGTAGAAAAATAATTTAACCTGCAGCGATTGTGATCGCCGTATGTGGTGCGTAGCATACCCGGCCATGGAAATTTGATGCACAGATTTCCGCTTACTTTGTTTCCATGAATTTCGTTTCCCTGATCGTCCACCAAGATGGGTTGGACACCGGGAAGAGGTAGTGTTGCAAAAGAAGGTTTTGCAGGGGTTATGTCCGCAAGGTTTGAGATCATAATTCCACCCGTCTCTGTTTGCCACCAGGTGTCTACTATGGGGCACCTGCCTTTGCCCACCTGCTGATCATACCAATGCCAGGCCTCTTCGTTGATCGGTTCTCCAACGGTTCCCAGTACCCTCAGAGAAGTAAGTTGCTTGCCTTCAAATGGGGTGATCCCATATCCCATCAAACTTCTGATGGCAGTGGGAGCCGTGTACAAAATGTTCACCCGATGTTTGTCTACGATTTCCCAGAATCTCCCGGCATCAGGCCAGGTAGGGACTCCTTCAAACATCAGCGTGGTGGCTCCTGCACTCAATGGACCATATACGATATAGCTATGTCCGGTAATCCACCCAATATCTGCCGTACAAAAATGCACTTCACCGGGTTTGTACTGGAAAACATTGATGAAAGTATAATAAGCCCAGACCATGTATCCCCCGCATGCATGCACGACCCCTTTTGGTTTGCCGGTAGAACCTGAAGTGTATAATATGAATAACTCGTCATTGGCATCCATTTCTTCTGCCGGACAATCAGGATTGCCTTGTGTTTCAACTTTTTTAATTTCGTCTTCCCACCATACATCGCGTCCTTTGATCATGCTCACCGGGGTGCGGGTTCTGGTGCATACGATTACTTTTCTTACCGTATGATTTCCAATCAACGCATCGTCTATAACTGATTTTAATGGGATGTCTTTGCTTCCACGGTAGGCTCCGTCACAAGTAATGATACAAGTGGCGCCAGCGTCCTCCAGGCGATCGGAAATGCTTTGAGCGCTGAAACCACCAAATATAACCGAGTGGATGGCACCAATTCGTGCACAAGCCAAAATTGCAATGGCCAGTTCGGGGATCATTCCCATGTACACACAAACGCGGTCTCCTTTGGTGATGCCATTGTTTTTTAATACGTTGCTAAATTGTACGACCTTTTGGTGAAGATCGCGATAAGTGAGGACGCGATAATGTTCATCAGGGTCATTGGGCTCCCAAATGATGGCCGGTTTGTTACCCAGATTGCTGAGATGGCGGTCGAGACAGTTTTTGGTAATGTTGAGTCGCGCACCATTAAACCAATTTATTTTTGGTTCGGTGAAATTCCATTCCAGAACAGAGTCCCATTTTTTGTGCCAAAAGAAATGGGCCGCGACGTCAGCCCAAAAACCTTCCGGATCGGAGACACTTTTCTGATAGGCTGATTTGTATTCTTCGGGACTCTGGATTTGGGATGGAAATGACATCATTCGTTTTTATATCGTAAAACTAAAAATTTCTTCAAGAATGCAGTGTGTATTGCATCAGTTGGTGATTTTGAAGCACTTCATTTTCCACTTGCTAAAAGGTCTTAAAGTTATTTATAATTGCACTTAAGTCGTTTTGTGCAAATATGGAATTTTGTATTTGCACATCATACCAATCGGACATTACCCTTTTATCAAGATGACTTCATTCCTAATCACAACTTTCAATATTTCTCTAATTTGGTTTCTGAGTAGGTGATTTCAAGGTCTGCAATTGGAAGGAAAATAGGCGATTTCAGTTTGTTCTGGATTAAAAGATGGGATGAATAGGTAATTACCCCTTTCCATTTGGTAATTTTTTTTTTGGCTGAAATTCCATTGGTGTTAAGAAGTTCACTTCTTAACACCAATGGAGATTGTTTTTAAAAATAATAAATCTTGAATAGCTAATTGTATGAATAGCTAAAAAAATCATCCATGCACAAATTAAAAAACAAATCCCAATCTAGCAAACATTCTCATACCATTGCCACCCATCTGTACAGCGTCCCATGGACCTCCTGTCTCATTGTTGAATGCCCACCATTTGGCGCCTTTTACAGCACCCAGATCCGGATGGATATTCAATAAATTATCGACCCCTACATTGATGTTCAGATTTTTTGTGATTTGGCAGGAAGCATAAATATCTGTGACCCACTTTGAATTGTAGATGTATTCATCAGGAAGGTAACCGGTATTGTCGTCATTGGGTACCTGAGGTGCTATACCCAGACCATCTTCTCCGTAGCCTAGAATTTTAATTTTTCCAAAATAAGTGAGTCTGGTTCCAATGCCTAATTTTTTATAACCGTATTCCAGATTAAAACCAAGTTTTACAGGAGGTGCAGAAGCGAGAATAAACGCTTGCTCTCTGTCACTGAGGAATTGTTTGCGATGAGATTCGGTATCATTTAATTTTTCCGGTACATTTATTTTGTCAATGGTCATTTCCTGAATATTACCCATTGCCAATAATCTAATTCTGTTGACACCAAATTTTCGGTTGTAATCGAAAACCAGGTCTATTCCTTTGTTGGTCGTGTTTACAGCATTCGCAAAGAATTGTGCCAGACCAACGCGCAGGCGATTTAATTCAGCGGTGAATGCGGGATCAAGGGTATTGTCGGATGCATCGAATTGACCGGAAAGTACCACACGATCTTTAATGTTGACCCAATATAAATCACAGCTGATACTTAATTGCGGCATTGCTTTCCATGCAAAACCCAGACTGGCGTTTACAGATTCTTCTTGTTTGAGTTCCGGTATTCCTGCTGCTTTGGTGATGCTGTTGTCATTCGGAGCAATTTTTACTTCGGAGATGTTTCCTCCCTGCACGGTAGTAAATGTGGAGGAAAAATTAATTTGCTGAAGGGATGGTGCTCTAAATCCTGTAGAGAGCGAACCCCTGATGTTTAATTTATTATTGATTAAATATCTGGAGGCTAATTTGTAATTATGTGTAAACCCAAAGTCATTGTAGTTTTCAAGTCTCACTGCTGCACTGACCAAGAAATCTTTGGTAACGTCTAATTCTGCATCTGCGTAGGCAGCTGCAGCCACGCGTTGTGCATTGACTTCATCAGAAGGCTGATAACCCGGAAAACCCTGAGATCCACCGGCGACAAAAACGGTGTCGCCACCTCCGGTGATCACTGTTTTGTTGGGATCGTAATTTTTATAAGAAGCTTCTTCTCCAGCGTATAATTCATATTGTTCCAACCTAAGTTCAGCCCCTGCTGCAAATCCAATGCCTTCTAAAAATCCTGAAAACTCACGATTGAAATTCAGATTGGTGGTGTTTTGCAAAAATTTAAATCCACCATCGTCAAAATGATTTTTATTGACGTCACCAAGTGAAGCGTTCACCGTTTTTTCTCCATAAAAATGAAAATTATTTTGACCGGTTACGTTACTTAGATCCCAGTTCCATCCATCCGGATTTTCTCTGCGAATTCCTACGGCAGCAGAAAAATCTTGCACATCCGTTGCAATGATGGGATTAAAATAAGAGTCCGCAGTGGCCGTATTGGTGTCTCCAGATTTTTTAATGATTCCAGGAATGTCTACCAGTTGTCCGGAAGTATTCGTGATAAAGCGATTGGGCTTTCCTGAAAAATTTCGACTGAAGGCATAAGCTTCGGAAGATTTATTATTGAATCCACCAAACGCATACAGTTTTAATTCATCGGTTACAGGCAGTTCGGCATTCACAAAAGCACCGGTAGAATTTAAGGATCCATCGCCGTGTGCCCTTCTGACAACATTCACCGGTAAACCATATTCAGCATCAAAATTTTGATCCAAGGATTGACGATAGGTCTTATCCAGGGAAAGATAGTTCAGGGTAAAATTTGCAAAACCACCTTGCTTGCCTAATTTAATTCCATAATTTAAATCAGCGGAAATGGTGTTGCCGTCTAATTTATTCTCGTACACATATTGATTCAAATCAGGTTCAAATGCAGGATTGAATTTTTTGTCATAGTAACCGGAATAGGCGATGTTGGCAGTAAGTTCTCCAACACTTTTTTTCAGTATCAGATTCATCACACCGGCAATGGCATCAGAACCATATTGTGCGGAAGCACCGTCGCGAAGAATTTCTACCCGGTCCAGTGCAGCTGCAGGAAAGGCATTTAAATCAGTACCTGAGTTTCCCCGGCCTCTCGTGCCGAACACGGATACAAATGCAGTCTGATGTCTTCGTTTGCCGTTCACGAGTACGAGCGATTGGTCGGGGCCAAGTCCTCGCAAAGTAGCCAGGTCAATGTGATCGGCACCATCAGATCCTGATTGTTTGTTGTAATTGATGGAGGGAGCTGCATAGTTCAACATAGAAGTCAGATCCATCCGTGCCGTGGTGTTGATGGATTGTTTTACATTGACCACATCAATGGGAGTAGTAGATTCCATGAGGATTCTTCCCGGTCTGCGGGATCCGACTACCACCACCTGATCCAACTCTGAATTGGTAGAGACCATTTGAATGTCTATGGTACTCCTGCCTTCAATGTTTACAATCTGACTGGCATAGCTCAGATAGGCGAATTCAATTTTACCATTGGATGGAGCAGAAATGCTGTACAAACCATCAGGATCTGTCACGGTACCCTTGGTGGTTGACCAAATGATTACATTGACACCCGCCAACGGTTCGCCGGTGTTTTTATCGGTGACCTTCCCTTTAATCACGAGCGTTTGGGCAATACTTTGAATCCCTGAACAAAAAGTAAACAGGATAAAAATCAGACTTAAATTTTTCACGTTAAGATGGTTTTAGATGGTTTGTTGGACGAAACTAAAAATAATAGTTGATTTAAGCTTTAAAAAGTAAAATAAAATTTGGATCAACTTGAATGCTAAAATGAAGTGTGGTAATAGGGAAGTAAAAAAAAATAAAATCATTCCACCCAATCCATGGTTTTGCCATATTCCTCCCGGATCCAACACAGCAATAAAAGTGGAAGGAGGGTACAAAAAATACCCAGTAATGTGGCAGCTGTTATGAGATCCGATTGTGTTTTAACCCAAAGAAACAAGGGCGAAATGAAGACCGGTAGCAAGCCCCGGATGAAATTGGGGGCAGAGATGGTGGCCGTCGCGCGCAGATTGGTGCCAAACCTTTCGGAGACGAAGGTCACCAACAATGATAAATATCCGATGCCAATGCCCATAAACGCACATCTCAGATAATAACCATGGGTTGTTTTGGCGGGGAAAAGTAGGAAAAATAAAATACCTGACATGCTGATCAACAGAAAAATCGCCAAAGCCTTTTTTCTGCTTTTTAACAATTGGCTTAACAGGGTGCAAAAAATGTCACCAATAGAAATAAAGGTATAACTGATCATAATGGCCATTCCGGTTTCGGGAATTTGTTCCATCCCAAACGCTCTTGAAAATTCAGGGGTCGCAGTCACCAAAATGCCTATGACAAAAAAGATTGGCAAGCCTATTAAAATCAACTTCAAATAACGGAGTGCCAGGTCGCGGTGGGTCACCAATTTCCAAAAGTTACCATGGCTGATGTTGGAATGTTGACTTTGTTCGAATATCTTGCTTTCTCTGGATCCGAATCTAAGCAACAGCAAGGAAAAACCCATCCATCCACCCAGACTGTATGCAAATCGCCAATCGTAATTTTGGCCAATGTAAGCCGCAAAAACAGCCCCCAGCAAACCAATGGCAGTAATTAAGAGCGTTCCATAAGCTCTTTTGTCAGGTCGCATGAGTTCGCACACCAGTGTGATGCCTGCTCCCAGTTCACCGGCCAGTCCAAAACCTGCCACAAATCTTAAGATCTTATAGCTCTCGAGATCTGTTACATAGGCATTTAGAAAATTGGCCATTGAATAAATCAGTATAGAGCCGAAAAGTACTGAGCGTCGTCCTCTTTTGTCCCCTAAAATTCCCCAGACCACACCGCCCAGCATCATTCCCACCAGCATCCAGTTGAGCAAACTCAATCCGGTATCCAGCAAGGCCTCTTCGGGAATCTTAAGTTCCAGGAGGCTCTTAGTCCTCACCACACTGAACAACAGTAAATCATACACATCCACAAAATATCCCAGGGTTGATACGATGAGAGAATTCATCAAGGCTTTGTCAGTGGGAGCGGTGAACATGTTTGGATAAAAAGTTTTAAACTGCAAAATACCCTTATTAGTGATAATCCATGTATTCAGATATCAAGTTTTGGTTCACTAATTAACTGCTATTTATTTTTACAAAAAACACAATATTCAGGATTGAATTCCGTTTAAGGGAAAATTTTTATCATGAAAAACATGCTCTCTATTTTTTTACCGGTTTTGGTCAGTCTTTTTTGTGGATCAACTGATCTTGCTGCCCAAAACCAAAAAGCTTCAAAAAAAATGACTAACAATCCAAAAGTATTTTTTGACATTACCATCAACGATCAGCCTGCAGGGCGAATTGTTTTTGAACTTTACGCAGATGTTGCGCCCATCACTGCTGAGAATTTCAGGGCGTTGTGCACCGGAGAAAAAGGGTTCGGCTTCCAGGGAAGTGGATTCCACCGCATCATTCCTCAGTTTATGTGTCAGGGTGGAGATTTCACCAATCACAATGGTACCGGAGGAAAATCCATTTATGGTGAAAAATTCAATGATGAGAATTTTATCGTCAAGCACACTGAACCCGGATTGCTATCCATGGCCAATGCAGGTCCAAACACCAATGGTTCACAATTTTTCATTACCACAGTACCTTGTCCTTGGTTGGACGGTCGACATGTAGTTTTTGGCAGAGTGGTAGAAGGAATGGACATCGTAACCAAAATGGAAGGGGTCGGTTCCCGCAGCGGAGCCACTACCGCTAAAGTTAATATAGCAGCAAGTGGAGAAGTAAAATAGAAAATATATTTTCAGACTTTATTAAGTCCTGCAGATTTTCTGCGGGACTTTTTTTTTCAATGCCGCTGAGCAGAATTAAATTATTTTAATTGATGCCTAAATGATGTTACCTTAATGAAGGGCCGTCACATTGACTTTTTCGATGCCGTTTAGATGCAATTCAATATGGCGGTCATGGGCTTTGTTGGCGTATTCACTGATGATCTCCAGGATGTCGTAGTCAATGAAATTACATTCACTCCCATCAATGGTCAACACGCTGTATTCAGGAATAAGGTCCAGGGCTTTTCTCAATTTTACTTTATTGAGGAAGGTGACATTGCTGTTGAGTTTGATGTAATGTATTTCTGTGTCGTGGGCCATTTTTTTACTGATTCTGTATTCTGCTTTGAAATTATTCTGGATGATAAAATAGATAGAAATGAGCAGTCCTATGCTGACACCGATCAACAAATCTGTTGCAAGTATCATTACAATGGTGATCAGGAAAGGAATAAATTGTCTCCATCCAAGGCTCCACATGTTCTGATATAATTTGGGTGGAGTGAGTCTGTAACCTGTAAATAAAAGTATGGCTGCAAGAGACGCATAAGGAATTAAATTGAGTAAAAAAGGAATCGAAAGAACCGCTGCTAGCAGTAAAATCCCATGTGTGAAGGATGCTAGTTTGGTACGCCCTCCTGCATCCGCATTAGCAGCACCGCGTACTACCACTGCAGTGATGGGAATGGCTCCTAAAAATCCGCAAAGTATATTTCCAATACCCTGTGCCATGAGCTCGCGGTTAACCGGAGTGATTCGGTTTCTTTTGTCCAACTTATCGACCGCCTCCACACAAAGCAAGGTCTCCAAGGTGGCAAGAAGTCCAATGATCATTCCTTGTATCCAGATTTTGGGAGTGGAAAAAATTTCATCCAATTCGGGAAACACCATGGTGGTAAATACATTGTTAGGAATTTGAACCAGTTGGGTATGCTTTAAGTAGTAGGCAGAGGTGGCCTGATAAAATATTTGATTAAAAACAATTCCCAGCACAACCACTGCCAATGGTGCAGGAAGAATTTTAAATTTATGTCCATATTTACTTTGAAAAAAAATCAGCAATCCAAGTGAAAGTATCGTGATGATAATGGTGCCGGTGGTCAAACTTTTGTTGAATGAAATGAAGTTCAATAAAAACTTGTGTTCAGAGAATAATCCCAGAAATCCACTGTTCCAAAAGTCTGGTTCGTCATATCCGAGTGCAATTGGAATTTGTTTTGAAATCAAAATAATTCCGATGGCTGCCAACATTCCTTTGATGACAGATGATGGAAAATAATGAGCGATGCTTCCCAATTTAAGCAAGCCCAAAATCAATTGAAACATTCCGGCGACTATCACCGCCAGCAAGAACATGCTAAAATCCCCTAATGAAACTATGCTGGCAGCCACCACAGTTGTTAACCCTGCTGCAGGTCCGGAGACACCCAGCTGAGAGCCACTGATTAGAGACACCACTATTCCGCCAATGATTCCGGCCATCAGGCCTGAATATAAGGGCGCACCCGATGCCAGCGCAATGCCCAGACACAACGGCAGAGCCACAAAAAACACCGCAAGACCTGCGGGCAAATCATGTTTAAGCCAGATAAGGCGATAGTATTTAATTTTCTTCCTCATCCCAATTCTCAACTGCCAGAGACAAAGATAGAGATTTTGTTCGGGTATATATTTTTGCTCTTGTTCGTCGGAGTTTCAAAGTGCGAGGCCACAAGAGAATGTGGAAATTAGTCAATGAGCTAATTAGTTAATTTGAAAATTAATAGAAGGTTGTTTGATGCTTCCCAATTTGTTCGTCGCAGTTTGAAACTGCGATGCCACAAGAGAATTGGAGAATTAGAGAATTAGAGAATGTGAGAATTAGAGATAACTGAACGATCTATGCTTCAGCAGAGTATCGTGCGACAGCACGATAAGTTAAGGTACCCTGCCTGACTGCGTCGGCAGGCAGGCGCGAAAGCGGCAAACGAAAGAATATGAGAATTAATTAATAAGCTAATTTGAAATTTGAAAATTATAGTTTTTGAAAATTAATTTCAGGTTGTTTGAAGCTTCCCTATCGTTCGTCTGCGATAAGCTTGTAGCATTTTAAATGCGGCCCGTTATTTCAATCATTTTCAAACAATGATGATGGAGATGGTAGTCTAACAGAATTTAGAATATCTCATTATGAACATGCTCTTTTTTTTACCTGATTGACTTGCAAATCGATAAATTAAGATTTAACATCTGATTTCTGCCAAACTTACTAAAATCTCTGGCATACATGACCCCCATTTCTGTTGACCATGAATGGGCGAGCGGGAATTTGTATTGAATGGAAATACCCGGAGTTAACCTATATTTAAAGGATGGATCTTCCGGAGTGATGTCAACATGATCTCCATTTACCAGGTTGTGATGAGATAAATATTTATCGACTTTATTTTTCCTGCTCAACACAAATTCAGGTGCTGCAAAAACAGTGGTGGATAATCCTTTAGAAGAATTCTCGAAATAATATTTAACACCGATTGGAAGTGACAGGGTCGAAATCAGCTGCTTTGTTTGGAATTCAATATCGACCAATTCATTGTGTTCCACTTTACTGTTTGTGGCCCTTGAGACAGTCATGAATGTTTTTATATTTCCTAAATCGGTCGGAAGTGAATGAGAAAAGTGATTAAGGTTTATATTGGGTAATTTCTCTTCTGTATTGTAATCATACGGGATGTTCAAATTATAGGATGTGGTAAGTTGGTCCTGTCTAAACCCCGGGTCAAAAACAATGGCAAATTTTCTTGAAACTAATTTTTCAAACTGGAGCCCAACACTAAATGTTCTGTTATAAGCAGACGAAGAAACAGTTTCACTCAATGAACTCACTTTTATTTTTTTATTGTATTTAAATGGAAAGTAGGCAATTCTAAATCCAATAGAAGTGAGTGGTTTTTTGACTACAGGTGATTTCTTAATGGGATTGACAAGATTCTCCAATGCATTATTTTCATAGCTTATACTTGTTATTAATATGTCCAATGGATTCATTGGATTTATTCCTGATTTATTCAAACTCGGTTGAATTAAATTGCTTTCAACAAGTGGAGGAAAATTATCAGACATTTTTGATTTGTAATCTGAATCTTTTTCCTGTTCATTGCGGTCCAATTTACTAATTATTGCGTCTGAATCCTCAATAATGGGTAGTGTTTCCAAATTACTCTTATTGTCATAAAGTAGTTTATTTTGAGTAATTAAATCGTTTATTTGCCGTCTGCTCTTGATTTTATTGAATGATTTAATTTTAGGATGTATATCCTGTTGGTGATTGAAATTTTGTGTGATTTTCTTCCTCGAATCTTTTGACTCTTGTTTTATTTTAACTTTTTCAAATTGATTTTCCGAAATAGTGATTACTTGGTTTGTTTCGACTTTTGAGTTATCCTTGTATAATGTTAGAGTCAGAAGACTCAAAACTATGATGGAAGAACCTATCAAGAGTAAAAATCCATTTCGATTATTTTTTTCTTTCTTAATTTCTTTATGAATGTTTATCCATACTTGATTGGATGGTTTGAAATATGCATCATCAAGAGCTTGGAATTCTTGATTGGTGTAGGTTTTTAAATTTTCTATATTGAATCTGTTACTCATTGTTTTAATTCGCTAATTCTAAATCTTCCAATGATTTTTTTAGAAAAACTTTGGATTTCATCAACTGTGTCTTGGAAGTACTTTCGGAAACACCCAGTTGTTCTGCAATTTCCTGGTGATTGTAGCCTTCAAAATAGTAAAGATTAAATACAGTTCTATACCCTGATGGCATTTCCTGTAAGGCGGCTACCACATCCTTTAATTCCAATTCTGCCAACACATTGTATTGATCTTTTAGGGTATTGGCTAAGTTTTCACTCTCAAGCGCATCATATTTAATATTGGATTTTCTAAGGGAAGCGAGATTGGTGTTGATTACAATCCGTGCTCCCCAGGTATAAAATGTACCCTTTTCTTTGTCATAAGTATGCAATTCTCTAAATATTTTAATCATACTGTCTTGTAACATATCCTCTGCCTCTTCTCTGGAAGAACTGTACCTCAAACAGATGGCAAAAAAGGCATTGCAGTATTTGTCGTACAATACCTTATATGCTCGGTCATCACCTTGTTTGGCCCGTATTATTAAATTCTCCTCGATTTCTAGTAAAGCTTTATCCAAAATATATGCAGTTTTTGTAAAAAGGGTTGCCTGGAGTTTTGTTTAATAAAATTCAACAAAAAGTTAAACAAGAAGCAACCCTTTTGGTTCAGGGCGCATATATGCTCTAAATAAAACTTAAAAAAAATTTTATGAAATCAAAATTATTACTCCTCTTAATCTCAGGTTTATCTTGGTTAAATGCTTATAACCAATCAGTTGTAGACATCATTGTGGCCTCTCCTGACCACAATACCCTGGAAGCTGCCATTGGTGCAGCCGGCCTCGCTCCAACTTTGCAAGGCGCAGGCCCATTTACCGTTTTTGCACCTACAGATGCTGCCTTCGCTGCTTTGCCTCCAGGTACCGTAGAAGCATTACTTAAAGACCCTCAGGGGGCACTTACCCAAATTTTATTGTACCATGTGGTTGGGGCGAATGCCTTGTCAAGTGGTTTGACGAATGGACAATTCATAAAAACCATCAATGGAAAATCTGTAAATGTTTTGATCAACAAAGATGGCGTGTTCATCAACAATGCAAAAGTAACGGTTGCAGATGTTCTTGCCGACAATGGGGTAGTACATGTCCTGGATGCCGTACTTTTACCACCTGCTACGGTAGCGGATGTAATTGTAAACTCACCGATACACAATACACTTGAAGCTGCTGCTGGTGCCGCCGGTCTGGTGCCTACTTTACAAGGCGCAGGCCCATTCACCATTTTTGCACCTACAGATGCTGCATTCGCTGCATTGCCTCCTGGTACCGTAGAAGCATTACTCAAAGACCCTCAGGGAGCACTTACTCAAATTTTATTGTATCATGCGGTTGGGGCGAATGCCTTGTCTACCGGTTTAACGAATGGACAATTCATTAAAACCATCAATGGAAAATCTGTAAATGTTTTGATCAACAAAGATGGCGTATTCATCAACAATGCAAAAGTAACGGTTGCAGATGTTCTTGCCGACAATGGGGTAGTCCATGTCCTGGATGCCGTACTTTTACCACCTACTACGGTAGCGGATGTAATTGTAAACTCACCGATACACAATACACTTGAAGCTGCTGCCGGTGCCGCCGGTTTGGTACCAACTTTGCAAGGCGCAGGTCCATTTACCATTTTTGCACCTACAGATGATGCATTCGCTGCATTGCCTCCCGGTACTGTAGAAGCATTACTTAAAGATCCTCAGGGAGCACTTACTCAAATTTTATTGTATCATGCGGTTGGGGCGAATGCCTTGTCAAGTGGTTTGACGAATGGACAATTCATAAAAACCATCAATGGAAAATCTGTAAATGTTTTGATCAATAAAGATGGCGTATTCATCAACAATGCAAAAGTAACGGTTGCAGATGTTCTTGCCGACAATGGTGTAGTGCATGTCCTGGATGCCGTTCTTTTACCACCTGCTACGGTAGCGGATGTAATAGTAAACTCACCGATACACAATACGCTTGAAGCTGCTGCCGGTGCCGCCGGTCTGGTACCTACTTTACAAGGCGCAGGTCCATTCACCATTTTTGCACCTACAGATGCTGCCTTTGCTGCTTTGCCTCCTGGTACAGTAGAAGCCTTACTCAAAGATCCTCAGGGAGCACTTACTCAAATTTTATTGTATCATGCGGTTGGGGCAAATGCCTTGTCAAGTGGTTTGACGAATGGACAATTCATTAAAACCATCAATGGAAAATCTGTAAATGTTTTGATCAACAAAGATGGCGTATTCATCAACAATGCAAAAGTAACGGTTGCAGATGTTATTGCCGACAATGGTGTGGTGCATGTCCTGGATGCCGTTCTTTTACCACCTGTTACAGTTGCGGATGTAATTGTAAACTCACCGATACACAATACGCTTGAAGCTGCTGCCGGTGCCGCCGGTCTGGTACCTACTTTACAAGGCGCAGGTCCATTCACCATTTTTGCACCTACAGATGCTGCCTTTGCTGCTTTGCCTCCTGGTACAGTAGAAGCCTTACTCAAAGATCCACAGGGAGCACTTACACAAATTTTATTGTATCATGCGGTTGGGGCGAATGCCTTGTCTACCGGTTTGACGAATGGACAATTCATAAAAACCATCAATGGAAAATCTGTAAATGTTTTGATCAACAAAGATGGCGTATTCATCAACAATGCAAAAGTAACGGTTGCAGATGTTATTGCCGACAATGGTGTGGTGCATGTCCTGGATGCCGTTCTTTTACCACCTGTTACAGTTGCGGATGTAATTGTAAACTCACCGATACACAATACGCTTGAAGCTGCTGCCGGTGCCGCCGGTCTGGTACCTACTTTACAAGGCGCAGGTCCATTCACCATTTTTGCACCTACAGATGCTGCCTTTGCTGCTTTGCCTCCTGGTACAGTAGAAGCCTTACTCAAAGATCCACAGGGAGCACTTACACAAATTTTATTGTATCACGCTGTTGGGGCCAAAGCCTTGTCAACTGATTTAACAAATGGACAACTCATTAAAACCATCAATGGGCAATCTGTAAATGTTACCATCAATACAGATGGTGTTTTTATCAACAACGCTAAAGTTATAGTTGCAGATGTTCTCGCCGACAATGGCGTAGTACATGTCATTGATGCTGTTCTCACACCCACAGTTTCAGTTAAGGAAACTGTGTTGTCAAACATGGAAGTATATCCAAACCCTGTCTTGGATAAAATTTATATTAGGAATGGCCAAGATCAGAAAGTTGATTACAATATTTCGATATTAGAATTATCCGGCAAAGAAATTTTTAGTATAAAAGCCAACAATAGAGAATCTATTGATTTAGATATAAATCCTGGTATTTATATTTTGACTATAAGATCAGAGGAAGGAATTTACACACAAAAAATTGTGAAGTTATCAAATAATTAGTTTGTTCTTGATGTTGGGTAATTTTAAAAAATAGGGGTTGTGTAACCCCTATTTTTTTTATTAAAAAATTTATCAATTCTGAATATTTATTTCCTTTTGTTCGTCGCAGTTTCAAACTGAAATGCCAAAAGAGAATGTGAAAATTAGTCAATGAGCTAATGAGTTAATTAGTTAATTTATAATTTGAAAATTATATTTGAAAATTAATTTCAGGTTGTTTGAAGCTTTGTTTGTTCGTCGCAGTTTGAAACTGCGATGCGATATGCTTGTAGCATTTTAAAATGCGGTTCATTACTTCAATCTTTTAACAAAAACGCAGCACCTGTTTGTTCGTCGCAGTTTCAAACTGAAATGCCAAAAGAGAATGTGAAAATTAGTCAATGAGCTAATGAGTTAATTAGTTAATTTATAATTTGAAAATTATATTTGAAAATTAATTTCAGGTTGTTTGAAGCTTTGTTTGTTCGTCGCAGTTTGAAACTGCGATGCGATATGCTTGTAGCATTTTAAAATGCGATTCATTACTTCAATCTTTTAACAAAAACGCAGCACCTGTTTGTTCGTCGCAGTTTGAAACTGCGATGCAATATGCTTGTAGCATTTTAAAATGCGGTTCATTACTTCAATCTTTTAACAAAAACGCAGCACCTATATTCAGTCCTTTCAGCTGTTTAATTCAAAAGGTATTTTCGAAATACAAACCTAATATTAAGTTAAAACAATTATTTAAATACTAACTTACAGGTCGCATATTGGCCATTCCCATTTTGAACAGTTACAAAGTAAACGCCATTCGCAAGTCCATCCCTGGAAATTAACAGGGATTGTCCTTGAAATGGGAATCTTCGAATTAATCTTGAGTCTGTAGAAAGGATACTAATACTGAGTTTTGTATTTGAAAACTGATCTGGTAATTTGATGAAAACTTCTTCTTTAGCAGGATTTGGTATGGCGTAAAGAATTGAATTTTCGAGATCACCAACTGTATTAGTAGCAATACTTAATTTAACAAAAGCATCGTTGGTGCTTATAGGAAAATTTTTATCAAAGTAAATATCTGCAACATTATGAATTACATCTCCAGGTTCTAAATTTTGAATGGGTTGTATGGAATACTTGAAATACCCATGGGACTTGGATTCATTGACATTGCTGTCAGGAAGTTGTATATTGTCAAATTTAATTTCTAAAACCCCCATCGGGTTCAAAGTATAAGAAAATTTATGGCTGGCATCGATTGGCCTAATGCTTGACCAAATAAGTTTTGAATCTAACTGATCAGTAATTGAAATGTCAAAGGCAGTATCTGTTCCTGTGTTTTGGAAGTGAATTACATATTCGATTTCATCATCTGTACGGACAAAGGATTCTGATGAAATGCCATGGACTATTGCATCCTTATAATTGGGGTCCCAGGATCCAAAATTCTTCCCGCAGACAGAAGAATTTAATGTTGGATTGTTATAAGATTTACATTTTTCATTATTCAAAAGTACTGTGGTAATACAATGCTCCTGGCTAAGCGATGAATTACAAGATACATTGAACGAGAATTCAATGAGAATTTTTTCAGCGGGTAGTATTTCTGGGATTATAAAGTTGTAATTATTATTACTTACACTTATTGGATTTATGGAAGTGATTATTTTTTCAAAAAATGGATCCATTTTTACACTAAGATTAGTGTTTTTAGAAGAAATAATTCCTTCATTAACTATTTGAATATATGCTTTATTGTTACTAAAACATCTCCTCAACCTACCCATCACAAGACTGGTTGTCAAATCTGCACATTCTTCAGTGAGTTGAACGAGAATATTATTTTGGTTAATAATCTGTTGGGCTTGAATACTAAAATTCTTTGGAAAATTACATTCTTTCCATAAGGGTGATTTACTGATAAGATTCAGGTCGTAAGTGCCTGGCCCAACAATAAATTTGTAATCTCCTTTACTAGATACGGTTGTAAAGTAACGAAATCCTCCCCCTGCAGCTTCTAGTTGAAATGTGTTCGTTTTGTTTTCACCAGTAGCTTTAATACAATCTAAATTTTCATCGATGAATACATTTCCTTGAATAGTGCATTCATCTGTTGGTAGAACTTCACTAAATTTAAATACAGGATTACCATTGATAGTAGCATATAAATAATTGTTCTGACCTCTATAAATTCTAAAGGACTCCAAATTAATATTTTTAAATCCAGTAAAGGGAATGATAATGGCCTGATCGTTGATCAAATTCCTAACAGAAAGGGTATCCTTATATTTAAAAAAATATAAGTTTGTATATGCATCCACATAATATAAGGATGAGTTTTTATCAGCTTGTATTTCATGATAAGTTTTAAAAAAATCAGAAGAATATCTTATGGTGTAGTTAAAATTACCATATGATTCCCATACAAAAGTATTGTTGCTGGTCAAGTATAAGGTATTGTAATTATCAAGACCAGTTGGATTGAACTTAGTCCAACTTAATCCTAAATCCAATGAATAAAAAAATTCAGCATTCGGATAGGTTTTTATATAAATGACATTTTGAGCATTGATAAATACTTCATCATACTTATTTGTCATAGGGTTCATTAGGTTCTTTGCTTTTAATTGCCATGAGCCTCCTTTATCGCTTGAAGTATACACCTTGTCTGAATCAATTAAAAGAATATTCTCATTGTTATCTAAAACCATATGACCAATCGTAACTGTCGGCAAAGGCTTTTTAACAAATGTTTTTAGTTTGTCTGTACTGAGGACTAAATCATTGTTTAATTTATAACCAACAGAACCATCCTTCCATAATAATACACTGGATATATTCTTGTCAGGAATTATATTCCAGCTTGAACCATCATCAAATGAAACTTGGGGATATATATCCGTTGAACAATATATATTATTTTGACCAAATTGTTTTAAATCATAAATTTCAGTTTCTTTTAGACCAAGGTCTAATATTTCAAGATTGGTATTTCGACGTATTAAATGGCTAGCATTATTTTCTAAAAGAACGATTTCATCATTGTTGGATTTGCTTAAAGAAAAATTTGAAAAATAGGTAGACGTAATTTCATAGGAATATTCTTGCGATTTGGTCCAGTTCAAGCCATTGTCTTTTGATTCGTAAACCTGTGGACCAAATCCTAAAATTGTACCATCGCTTAATTCAAGTAAACTCTTAAAAATTACATTGTTTGGTGTCGATACTTTTGTCCAGGTTTTCCCATAATCCAATGAGGAATAAATTTCTTTATCATAGTCAAACAGAGTATTTGACTTATTATGAAAAAAGAGGGAGCGACAACATTGAGAATTTGAAAATCCTATAAATTTTCCATTCGCATCACTAAATCTCCAAATACTCACATTTGTTCCGTTGACTTGACGAACAAAATTATTGTCGTTACCCAAGCATAATAACTCAGTGGACGAAAGAGACCAACTTTGAAATTTTGTAAATTTAAGTCCATCGGAAGAAATATATAAGCCATCTTTACTTGCTACGTAAATTTTATTTCCTGTAGGAGAAAAGGCATAATCAAATGCTGTAAAAACTTGAGGAAACATATACCAATTATTGGTTGTTTTATCAAGTTTATATAGCCGATTGTTGGTAGAAAGAAAAATATCTCCCGAAGGTGATTCTAATAATTTATTAACATATTGAATGGAGGCATTTATGGAAGCCAGCGAAATAGCGTTCCAACTCTTCCCTTGGTTTGTAGAATGATATAAGGCCTTTCCCGAGGCATAACCATATACAAAACAATAAATTTCACCTTTATCTTTTGTAATTAATGATGCAGAAACTGCCAATCCATAAGGACCATTTAGTTTCTGCCAAGTTTGGGAGAAAATGGAAGCACAATAAAATAAGGTTAGAATGAAGGGAATACAAATTTTGTTTTTCATAATAAGTAATTGAAAGTGAGATTCTTTGCTTTGGCTCTTTAAATCCGTTAAGAAGATGATTAACTAATTGAAAATCAAAATATTAACACGCCATTGATGAATGTTTGTAACTCCTTATACCAAAGCAATACAAGACGAAGTATGAAATTGTTGTTTACCCCTAAACAAAAATAGTTATTTCATTCCATGTTTCCTAAATTATTTTTAACAATTGCAATAAAATTTTCCTTATTTACCCCTTTTGTTCGTCGCAGTTTGAAACTGTGATGCCAAAAGAGAATGTGAAAATTAGTCAATGAGCTAATGAGTTAATCACTGTTGTCCGGGAAAAAAATAAAAGGGGGCCTTATTAGAGCCCCCATTTTGTAGTTATTTTTATTGTGCAAATCAAAAACTACTACAATGAGCAAAAGTACTTTTTTTACCGGACAGCCGATCTTCAATCAGCTAATTTCTTTGATACCAAAGCATATCATAAGCAATGCCTCCCTAAAGTATAACGCAGATCGCTATTGCAAGAAGTTCATGGCCTATGATCATTTGGTTACTATGCTTTACACCAGCTTGGAAAAGTGCACCTCTATCCGAGAAGTTACTACAGGTTTACTGGCTTGTTTTCATAAACTTAACCATTTAGGTTTAAGGAATGTGCCGCGCAGAAGCACTTTGTCAGACGCCAATAGTCGTCGAAGTTCGTTATTCTTCCAAAATGTCTATCATGAACTTTATAATTATTATTATCGGAATTCCCCGGACAGCCTCGAGGAAAAAGATGTTAAAAAGAGATTGTTTTTAGTGGATTCTACAACAATTAGCTTGTTTAATGAGGTGATGAAAGGGATGGGAACGCATGCCTTCAATGGAAGAAAAAGGGAGGTGCAAAAGCACATATGATAGTCAAGGCCGAGAACATGGTTCCCGAGTTTGTACAAATTACCGAAGCAATTAAAAACGACAAGGATATTTTTCCCTTTTTAAAGCTAGCTCCAGGAGCCATAGTGGTCTTAGATAAAGGTTATAATAGCTATGCACAATTTCATAAATGGGATCAGGAACAGGTCATATGGGTAACTAGAATGGCTGAAACAGCTTATCAAGTACTTGTTGATTCAAGGCCCTTAAGCAGTGATGAAAAATCTCTGGGCGTAATTGCTGATGACGTTGTAAACTTAGGTCGACCAAGCAATAAAAGCACACAAAGTATATGTGCCCGAAGAATTGGGTTTAAAGATTTAACCTCAGGTAAAAAATTTAACTTTATTACCAATGACATGAAATTCAAAGCATCTACTGTGGCAAATATTTACAAACAGAGATGGCAGATTGAACTCCTATTCAAACGACTTAAACAAAATTATCCCCTTCAATACTTTTTAGGAGATAGTGAAAATGCAATAACCATACAAATTTGGTGCGCATTAATTACGGATTTGTTACTTAACATTATTAAAAGAGTTCTAAAAAGGAACTGGTCATATTCCAATCTCAGAGGAATGATAAGACTCCATTTAATGAATTATATAAACCTAATAGATTTTTTAAATAGTCCAGAAGATTCTCTTAATAATTACAAGGAAAAAATGTTAGAATTAGAACCTAATTTGTTCAGTTCTTCTTAACGGGGGGGCTTGCATTTTAAAAATTACACTTTTTCCTTGTGAAACTACCTATAATACAGGACCTACTTTCATTTTTATAACTTTCCCCGGACAACAGTGATGAGTTAATTAGTTAATTTATAATTTGAAAATTATATTTGAAAATTAATTTCAGGTTGTTTGAAGCTTTGTTTGCTCGTCGCAGTTTGAAACTGCGATGCATTACGATTCCAGCATTTTAAATGCAACACGCTACCTAAATCTTTTAGCAAAGATGCCACGCCATGAGTGAGATGTTATAAGATCATGGCTTTTTAAAATGCAGCTTCTATGGTCCCCCTTGAAAACCAGTTTGCGGTTTTTATTGTTTAATCTTTAAATTTGCAACTAAAATCTAAAAAATGGCTGATCAACCAAAGAATCCCAATGAAATCAACATCGAGCTTTCTGAAAAAGTATCGGAAGGCGTTTATTCAAATCTGGCAATCATTTCTCACTCGCACTCTGAGTTTGTACTGGACTTTATAAGGCTTATGCCCAACATACCTAAGGCAAAAGTGAAGTCCAGAATAATCCTTACACCGCAACATGCCAAGAGGCTCCTGAAGGCCCTGGCGGACAATGTAAGTAAGTTTGAAAATCAGTTCGGAACCATTCAGGATCCGGAGCCGCCGCAATTTCCTCCTATGTCATTTAACACACCTACCGCCCAGGCCTGATCGCATCATACAATTTTTTATTTTGAATTAAACTAATATGAAGTACCTAAACTTGCTTTTTATTTTTATTGTAACGAACCTTGTTCTCCATGCCCAAACTGAATTGCTCACCGAGGAGACGCTTTGGAAACTTGGCCGTGCGGCACTGGAAGATGTTTCTCCGGATGGCGGAAGCGTGGTTTATTCAGTTACTTATTTCAACATCGTAGCCAATAAGGGGAATACAGACCTGTACGTCTGCAAGACCGATGGAACTACCCCTCCGGTAAAAATAACGAATTATGAAGGGCATGAAAACAATGCCAGATTTACGCCGGATGGAAAAAAAATCCTGTTTCTTGCAAATGGTCTCCTTTATTCCTGCAATCCTGATGGAAGCGATCAATACAAACTCGCTGACCTGGAGATGAATGGATTTGTGATTGCGCCTACCAACGACAGAATAGCTTTCCTGCAGGATGTGAAATACCGTAAAACAACTGCGGAAACTTATCCCGGCCTGCCGCTTGCAAACGCCCGTTTGTACAATGATCTCATGTATCGTCACTGGAAAACCTGGGACGATGGCCATGACAGCAATGTTTTTACCGTCGAGTATAAAAACGGGATGCTTTATGGCGATCCTGTCAACATTGTTAATGAACCATTTGAAGCTCCTGTGGAACCCAATGATGGAATTGAGCAAGTGAGTTTTTCACCCGATGGCAAAATGATAGCCTACAGTTGTAAGAAATACAGCGGCAAAGACTATGCACTCAACACCAATACCGATATTTTTCTTTACGACATTCAAACTAAATCTACCCGCAACATCAGTGGATTCAATCAGGGATATGATAAATCTCCGATCTTCTCTCCTGACGGCAACTCGCTGCTGTGGAATGCCATGTTGACACCAACCTATGAAGCGGATAAAGATCAACTTATCCTCTACAATCTGAAATCCGGAGAAAAAAAGATGTTGGGCACTAAGTATGACAACAATGCCGAACATGCCACTTTTTCTAAGGACGGAAAATTTATTTATTTCATCAGTGCTGTAAATGCCTGCAACCAGATCATGATGCAAGACATTGCAACTGCTAAAGTAAAACAACTCACTACCGGAATTCATGATTACCAAAGTATCCTCGTAAGTCCAAAAGGATTGATCGGCTCAAGAGTTTCGATGACCAATCCGGCAGAGATATATTCCATTCACGGGATGACGGGCGAAGCGGTTCAATTGACGCAGATTAACAAAAGCATCTGGGATAAAATCAAAAAAGCAGAGGTCCGGCAAAAATGGATTCAGACTACGGATGGTAAAAAAATGTTGGTATGGACGATTCTTCCTCCGGACTTTGATCCAAAGAAAAAATATCCTACCTTGTTGTATTGTCAGGGTGGACCGCAATCCACCGTGAGCCAATTTTTTTCTTATCGCTGGAATCTCCAGTTGATGGCCTCCAAGGGTTATGTGATTGTGGCACCTTGCCGCAGAGGGATGCCTGGTTTTGGTCATGAGTGGAATCTTGCCATCTCCAAAGATTGGGGAGGACAATGCATGAAAGACTATTTGAGTGCCATCGACGATGCAGCCAAGGAACCTTTTGTTGATAAAGATAGATTGGGAGCCGTTGGTGCAAGTTTTGGCGGATATTCCGTTTACTACCTAGCAGGAAATCACAACAAGCGATTTAAATGTTTCATCTCTCATTGTGGTGTCTATAATCTGGAATCCATGTACGGAACTACCGAAGAAATGTGGTTTGTAAATTATGATTTTGGTGGACCTTTCTGGGATAAAGCCCACGCCATGCAATATGAAAAATTTTCACCGCACAAGTATGTACAAAATTGGGATACTCCGATCATGGTCATGCATGGAGAAAAAGATTTTCGGGTACCTGTCAGCGAAGGACTGCAAGCCTACCAGGCTGCACAATTGAAAAACATACCAAGCAGATTGGTTCTATTCCCGGAAGAAGGGCACTGGATTCAAACGCCACAAAATGGATTGCTCTGGCAGAAAGAATATTTTGGCTGGCTGGATAAATGGTTGAAGAATTAGTTAATTAGTTAATTAGCTAATGAATGAGCTAATAATGTGATAATTAGCTAATTTTAAATGTAGACTTAATATTGAAAGGATGCATAAGGGAACAAGGGAAATAAAATATTTTTCATGATGAACAACAATCAATTGATTTTTGAAACGGACGAAAACGGACAAAGAAAGAGTCCCATGCTTGGCGAAGGCATCAAGAATTTTTTGATTGATATTGATGGTACCATTTGTGATGATGTGCCCAATGAAGAGCCGGAGAGAATGAAAACAGTTGCTCCATATCCGGATGCATTGGAGATGTTGAACAAATGGTATGAAGAAGGACACCTCATTTATTTTTTTACCAGCAGAACGGAAGATCTTAGAGACATTACGGATCAATGGCTGAAGAAATGTGGCTTTCGTTATCATGGTCTGATCATGGGAAAACCACGAGGCGGAAATTATCACTGGATCGACAACCACATTGTAAAAGCTACCCGGTACATGGGCAAATTCACTGCCTTGGTCAAGTCTACTCAGGAGACAGATGTCTTTGAAGATTAAATTACTCAATCTGGAAAATTCTTGAAAGCGAAGAAAAAATTTTACGTGGTTTGGCAGGGGCAGACTCCGGGCGTGTACCACAGCTGGGAAGATTGCCTGAAGCAAGTCAAAGCATACCCCGATGCAAAATACAAATCCTTTGAATCGCTGGATGAAGCCAATGATGCCTACCTCTCAGGCTATTCTTACTCCGGCAGTCAAAAAGTCAAAGCAACGTCCCAGAGGCCGCAGGATTGGAAAAAAGTGGTGCCTGTAGGAAGTATCACGGTGGATGCTGCCTGTCAAGGCAACCCGGGCAAAATGGAATACAGAGGAGTGGATCCCTATACCGGTGTCGAACTGTTTCATCAGGGGCCCTTTGTGCACGGCACCAACAACATTGGGGAATTTCTGGCCCTGGTCCATGCACTTGCCCTGCTTAAAAAATTAAACAAACACCAGACACCGATCTATACAGATTCTAAAACAGCCATGAGTTGGGTAAAACGAAAAATTCCAAACACCAAAATTGAATTTAATGCAAGCAACAAGGCTATTTTGGATTTGCTGAACAGAGCCACCCAGTGGTTGAATCAAAACACATATTCCAATCCCATCATCAAATGGGAGACAGAAATCTGGGGTGAGATCCCGGCGGATTTTGGAAGAAAATAGAATACAAGCTCAGGATCCATTAACTTTGAGTGAATGAATATATTTGGAAAAGATCGTTTTGTTTCACTGGCCGTAAAAAATGCAGTGGTGTACATCCTGCTCATTTTGTTGAGTAGTTCGCTGATAGGTTTTTTCCTCTACCGCATAAGTTCCAACATAGTCATTTCTTCTTCCGAACAACAATTGTCACATACCGTCGAGATCCTGGATGTAAAAATCAATTCATACATCAACAACATCCGAAAAGACATACTCTTTCTTTCGCGCAGTGCTTTTCTGAAAGATTACATCAAAAGCATGTATCAGTCAGGAGTACCATTGATGAGAAATAAACTTGGAGAAGATTACATCAGTTTTATGTCCAGCCGACCTGACTATGCGCAATTGCGAATCATTGGTAAGGAAAATGCCGGACAAGAAATTATCCGCGTAGATCAATTCGAAAAAGGAATCCACCTGGTGCAGCGCGATCAGCTGCAACAAAAGGGATTCAGTTCTTATTTTCAGGAGACTTTGACTTACCCGGAAGATTCCGTTTATTTTTCAGTGATTGACCTGAACAAGGAACATGGAAAAATAAGTAATCCACAGATGAGCACACTGAGAGTGGCCTGTCCGATTTTTATACAGGATACTACTTTTGGAATCATCATCATCAATGCCAATCTGAATGCCTTTCTGGATGAATTAAAGAAGACGGTTCCAAAAGAATTTGAACTCTATCTGATGAACCATCAGGGATATTATCTTACACATCCTGATCCCGCAAAAGAGTTTGGATTTGAGCACAATTTACAGCCTGCGGGATTTGTGGATTTGAAAATTGACATTAAAAATTTGCAGTCTGATCAATTAAAAATATACTCCTCTGCTACAGAAAAAAATCTGTTGGCGTATAAAAAAATTAATTATCCACGGAAGGATTATTTCCTGATACTGGGCTTGCAAGCCTCCAGGGAAACATTATTGGTGCCTTTCTACCGATGGCAGGGGTCCATTTTATTGATTACTTTATTCATAGTATTGGCAGTTGTTTTTTTAGCATTGTGGTGGTTAAGAAAACAGACCTTGAGTTTGGAATCCATCACCAAATCCATGACGAGTTTTGGACAAAATCTCTCAACCGAAAAACTACCCATTCATCAGAACGATGAAATAGGAATGCTGGCGCGCAGTTTTTCTTCCATGTCACAGACTATCCAGCAAAATATTCATACCCTTGCCAAAGCAAGAGATGAAGCGGAAGAAGCAAACAGGCAAAAAGAAGAATTTCTGCAGAACATGAGTCATGAGATTCGCAACCCTTTGCATACCATCATCGGCATGTCCAGAATGCTTGCTGAAAACAATCCAAAGTCTGAGCAATTGCCCTTAATAGAAAGCTTGAAATTCAGTTCGGATAATTTACTGGCCCTGGTCAACGATGTACTCGATTATTCAAAACTGAAAGAAGGACAAATTACTTTGCAAAGTGAACCGATTCAATTGGATCAGTTGCTGCAACAAATACACAAAGCATATTTGTTTGAAGCAAGGACCAAAAAAATTGAGCTGGAATTAATTTTAGACAAGACAATAGAGGGAAAGGTTTTTAAAACTGATGGGTTGAGACTCAGTCAGATCATCAACAACCTGCTGTCCAATGCACTGAAGTTTACACATGCTGGAGGTAAGATAACACTGAAGGTAAAGGGTAGCCAAGTTCAGGATGGACAGTTTAAATTATTTTTTGAAGTTTCCGATACGGGCATCGGTATACAGGCAGATCAGATTAGTTTGATTCATCAGCGATTCCAGAAAATGGATTCCGGTCAAGGCATCAGCAACATTCATGGGGTAGGATTAGGCTTACCGATTGTCGTGCAGATGCTTGATTTGTTTGGCAGCAAACTGGAAATTAAATCGGAGTTAAGCAAAGGATCTGATTTTTCCTTTGCAATGGAACTGAAAGTGCTGGACCAAAAATCAAATGTCAGCAAATCTTCTCTTCCGGTAAGTATTGACGATCGTTACAGAAATATTTTAGTAATAGACGATGATCCGCAGATCCAGTTATTGTACAAGCATATTTTTGATAAGCCCGGAATAAAATATGTGCAGCTCCATCACCCCGATGACCTCAGAGAACTTTCTCCCGGTCTTTTGTTTGAACTCATACTTACGGATTATAATTTTGATGATTATAAGATTGTGGATCATCTGAGTGAACTCAGAAAATTTAAAGCAGAAGGAGGCGCGATCGTATGCGTCACAGGTGCACACGACATTACAAGGGTCAGCACTGAGGGAGAGGAAATATTTGATGCCGTTATACAAAAACCGGTGAGCCCTCAGAAATTAATTCAGCGCGTTAATGAGTTGGCAGCACTGCAAACTTATCCGGCACCGGATGTGGAAGTGTTGTATCGGGATTATGATTTTCAAAAAGATAAAGTGTTGCGGGCACTGGAAATCCTGATATCTGAGTGGCAAGATGCGATGAGTAGTTTTAAGACCGCCGTAGATCAGCATGATGCGGGGCTCAGAGATAGAATACTTCACAAGCTGGTAAACAGCCTGCGGCGATTCAGTTTGTTTGATCTTGAACAATTAATTCATGGTCTCCCCATTGAAACCTCTTCTGAGGAGTTGGATGAACAGTGGAAGTTGGTACAAATGAAAATGGAATTTTATCTGAATTATTTTGTGAGGGAACGATTGAAGTTTCAGAAGGATTGAAACAATTTGTTTTAAAAAGTATGGAATGAAAAACCTGTTAAAAGTATTTCTGATTGGATTGGCTTGGATAAATATTTTGGAGGCCCAGGTATTTAATCCAATCTTGGCTACTCAACTACAAATCAAAATAGATAGTTTAAAAAATGCTTATAGAATAAAGGGTATCTCAGTATCTGTATATTTTCCTGGTGAGGGTATCTGGAATGGCACAAGTGGGGTTTCATTTGCTTCCGTGCCGATAGATCCTGATATGGAATTTGGTATTGGCAGCAACACTAAATTATTTACGGCAGTAGTGCTGCTCAAACTTGCTGAACAAGGTATTTTAAGTGTAGATGATTCATTGCACCGGTGGTTGCCAAATTACAAAAACATAGATCCTGACATTACCATCAGACAACTTTTAAATCACACCAGTGGTCTGGCAGATTACAACAATATCAGAGGTTACCCGGATTCAATCTTGAGCGATCCAAACCGAGTCTTTACGTCGGAAGAGTTGATTCAATGGGTTGGTCCGGCCTTAGCATCTCCGGGGACTACATGGAATTATTGCAATACCAATTATCTTCTTGCGGGTATGGTAGCAGAAAGAGTTACAGGATTGACAATAGCCCAATTAATAAGATCATTAATTTTAGATCCTCTTAAATTGGAGCATACATTTTTTGATGTACTGGAATCATCAGTAGGCACACTGGCCAATCCCTGGCAAAATGGAATAGACATCGGTTCCGTTCCACGGACCTCTTTGAACAGTGCTGCGTATTCTGCGGGCGCGATGTATTCAACGGCAAGAGAAATGGTAGTTTGGTATCAGAAATTAATGAAAGGTCAATTCTTGCAACCCCAATCTTTTAAGGAGCTCACTACTTTTGTTGGAACAGGAAATTATGGATTTGGGATTTCGCTGGACGTATTAGGTGGAAGAGTGTGTTATGCTCATGGTGGAGATATCCGGGGCTATAGATCCTACGTATTATTTGATACTTTGTCAGGAGCTTTTATATCCGTATTGTTAAATTCCAATCCGGCACCTCCAAGACTCATTGCTGAACAACTCTTATCTGTTTTGATAAATTTTCCAGTAGGAGTTATTAACGCTGATAATATAAAGAGTAAGATGAGCATCTTGCCGATTCCTGCTTCAGATTTGGTAAAAATCTACTTGGATAAGCAAAGAATTCAGAGAATTAAGATTTATGCATTGGATGGTAAGTTGGTGGCGATACACTCTGAGACAGAATTTTCAATTGCAGACCTTCTTGAAGGAATCTATTTGGTTGTTGCGGAAACAGAAAAATCTACTTACACCTCTAAGTTGGTAAAGCGATGACGGTAATTTTACCGGATCAATTTTTTTGAGGTACTTTGAAGATACAGTGGGATTAAAATATGAATGCTCTAAGATTTAATTCGCGTTAAAAGTGGATAAAGAACCAGTCCTTAAAATTAAAAATTCACCCTGATTATTGAGAAAAGTGTCTCGATCTTCAATTACCCGATTTAAGCATAAAGCTTCCCGATTTCTACATTCTCTGAGTTGTCAGAAGTAGATTTTACCATTTCAAAAACAGATCCAAGATTCTCTAGACATTCTGTCTTTCATTTGGAAATCAGAACAGCATTGACATCAAATTGCCTACTTAATTCAGCAAATGTCTTTTTGTTTTTTATGGCTTCTAAAGCAACCAAGGCTTTAAAACCTGAAGTAAATTTACGACGTGTTTGTTTCATAAGGTTTAGTAAATTTAAGTTTTTTTTTATCTAAACCTCTGTGCGCCATTTGAGGAGTATTACAAATGTCAATATAAATTCTGAAGTAACAATTGGTAATATATATTTTTTAGATATTAAATTAACTTGTTGATATTTATTCTAGTACAAATATGTTAAATAAATATTTAAAAATACTTTACAAAAAATTAGGATTTTATTTATAAGCATTTTACATTTGTTTATTGCTGAAATATTAAGAAAAGAGAGACATGACTTGGTATTAACACTATGCCTACTAAGTATTTGAGAAGTATTATTAACCCATTTCTAATTTCAAAACAAATTTTAAAATGATCCTACGATAGGCTTATGTCTATTTGATAGATGTGGTATAGGCTTTTGGTTTGTATTGAATGAACAATCATTGCCTAAGGATGTAATAGCCTCTATTGTCAAATTCTATTCATTTTATTGTACTAAAAATTAATTACATGAATCTAAAATTGAAAGATTTTAAAATGAAAAGAAACAACTGAATTATGTAGTGTATTTTGTTCGTAATAATACAAGACAATGATTATTTGATTTCACTAACTCGCAAAAGATTAGTTCGGATTCGGTATTTTATAGACATAATTTAACACAGTTGTTTTTCTAAAATATTATTTTTTCTGTATGGTTATCACCAAACAGTGTGTTGCTATTCATTGAAAATATTTGCGTTCAAATCTTTTTAGATTGAAGGCTGGCATTTTATGCTCGCTTCTAAGCAAATATTGTGGAATTAAATTATTAAATTGTAAATATGTTAAGCTTTAAATTTGAATTTATGAAAAAATATCTTTTTATACTTATTTTCCAATGTTCATTATTGGTTACAAACTATGCACAAGTAAAAGTAAATGGAATTAGTAGTGTTGGAATTGGCACAGACACCATAACACCATCTGCAAAGCTTGAAGTGCATAGTACTAATAAAGGATTTTTGAAACCCAGAATGGATACTGCAGCTCGAAAAGCAATCGCTAATAAGGTTCCCGGGCTTGAAGTTTATGACACTTATTTTAAGAAGACATTCTGGTGGGATGGTTCAAACTGGGTTTCCTGTGGAAATGATTTAGATTCCTTAAATGAGATTCAAGTTATTTCATTATCAGGTAATACTGTAAGTCTAAGTAAAAACGGCGGTTCATTTAATTTACCTGCGGACTCTCCAACTGATTTATCATTTACAGGATCAAGTAATGTATATACATTGAATTCCTCAACTGGCTCAGACGTGACTCTTACAGGTGGTTCTTCAACAGGAATTGATTTACAATTATCTGGCTCAAACTTAACACTTATTAATTCAAGTACACTATCCTATGATACATCAAGTGGCGCATTAACATTAATACCCAATAACAGTACAGTCTATTTGCCTATTGGTATTGCTGGATCAGGAACTGTGAATGCAATACCAAAGTGGACACCAAATTCAACCACACTTGGAAATAGTCAAATTACAGATAATGGAACTACAGTTTCAATTGGATCATCCAATGCAACATCTAAATTTCATGTTGGTGGACGAATTGGACAAAATTTTGGGGCCGGTTCGCAATTAAATATGGCAATTGGTAATGACGCAGGCAATTCAAATACAACAGGATCATATAATATGTTTTTTGGCATAAATTCAGGTATAGCAAATACCTCAGGTTCTGATAATCTCTTTTTTGGAAAATCAGCTGGCGATCATAATACAACTGGGTCTTCGAATCTATTTCTAGGAACTAATGCCGGGTCGGCTAATACAACTGCAAACCATAATTTATTTATGGGGTACGACGCTGGCCTTTCAAATACCACAGGGGCGTTTAATCTATTCCTTGGGAATTTTGCTGGTGATGCGAATACGACAGCAACTGACAATATCTGTATTGGATATAACTCAGGAGGGGCGACAACAACAGGAGATAAAAATGTCTTTCTAGGATCAAGAGCTGGTCTAACTAACTCCAGTGGCTATGAGAATGTTTTGGTAGGTTATGAAGCAGGAAAAAACAGTACCGGAAGCAAAAATGTATTTTTAGGATCACAAGCTGGAACCTCAAATACAACAGGCTATGATAATGTATTTGTCGGCATGGAAAGTGGAAAAGTAAATTCTACTGGATACCAAAATACTATTATTGGCTCTGGTTCAGCTTTAGCAAATACAAGTGGAAAGAACAACCTAATTATGGGAGCCTACTCGGGAAATACAAATAGTACAGGTGAAATGAACATCCTTTTGGGAGCATATTCGGGAAGAACCAATACATCTGGAAGTTATAATATTATGATTGGCCCACAAAATTATACTGGAGCATCAAATACTGGTTCAGATAACATATTTATAGGCTCCGATGCAGGTATTAACAATACTTCTGCTTCTGGAAATTTATTTATTGGTTCTGAAACAGGAAAGACAAATTCAACTGGTGCCAGTAACTTATTTATAGGGCATTCAGCTGGCAAATATAATTCAACTGCTAACTATAATACATTTATAGGTGTTTTGGCTGGTGGATCTAATTCCACTGGAACTAATAATGTCTTCTTAGGTTACAGAGCAGGAATTGCAAACACTATTGGGATTGAAAATACGATGATTGGTTACTATGCTGATGTATCATCTATTAACCAGAATAATTCAACTGCAATAGGAAATGGAGCCGTATCTCAAGGTTCAAATAAAATTCGGGTTGGGAATTCAGCGGTCACTGAAATAGGTGGGGAAGTAGCTTGGTCTACATTATCTGACAAAAGGTTCAAATCAAATATTAAAGATGATGTACCTGGATTAGAATTTATTAAAAAACTAAAACCAGTCACTTATTATGTAAATACAAGAATGATAACTGAAAATCTAATTCGAAATATGCATGATTCGATAAAAGAGATTTATAGAAAAACGGATTTTAGTGAATCTTCTAATATTAAGAGAACGGGTTTTTTAGCCCAAGACGTCGAAGTGACATGTCAGGAAATTGGGTATGATTTTGATGGCGTTAATATTCCAAAAGACAAGGAAAATTTGTATTCTCTCAGCTATTCACAATTTGTTGTTCCATTAGTTAAAGCTGTTCAAGAACAAGAGCTTAAAATTGAAGAATTAAATATTGAATTAGGCAAACAAAAACAAATAAATGCTGAAAAGGACAGACTATTGAGTGAATTGTTGAAAAGGATTGAAATTATTGAACTTAAATTAAAGTAGTTCATTTAAAAAATTTAATCATGTATAAGATTACATTAATCATTGGATTTATTTGCTTTAATTGCCTTGTATTCAATTTCATTTATTCGCAAAGCCCAGGTGGAGTTGATCATCCGTTAGTATGGAAACAATTTTATTCATCAGATAGTAGAGCGTCAAATTCAACTGAGACATTTAATTACAATAAATACTTGAAATTAGAAGGAAATAAAAATGATTTAAATATTCCAATTGGAAATTTAAATAAATTCTCATTATTTGTTGTATTTAATAGTAAAAATAATGAAAATATTGCAAGCATTTATTCAGAAAATAATGAAATTATCATTACCGATTCTAGTGTGAATTCAAGAAATAAATACGCTTATAAAAATACACATACAAAACCAAAAATTTTATCATTTGTAGAAAGTACTAAAAAATTGAAAAATTTGGACACAAATGGTATTATTAAAATTAATCAAAAAAGTATAGTCATAAGTGAATCTTTTCAGGGAGGTATCGCTGAAATAATTGTTTACGACAAATTGCTAAATAGAAAGCAAATAAATAAAATTGAAAGTTATTTAGCAATAAAATATGGAATCTCACTTCCACTAACGAGCAATTATTACAATTCAAATGGAGGTATTATTTGGGATCCTTTACAACATAAAGGTTTTGAGCATAATTTAACTTCAATTGGGAAGGATAAGAATACAAACCTTAATCAACTTCAATCACGAAATGAATATAGCGATGTTAATTTAACTATTGGGTTGAATCAAATTGCAACTTGTAATAATGACAATAAGAGCACCATTTTAAACAACTCCTATTTGTTCTGGTCTGACAATAATAAATCTTCTATCTTCAAAAGAAAAGATGAGAATTCAGACAATTTATCCGTTGAGCGAATATGGCAAATAGTACATAATGGTGACTTAGGAAAGGGTGAAGGTTTGGAATTCAATATTAAATTAAAAGACTCCCTACCCAACCCTATAAATAATACTCTATGGTTGGTTTACAATAAAAATAGTTTGGGAAATTTAAGTGGGGTAAATAAAGATGCAATCAAGGTAAAATTGCAATTAGAGGAAAATAATTCATACAAGGGCATCATCAATGAGAAGTTCAATTCTTGTGACTTCTATTTTACATTCATATGGGGACCTAAAATTAACATGGAATTATATCCGGATGTTGAAAATTGCTCTAAAATATTAACTAATGCTATCTTAGAAATTAATGATCTACATGAAGATATTGCGATTTATCTTAATGGCAAAGAAGTAACAACAAATCGTAAAGATTTAGCCGGAAAAATGTCAATATCATTAGAAAATATACCTTATTTTAATAATACCCTTAAGTTAATTGTCAATCAAAGAGACACACTATATAAATTTTTTAATATTGACAAATCAACTTGTAGGAATAAATATATTTTGCAGGAAATTGAAATCACCGTTAGCCCAAATCCAATAAGAGCAGGTTATTATTTTGAGATCTTTGTAAAAGGATTAGAAGACGGGCCAGTGAATTTTAATATTTACTCTGAACAAATGAAATTTGTCAAGTCTTTAATTAGTCATTCGGTCAACGGAGTTGTTTCAGTAAAAGAGAAATTAAATACCTCAGGAGTATATATACTTGAAATAATTCAAGAAAAAGCTTCAAAATCAAGTAAAATTATTGTTATAAACTAGAACTGCTATTTCCCAAATGAGATTTATTCACTAACCAGATAGATTATGAAACATACTTTACTTCATACAATACGAATTGTGGATACAATTCAACCAGATCTAAATCATCAAATATCATATAATAGTCGCTTTGATAAAATAATCATATTAGGAATTATATTATTTTTAATAAATATGACTTTCGTGCCATACAAAGGTCTTGATATCGTGAAAGTTAATTCAAAAAACGAAATGAATGACCATGTAAAAAATCAAGTTCAAGCCAATACATTAAGTCATGAATTCAATACAAATAATCCTAAAGAATCAAAAACCCTTATTGCTATTGATACAAGGGACAAAAATATTAAAAAACTTGATCATAAAAAATTAGTTCTTGACTCATCTGCATTGTCAATTAGTGATGATAAACTTAAAAAATTTACTAAATTAAAATTGAATTCAATTTTAAATCCAATAGAAACTGAGTACAATAATGAAGAGAACATTTTCAAAGCTGACTTATTAGAAGGACAAATAGGCGGCATTAATGGTCATATTGACTTTCCTCAAGACAACATTTTTCGGGTCAATATTAACCAAGAAGTCAATGAAAATTATGAATATTTCATGAAATATGATGTATACGGAGTAAATGGCATTGAAAGTGTGGCAAGAAGTATAAATACCGGAAATAGTAAAGGAGGATATTTTATATCTAAATCGAAAGCTTGGAATTTAATAGTAGAAAAATTACAATCAAGGCTGTTAAATACAGGAATGAACATTATTAGATTCGGATCAGTGGATTCATCATGTTCTTATAAAATTAGAAATTTAAGTATATATAAAAGACCCATTAATTCAGAATCAATTTTTGAATTATCAAATGCACATGTAGCATATTCTAATGAACATAATTTAATTTATCTAAGATCCATATTATCGGATTCAATTACTAAAGTTTTTTTAAATGGTATTGAATTAGAAATTGAGAATGGTGAATTGGAATTTGTACATACTTTGACAGAAGAAGAAATAACAAGCAGGAAGTTAATGTTAATACTTGAATCAAAAGCACAATTAAGTAAAGTTTTTGAAATAGGTGTTAAAGATGATAAAACATATGATTTGATTGTTCCGATAAGAAGAACTCAGACAAGTGTGTCAAAGTCAGTTTCTGGGGATCAAATGGTTGAATTGAAAATTGATGGCGCAAGTTTATACTTAGATTCTGGATCAATAAAGAGCAAACTTGATTTAACCATTAGACCATTAAGATCGGTGGATGTAATCCCAATGAATGCCGGATTATTAAATGTAACAAAATCTGGAATTGCATATCGATTCCTTCCACACAATACCGTTTTCGAAAAAAATATTTTAATAAAACTGCCCTATGAGAAAAGTAGGATACCTAATGGCTATACCATTAAAGATATTAAGAGCTTTTATTTTAATGATAAGACTAAATCATGGAGTGAAGTAAATATAGATTCAGTTGATCAACTCAATGAATTGGTTTACATCCGAACCAATCATTTTACAGATTATATCAATGGGATTATTCAAATTCCTGAGAGCCCAACCGCCACCGCATTTACTCCCACGATTATGTCTGATATCAAAGCTGCCGATCCTTCATCTGGAATCAATACTATGGCTCCACCAACAGCTAGTCAAAAAGGAGATGCATCAATATCTTATCCAATAAATATTCCAGCAGGTAGAAAAGGAATGCAACCCAATGTATCACTTAATTACAGCAGTGATGGGGCAAGTGGATGGACAGGTTTTGGATGGTCTGTGCCTGTAATGTCAGTTACATTAGATACTAGGTGGGGAACCCCTGTATTCGATCCAACAAATGAAACAGAAATTTATCAACTAAATGGCGAACAATTAATACAAAATGATAAATCAAATCCGAATAGACATAAGGAGGGGTCTATGTATAACACTGCTCTCAGGACGAGACAAACAGGCACAGTTGCTTTTTATGAAAGAAAGCTAGGAAGTTTTAGTAAGATTGAAAGAATTGGTAGCACAGCCTTAGATTATATATGGAAAGTAACAACTTCTGATGGCACTATTAATTGGTATGGTGGAGTAAATGCATTAGACACAAATTTTATCCTTAAATCAAATGCTGGGATCGCTCAATGGATGCTAGCGAGAACAATTGATGTGTATGGTAATACAATTAATTATGAATATGTCAAAACTACAAGCGCTTCAGGGCCTGAAGCAGGAGGAATAAATCTATACTTGAGTAAGATATACTATACTGGAACAAATGGGGGTAATGGGAATTATAATGTTGAATTCCTAAGAGGCGGAGAAGGTTCTTATTCAAGACAGGACATCACAATAAATAATAAATTTGGATTTAAAATGTCAGATGATCAGTTATTAACTAGAATAAAAGTTAATCATAATACTGATTTAGTAAGGTCCTACAAGTTGGATTACCAATCTGGGAAATTTTTTAAAACTTTACTAGTTAAAATATCTGAATATGATTCTCAAGATAGTTTATTTTATAGTCATGATTTAGAATATTACAATGACATTGATGGGTGTAATCCATTTGATGAAAATGAAGAAACTATAGAAATACCTTTAAAACCTATTGATTCATGCGGCAATGTAGATACAGATAAGGATGGATGGTTTGATTTATGTGACAATAGTCCACTAATTTATAATCCACTCCAAGAACTAATTGATACAAGTAAATGTGGTGATATTGATTCTGACGGGGATGGCTTTAGAGATAATTGCGATAATTGTCCTTATACTTCGAATCCCAATCAGCTAGATACAGATGGAGATGGCATTGGAGATGCTTGTGATAATTGCGTTAATATTTGGAATCATAGTCAAAGTGATCGTGATAAAGATGGCATAGGCGACGCATGCGATAATTGTCCAAATTACAAAAGCACTTCAGGAAATCAAAATGCTGATAATTTAGATACAGATGGTGATGGACTAGGCGCTGCATGTGATAATTGTCCAAATGTGTCTAATCCGGATCAGAGCGATTCAGATCAAGATGGTCTTGGTGATGCATGTGATAATTGCCCATATAAGGAAAATCCTGATCAATATGATGGAGATGGAGATGGGATAGGTTTTTATTGTGATAATTGTCCTTACCTTTATAATCCGGCCCAAGGGTATGAGTGTGAAGAATGTGTATCGATGACTTTTAGGTGGGGAGCACATGAAGGATTCACAATTAACTATTATGATTGTGATAGTGTACTACAGACAATAAGTATATACTCTCCTTATACCGCCGATACTATAGGACCATTTTGTGGATATTTACAAAGCGTATATGATCATTCCATCATTTCCGACTATAATAACTTTACCATTATAGTAGATTCGATATGTAGTAGTAGCGAATCTTTTAAAAAAGGAAACGGTGGATCTGAATTAAAAAATAGAAAAAATAGTACTAACATTTCTACCAATGCCATCCTGGACAATCAAGTAAAATCAAACAGTACAGTTAGTGAAAACCTTAACAGATATGTACTAATATCAGAACAACCAAACCGACTATCGCCTTCCAATGACCCTAATATTATGATGTCGGGTTCTGAATGCATACTCAATTCAAATACGCTTAGAAATTTCAATTTACTGGAATATAATCCAAACTCATCTGCTTTAGGATCTAGTGTCAGCTATTCCGTTAATATTGGATTGGGTGTGGGTTTTGGAGTAGGCTGCAAAATATTGAAAAAAGGTGGAAAAATATCACTTGATGTAAGTGGAGGCTTAAATGTGGAAGAAGGTGGAACATTGATAGCAAGTGCAGATATTAATGGTGATGGCTTGACAGATATAATAAGAAAACACAATGGTCGAATCGTATATTACGCTCATAAAGTAGTGAGAAATTCAGATTCAATAATTAGTGAATTATTTGAAACAACACCTAAGGAAATTTTTACGATGAATCCAGATGGTAGTTTTAGTCCAACAAATGACTTATTATACACCTATTCCAAAGCATGGGATTTAAGTCTAGCTGGAACATTCAATTATGGAAAACTTGGTGGTTCGGCTGGTGGAAATTATAGTAAAGGTAGTAACGTTACTAAAATATTTGTTACAGATGGCAATGGAGATCAACTTCCAGATATTTCGATTAATGGCAAGGTCTTTTTTAACCATATTAATCGATTGACTGGTGAAGTTTATTTTACACCGAATAGTGACCCTACTGAAAACCTTGTTGTAGTAGGAAGTGAATTGGAGAAAGAAATTCCTGATACAGTCATTACTACATTAAATGAAATACATATTCCCGCTTATGATGTAGTTAAGGTTTGGGAAGCACCGCATGATGGCAAAATTATAATTAAAAATGGCGTAACAACAAGTGATGCTAAAGTTTCAATTGAAACTGATGCAAACGGATTTTATGGATTAGCAGGGCTTCCGTTAGATAAGAGTACATGCCGACTATATCATGGAAGTTCGAATGATTTACCGACTGAAATAAATAATTTGCCTACTAGTGCAGGAACTCTTGATTGTGTCTCTGCTGAAATAACTGATTCATGTGAACTTGATTCAGACGATGATGGAATTAATGATTGCGTTGAATGTGATTCCATTGGAATAGATTGCATCTCTTGTAAGGATAGTCTTTTGCTACTTAATCAAGTCAATTCTGGAGTATTAGATTTAAGAGCAACCTCAGGATATATTATTGCTAGGAACAAAATCAAAAATAATGGTCAAGCTTATTATCATAGTAGTGATAGTGTTATGTTAACCCAAGAAAACTCGGATATGTTCAAAGTTGAAACAGGTGGTAAGTTCAAAGCATATATTGAAGGTTGCATTAAAAACAATACTTCAGGAGGCGTAAATCCTGAGGATTCACCAGATACAGAAACATCTTACTTAAGGGTAAAAAAAGGTCAAAAAATTTACTTTAGACTTCATGTTAAAGAAAATGCAACAAATAATGAAATTGGATGGAATCCAGAGGTAAGATATACTCACATTTCAGGAATTGGAATTGATAATACGGAAATGGATTATTCTAGCCTTACACCGCATAAGAGTTCTTATGCTGATGGATTCATGATGAGTACTAAATTCGATTATCCACTACCTGCAACGGGCGATAGCTCTAAAGTCCTCATAACTTGGGACCCATTTACCATAGCTGATAATTCAGATTCAATAAAATTTAGAATATTAAAAATTACTGAGGCAGAGGATGGTGACAATCCTGATGAAGTTATGCAGCTTTGGCAAGATTCCATTGGAATTAAATCAGCTGTAAGAACTATTTATCCTCCAAATCTTACATTGGCTTTAGATACTTTAAATACCTATTACCTTAGATTCGAAGCTTACTCACAATCAAATAATGATTGGCAAGGTATTAATTGGAATCCAAAATTAATAGTTACACTTGTTGGAATAGATAGTACTGATGTATCTGAAGTGTACCCGCCGGTAAAGTATTCACTATTCAGAAATTATATATTACCATATAAACCATCTAATGGAAAAAGCTTGAAAAGTTATAATACCATTATTGGTTCAATGACAAAAATTATTGACTCGGTATATGTACATTTAAATTTTGCACCTGATATTAAAACTCAAATCATAACATGTACATCTGAAGCTTCAGTTTGCGTAGATGGTAAAGTATTTTTTAAAGTAAAGCAAAATGGAAGAACCATTGGAACAAGAATAATAACCGTTAAAAACAACTCCATTACCATAAATAATTCTTCGCCAATTAAAGTAAAATTTACAGATGAAATCTCTAAAATATTGACATTGGAGTTAAACAGTGACGGATCTTATTATGGAAATGAATTATTAAGAATATTGGAATCTAGAGGTAACTGGGATAAAATGGTTGGGTATCTTGGTACATCTGCTTATGTTACATCCGGATCAAATGAAGCAAAAAACAATAAAATCACAAGAAGAAATTTGAACCTATTGTATGATTTGCAGGAAGCTAAAGGTCATTTTTATCGTGGATGGGGTCAGTTCTTATATAATCCAAGTCAAGATACTGGCCAACATGTAGCATTAAATGATTCTTTTGGAAGGCTTATAAACACATATAAGGATACCATGTTTACTTTAACAGAAGATCAAATATCAATCTTTTCAGATATTACTATTGATGATTTAGATGATGAAAACTATGGTGAAAATTTTGACCCAGAAACAGGACAAATATTAATTCCCGGATTAACCGATCTAAAACTTCCTAACTTTCTATTTTTAACACCATATGCGTTTAAAGAAGCGATTATTAAGGACGGTGCAAAATATATTGATCAGAAGTGGAGAGGATTTAGTAAGCATAATTATGTTGCTAAATATTCTGCTCGAGCAATTAGCGCAGAAGAAGATGTAACCGATATGATTAGTTTGCATAGTCCATTTCTTGAATATTCTAATTATAATACAGGTGCATATTCACTTAACAAATATGTCACCTCTAAGACTAAGTCGGTTAATTCCAGGGCATCAGCTGGAAGGATCAAAGTAGGAAAGAGTAGAACCATCTCTTCGAAATCTACAAATCGATCAGATTATATTGATATGAATGGAGATCGATACCCAGATCCAATTTTAGAAAATTTTGCTCAATTAACTAATTCAACAGGCGGATTATACCCTTCGTCTTATTCTACTTCAGCAATAACATCAGGAGTTAGAACTTGGGAGAATACTGGCTTAACTGATGTCTATAATAATGGTAAAAGCGCATCAGGAACTTTTGGAAAAGCTGGCAATCAGACCGCTGATCCATCTGGTAAAGGAGGAAATAGATTCGGAAAATTTCTAAATTCAAGATTAGGGGATGCGTCTCTTGGACTTTCGGCTAACACCGGCACTTCATATAATAATTGTAAAGT